>NZ_JBFADU010000013.1:0-172641 GCF_040641575.1 Streptomyces sp. NPDC020807
GACCTCGGCGCCCACGGGCGGGCGCCCGGTCCCGGTCCGGTCGGCGCCCGCGCATCGTCCGTCCGTCGGCCGAGGCCCTTCCTTTCGATCCGAGCGAGCCCCTTCCCCGCCTCCGCCGTGAGCTGGACACGGGCCCGGACGGCTGTCCGCCCGCGAGGCGGCCCGCCGTCTCGCGGTGCACGGCCCGAACGAGGTACGCCGCAAGGCGAGCGCCCCGTTCTGGCGGGAGGTGGCCACCCAGCTGGCCCACCCCTTGGCCCTGCTGCTGTGGGCCGCGGCCGCCCTGGCCTTCGTGGCGGACCTGGCCGTGCTCGGCCAGGCCGTCCTCGCGGTCATCGTCGTCAACGCGGGTTTCGCCCCGCTCCAGGAACGCCAGGCGGAACGCGCGGTGGAGACCCTCGCCCGCTACCTGCCCGAGCACGCCCTCGTGGTACGCGACGGGCGGCCGCTCACCGTGGAGGCCCGTGACCTCGTGCCGGGCGACGTCATCGTCCTGGAGGAGGGGGACAAGGTTCCGGCGGACGGCCGGGTCACCGAGGGCGGTGTGGAGGTGGACCTGTCGATGCTGACTGGGGAGTCGGTGCCGGCGGAACGGGTGGCGGTGGCCGGATTGCTCGGTGCTCCCCTCCTGGAGGAGCCCAACATCGTCTTCAGCGGGACCACCTGTGTCGAGGGACAGGCCCGGGCCGTCGTCTTCGCCACCGGGGACCGCACCGAGCTGGGACGGATCGCCGCCCTCAGCCAACGGACGCGCCGCGAGCCGAGTCCCCTGGAGCGACAGGTCAAGAAGGCGGCCCGGCAGGGCGCCCTGGTCAAGCGGCTCAGCGCGGTCGGGACCCTCGGCTCCACCAGCGTCATCTGCACGGACAAGACCGGCACCCTCACCCGCAACCGCATGCGCCTGCGTGCGCATTGGACCCCCGGTCACGGAACGGACGCGGGGCCCTGGGCCCAGGCCCCGCTGCGGGCCGCCGCCGAGTGCACCACGGTCGCTCGGGACACGGACGGCGAGCTGCACGGCGACCCCCCACCGAGTCCGCCCTCGTGGAGGGAGCCGCCGACCTCGGAGCACCGGTGGACCTCGACCGGCGCGACGGGCGGCGGCAGGCCCTCTTCCGGTTCGGCCCACGGCTCAGGACGATGTCCGTGGTCCAGGGCCCGGAAGGCTCCGGGACCGCCCGGGTGGTGGTCAAGGGAGCCCCCGAAGCGGTTCTGGAGCGCGTGCCGCCCGGGCCCGATGGAGAGGCGGCCCGAACAGCGGCGCAGCGACTCGCCGAAGCTGGCACGCGCGTCCTGGCGGTCGCCTTCCGCGACCTCGGGCCGGACGAGGAGAGGCCCGTCCGGCGACAGGACGCCGAAGTCGGCCTGACCCTGCTGGGCCTGGTCGGTCTGTACGACCCGCCGAGTGCCGAGGTGGCGTCCGCCGTCCGCCGCTGCCACGAGGCCGGTGTGCGCGTGCACGTGGTGACGGGGGACAACGGTGCCACAGCCGCCGCGATCGCACGGGAGGTCGGCATCGGGGTGCCCCGACTGGAGGTCGTCGCCACCTCCGAATCCCTGGACGACGGCGAACCGGACCGGCTCCTCGTCGAGGACGACGCCGAGATCGTCTTCGCGCGCTCCTCGCCCGAGACGAAACTCAAGATCGCCGACACCCTGCGGGCCCACGGCCGGATCGTCGCCATGACGGGCGACGGCGTCAACGACGCCCCCGCCCTGCACCGCGCCCACATCGGGGTGGCGATGGGCCGCTCCGGCACGGACGTGGCCCGCGAGGCGGCGGCCATGGTGCTCACCGACGACGACTTCGCCACCATCGTCACCGCGATCGAATCCGGTCGCCGCGTCTACGACAACGTCCCCAAGTTCATCGTCTACATCTACGTCCTGTGGCGCGCCGGCTGGCAGCCCGGCGACCCCACCGACAAGGGGACCCCTCTGCACGGCGCGTACGTGACGGCGACGACGGCCACGTTCGCCGGCATCGTCTCCTGCCAGGTCGGCACCGCCTTCGCCGCCCGCACCGACCACGCCGCGCTCCGCGAGATCGAGGTCCTGTCCGACCCGCTGCTGCTCGCGGGCATCGCCTTCGAACTCTGCTTCACCGCCGCGCTCGTCTACGCGCCGCCACTGCAGCAGCTCTTCGGCACTGCACCGCTCCCCTGGGACGTCGTCCGGTTCATCGGTACCTTCCCGCTGCTGGTCTGGGGCGTGGACGAGGCGCGCCGTGCCCGGCGGCGTCAGAGAGACTTCTCCGCCGGCGCCGGCTCGTCCCCGCCCTGGTCGAGGCGGAAGGGCGGATAGACGTCCGTCATCAGGCTCGCGTAGGCGGCGACCCGGAGGACCCAGCGGTTGAGGCCGACGACCAGGTCGAACAGGTCCCGGGGATAGCACGAGGTGAAGGCGAGGGCGAAGCCGGCGATGACCGCGAGCAGGGTGATCAGGCCGCCGCTCCACCAGCCGGCGCGCATGCCGCCGGTGAAGAACGCCAGGATCAGGTAGTGGGGTATGGCGAGCAGCCACCACTTGACGAGCACCTGCGAGCGGGAGAGCCGGTCCGGGTAGGCGATGTCGAGCCGGGCCGGGTAGCCGGGTTCGGGGCCGAGGCTGAAGGGCGGGTAACGGTCGGTGCCGAGAGCGCCGTAGGAGTAGTACGAGACCCGCCAGGACCAGCGCAGCACGCCGAGGCCGAAGTCGAACAGGGGCCGCGGGTACCGCTCGGTGAACAGGATCGCGAAGAAGGCGATCACCGTCACGACGAGGAAGGCGATCCACAGGAAGAACAGCACGATCCAGTGCGGGATCGCGAGAATCCATTTGACCAGCCACAGCCAACGGGAGAGCGGGGCGTCGAGCGTGGCCGTCACGCGGACGGGCGGGCGGGGGGTTCGAGGAGCGTCCATGTCGCTACTTCCCTGTGCTGGAGGTGCGGTCGTCGCGCCGGAGCCGGTCCACGACCCCCACCACCCCGTCGACGCTGTTGCAGAGCCCGAGGAGGACGGGCACGAGTCCGGGACGCCGCACCGTGCCGCTGAGGGTGACCCGGCCGTCCTCGACCTCCACGGAGACATCGGAGGGGTGCAGACCGAGCGTCCGGGTCATGACGTCCTCGACGATCTCCTCCCGGATCGCCCGGTCCCTGCGGAGGAACAGCTGAACCAGGTCGCTGGGGCTCAGAACCCCCACGACCCGCCCGTCGTCGCCGTTCACCGGCAGCCGCTTCACTCCGGCCCTGTCCATCACCCGGGCCGCGCGCACCACACTCCAGTCGGGGTGGGCGACCACGGCGGGGCTCGACATGAGCGCGCCGGCCGTGTCGATGCCGGAGCCGACCGCGTGGCGGCGGACGAGGTCGGCTTCCGAGACGACGCCCAGCGGGCGGTTCTCCTCGTCCACCACGCAGACGGCGGTGATGTCGAACTCGTCCAGAAGCCGGGCGATCTCCTTGAACGGCGTCTGCCGCCCGACGCTGACGGCCGTGGGCGTCATCAGCTCGGCCACGCTTCGGTGCCTCATCACCGGTCACCTTCCGTGCACGGATTCCGCACCCCGCCTCTCAGGATTGCCCGTGTCGACCGGCGGGGGGAGGGCCGTCCGGCCCCCACGGGCGGCCGTGGTGGGGACTGCCTGGTGGCAGAGCGGGGACAGCAGATACGTCTCCACCGGCCGGGTCTGCGGCAGCGGCGCGTTGACCTCCGGCAGCGGCTCTCTGCCGATGACGAACCTGCCCTCCGGGACGTCGCTTCGAGCAGGCACGGGGAGGCGCCGCCCCGTACGGGAGCTGCCGCCGGGGTCACGCCCCGGCGGCGAGGGTGAGCGCGCACCGTACGTCCACCACGCCCTCGACGGCCCGGGCCAGGCGCTCCGCGAGCGGGATGAGCGTGCTGTCGCGCACGTCGCCGGTCAGGGTCACCACACCGGCGTCGACGCGGACCTCGATCCGGTCCCGGGAGAGCGGGAACAGATGCGCCACGACGTCGCGGCCGACCTCGTCGGCGAGTTCCTCGTCCGGCCGGAGGAAGACCTTCAGCAGGTCGGAGCGGCTGACGACGCCCTGGATCATCCCGTCGGCGTCGACGACGGGAAGTCGTTTCACCCTGTGCGTGGCCATGAGCCGGGCCGCTCGGGGCAGGGATGCCTCCGGTCGTACGGTGACGGCGGGCGTGGTCATCAGCTCCGCCGCCCGGTCGGAACCGGCCTTGGATGTGGCGTCGCGTCGCCGCAGTTGCTCGATCATGCCCAGGCGGTGGTCGTGGAACTCCTCCTTGAGGAGCAGGTCCGCCTCGGACACGACACCGACGACCCGTCCTTCTCCCTCAAGGACGGGCAGCGCGGTCACCTTCCAGCGCTCCATCGCGGTGACGATCTCCTTGAAGGAGGCGTCGGGCCGGACGGCGACGACCTTCTTGGTCATCACGTCGGCGACGGTGAACGTCCGTGTGGTCATGGCTGTCTCCTTCAACGGCCGTGGGACAGGAGCTCGGGAGGGCGAGGGGAGACGAGGCCGTCGAGGAGGCGGCCGCGGGCCGCCGGCAGCCCGCGGGCCATCGGGGCCGCGACACGGGCGAAGACCGTCTCGCCCACGGACGGATCGCCGGCGCACGGCTCCCGTACGGCCGGGGCGTCGAACTCCAGCGCAGGCACCTCCGACGGCGGTGGCGCCGAGGTGTCGGAGACAGGGCGGCACGATCCAGGAACAGCCGGGGAGCGCGCCGCTGGTGAGGGTGTCCACGGCGGCGTCACGATGGCCCGGGACGTGGACGTCGAGCTCCACCCGGCTGGTCTGGACGATCCAGAAGCGGTCGGCGCGCCGGCGCTGTCGGAAGACGCGGGTGCCGGGGGCGAAGCGGGCCGGAGGAAAGCGTTCCAGGAGTCGTGCCCGTGCCTCCGGCGGGAGTTCGTCCAGCAGGGGCCGCGTGGTGGTCATGGTGCCCTCCAGCCCGCTTCGCTCAGCGTCCCGCGGAAGACGCCGTGGCCGACAGGGCCGCGCGGGTCCCGCTCCGCGGGCCGAAGGGCCCGTGTCAACGGACCGGGACGGTCTCTCCTCGGAGCCAGCCGACGATCTGGTCCGCGTCGGCGTGGGCGGAGAAACGGGGGACGTCGGCGACCTCGGCCCGTACGGGTACGTACTCGCCGAACATCTTCAGCGTGCGGACCCCGTCGACCAGGTCCCGGGCGCGAATGCCGGCGGCGGCGAAGCCGACCACGACGACGGCGTTGCGCGGGTCAGGCAGGAGGCGGTGCAAGTGGTGCAGGACGCGGCCGCCGGTGGCCATGCCGGCCGAGGAGACGATGACGGCGGGGCCGTGCGCGCTGTTGATGTCGATGGACTCCTGGACCGTACGCGCGGCGAGGAACGGGGCCGGGCTCAGCGCGGCCTCGCCCCGGGCGAGGATCTCGGGCCGCAGCTCGGGAGAGCGCTCGCGCACGGCGTCGCGGTAGCCGCCCCGGGCGAGGGTCCGCTCGATCACCGAGGCGAACTCCGAGCGGGCGGATTCCTGGTCGTGGCGGCGGTCGCCGTACGTCGACTCCACCAGCAGCACGTCGGCGCCGGAGAACGGCTCCGGAGGCAGGAGCAGCGGGTGTCCGGGCCGTGTGCGGCGTCGTGAGGATCGGGCCGCGGAAGTCCTGCCGGACCAGGAGCGGCAGATGGCTGCAGTGGTCCAGATGGGCGTGGGTGACGACCACCGCACGGACGTCGGCCGCGTCCCGGGCGAACCGGTCCCAGTTGCGCCGCCGCAACTTCGCGAAACCCTGGAAGAGACCGCAGTCGAGGAGGTTCCGGCCATGGTCGCTCTCGACCAGGAACCCGCTGCCGGTGACCGTCCCCACGCCGCCCAGGCAGTTGAGCAGGGCGGGGCGCGGCACCGACGGGGCGGTGTGCGCTGTTGCCTCGGACATGGGAGGGCCCTCCTTCGCGCCGGGGGCCGGCCGCACCGGTCCGACTCCACCCTCGCGCCGCCCGGTGCGGTGTGCCAGGGGTCCGAGGGGCCCGGACCGGGGACCGACCGGCCCATGCGCGCGGAGGTGACGCGGGGCGAGCCTGACGGTGGGATCCGTGGGAGCAGACCCGCGGACCGGCCGGGAAGGCGGTCGTCATGAAGGCTCTCGTGTTCCAGGGAACGGGCCGGGTCGCGTGGCAGGACGTGCCCGATCCCGCGGTGAAGGACGCGGCGGACGCGATCGTGCGCGTCGACGCCGTCACCCTCTGCGGCACCGACCTGCACATCGTCAGGGGGGACGTGCCCGAGGTCGAACCCGGGCGTGTCCTCGGTCACGAGGCGGTCGGCACCGTGATGGAGACGGGCGGCGACGTCCGGGCGGTGCGGCCCGGCGACCGGGTCCTGATCTCCTGCATCTCCTCCTGCGGACGCTGCCGCTTCTGCCGCGAGCAGCGATACGGCCAGTGCCGGGGCGGAGGCGGCTGGGTCCTCGGCCACCTGATCGACGGCACCCAGGCCGAGTACGTCCGCGTGCCCTTCGCCGACCTCTCCGTCCACCCGGTCCCCAGCGGCGTCGACAGCTTCGACGCCGTGCTCCTCGCCGACATCTTCCCCACCGCCTACGAGGTCGGCGTCCTCAACGGCGCGGTCCAGCCCGGCGACACCGTCGTCGTGGTCGGCGCGGGCCCCATCGGTCTCGCCGCGATCACCACCGCACGCCTCTACAGCCCCGGCCGGATCATCGCTGTGGATCTGGACGAATCCCGCCTCTCCGCCGCCCGCAGGCTCGGCGCCGACGCCACCGCAGCAGCCGGGGAGGAACCGGAACAGCTCGTCGCCGACCTCACCGACGGCCTCGGCGCCGACGTCGTCATGGAGGCCGTGGGAGTGCCGCAGACCTTCGAGATGTGCACCCGTATGGTCCGCCCCGGGGGCCGCGTCGCCAACATCGGCGTCCACGGCAAGCCCGCCGCCCTCCACCTGGAAGACCTGTGGATCAAGGACGTCACCCTCACCACCGGCCTCGTCGACACCTCCTCGACGCCGATGCTGCTGCGGATGATGGCCGCCGGCCGGCTCCCCACCACGGAGCTGGTCACCCACCGCTTCGAACTTGGGCAGATGGAGGAGGCGTACGACGTCTTCGGCAGCGCCGCCCGGACCGGTGCGATCAAGGTCGCGCTCGGTGGGCCGCAGCACACGGCCGTCGACACCGCGCCGGCCACGGGTGCCGGATGAACGTCCAGGGAGCCGCATCGACGTGTCGGGGACGGCGGAGACGACGTCGTCGGTCATCAGGCCGCCGACCTTGAGGTGCTTCAGCGCGGTCCCTCCCGTTCGGACAGACGGCAGATGGGTCTTCACGCCACCACCGTCCACCGAGCCGTCACGCGTCGGCGAGGGGCCGAACGGTCCCTCGCCTACGGGCCCGACCGGGCCCTGCCGGTTCGCGGCGCCGTCGCGTGGGACCTTTGGCCCCACCTCTGCCCCCAGCGGCCCTCCGGTCCTCCGGCGCGGGGTGCGAGGGTCGAAGGGCAGTCCTCACGCACCCGGCAAGGAGGAGCCATGGCCGCAGCCCCGCGACTCCGGCAGCCCGGAAGCGTCGTCGCCGGTGTCGACGGATCCGAGGAGGCGAAGTCCGCCGCCCTGGGGGCTGCCGAGGAGGCGCTTCTTCGGGGATCGGTCCTCTTCCTCGTCCACGCGACGGACACGGACGCCCCCGTCCGGTACCTCTTCCAGGGCGAGATCGACGAGAGCCGCAGGACCGGGCGCGAAGTCCTCGACCGTACGGCCGAGACCGTTTCCGCGCACCACCCGGAGGTGGCCGTCGTCGAGGAGCTGAGCGACCGCCCGCCCTCCGAGGCGCTGCGGCACGCCGCCGCCCTGACCGGCACGATCGTCGTCGGCCACCGGGGCCGCGGCGGGTTCGCCTCGCTGCTCCTCGGCTCGGTCGGCCGGCGGACCACGGCGACCGCGAGCACACCGGTGGTGGTGGTCCGGGGGTACGCCGGGACAGCACACCCGGGCGTCGTCCTGGCGGGGATACGGGACGCCCACGACCTCGGCTGCGCGCGAGTGGCCGCACACGAGGCCCTGCTGCGAGGGCAGCCGCTCCGGCTTCTGCACGTATGGCGAACGGCCCGGCCACGGGGCGAGCGGACGGCAACGCGCGACCGCCCCTGCGACCAGGCCGCCGACCACGTGTGTGTGCAGTCCTGGTCGACCGAACTCCTGCGGGAGGAGTTCCCCGATCTGAAGATCGAGACCGAGGGCGTGAAGAGTCCCAGCGTGCCCGGAGCCCTCGTCGAGGCGAGCCGGGACGCCGCCGTCCTGCTCGTCGGCGGACGCCGTGGTCCCGGATACCTGGGGCCGACCCTGGGCCGGACCACGCTCGCCCTGCTGCAACACGCCCACTGCCCGGTGGAACTCGTCCCCCGGCACGGACCCGGACACGGGAGCACCTCATGAGCACCATCCCGGAACACCGCGAGATCGTCGTCGGCGTCGACCCCGTGCGCGAAGGGTGCCTCGCCCTGGCCTGGGCCGCCGACGAGGCCCACCGCCGCCGGCTCGCCCTCCGCCTCGTCGTCGCCGTACCGCCCCCGCACGACACCCAGCACGTCGACGACACACCCCGCCACCAGGCCAGGACCCAGCGCGGCAAGGACGCCCTGCGCGCCGCGACCGACTGGGTCAGGGCCAGACAACCGGACGTGCACGTCGGCTCCGCGCTCGTCGACGGCGTCCCGGCGGCTGTGATCGCGGGAAGGGCACAGCGGGCCGCCATGGCCGTCCTCGGCTCCCGGCACCTGAGCCGCACCGAGGAGTTCCTCAGTGCCGGCTCCCTCGTCGTCCCGGTCACCGCCCAGGCCCGCTGCCCGGTGGTCGTGGTGGGCGACGCCGAGCACATCACCCAGGACCCGGCCTACCTCGTCGTCGGCGTCGACGGCAGCGAATCGTCCCGGTCGGCCCTCTCCTTCGCTCTCGAGGAGGCCGACCTGCGGCGCTGCGCCGTGCGGGCCGTCGCGGTCTGGCAGCCGCCCGTCTTCACCCTCCACACCGGGGACACCCTCTTCCACGCCGAGCGCCGGCTCCTCTCGGAGACCACCGCGGGCTGGGCGGAGAAGTACCCCGGCGTCCGCCTCACCCACGAAGTGCTCATCGGCTCGCCCGTCGAACTGCTCGCCGACGCCGCCGAGCACGCCCTGGCCGTCGTCGTGGGACGCCGGGGCCGGGGCGGCTACACCGGCATGCGCGTCGGCTCGGTGGTCCACGGACTGCTGCACCGGGCCCACTGCCCCGTGATCACCGTCCCCGCGGGGTGAGCGCGCGCCATGACGACGCCGGCCGAAGCCGAAGCGGTCCGAACCTCCCCGGCGACAGGACTCACCCCGGCGGAGGCGGCCCGACGGCTCGCCGCCGACGGTCCCAACGAGGTGGCCGCCCGCCGGCCCGTACGGCTGTACAGCCGTGTTCTCGCCCAGCTCCGAGATCCGCTGATCATGGTCCTGCTCGGTGCCGCCGCGCTGACCCTGGCGATCCGGGACCACCCGGACGCGATCGTCATCGGCCTGGTCGTCCTCGTGAAACCACGGTCGGCGTCGTAGCGCCCCGCACGCGCGCGTGGAGCGGCCTCGGCCGCATCGCCGCCCTGCTCGACGACCGGCGCGAGGCGACACCCCTGCAACACCTCCTCGCCGCTCTCGGCCGGATCCTCGCCGCGGTGACGCTCGCCCTGTGCGTCCTGGTGTTCGTCCTCGGGCTCGTCCGCGGTCTCCCGCTCGGCACCATGGCGGTCACCGCCATCAGTCTGGCCGTGGCCGCCGTACCCGAATCGCTCCCCGCCGTCGTCACCCTCGCTCTCGCCCTCGGTGCCCGCCGGATGGCCGCCCGCCACGCGCTCGTGAGACGACTGCCGGCCGTGGAGACCCTGGGCTCGGTGTCCGTCCTCGCCACCGACAAGACCGGCACCCTCACGGAGGGCCGCATGGCCGTCCAGCGGGTCTGGACGCCCGAGGTGTGCGGCGAGCTCACGGGCGTCGGCTACGAACCGGAGGGGGAGGCACTGGTCGCCGGGAGACCCGCCGCCCCGGACGAGCTCGCACCGGTACGGGAGCTGTTGAGGACGACCGTCCTCTGCAACGACGCCACGCTGCGCCCGGCACCGAGGTCGCGCGCCAGGACGCCGACCTCGTCCTCACATGGGTGGCCGGCGGGGCCGCGGAGATCCTCGTGATGCTGGCCGGCCCCCTCCTCGGGCTGCCCCTGCCGCTGCGCGCCGGACAGATCCTCTGGATCAACCCACGGCCTCACCGGGGTCGCCATGGGCGCCGAACCGGCAGCGCCCGGGACGATGCGACGGGCCAGGCGGCCCGGGCACTCGAACTGGCCGACCGCCGCCGCGACGCCGAACAGGCCACACTGCTGGAGGACCGCGACCGCATCGCCCTCGATCTGCACGACCTGGCGATCCAGCGCCTCTTCGCCACCGGCATCACCCTCCAGAGCGCCCGGCGCCTCATCGAGCATCCGGAGGCGGTGGACCGGCTGACCAGGGCGATCGACGACCTCGACGCCACCATCAAGATCATCCGTTCGACCCTCTTCGGGCTCCGGGAACACGACACCCCAGGCGCCGCACCGAAACTCAGAAGCCGTGTCGTCACCGCGGTCGATGCGGGCGCGGCCACCCTCGGCTTCGCGGTCAGACGCTCCTGCAGAAGGTCGTCCGCCTCGAACACGGTGCTCGCGGCCACGTGGGCACGTACCGGCGGACCGCTCACGTCGACCACGGCCTGGGCCGTGGCGGGGCGAGCCGCCGAGCAACGGACCGCTTGGGTGAGCTTCACCCGGGCGGCCAGTACCGGCCCGCTCACGTGCTCGAGGGTCGCGAGCACCTTCTCCCGCCCGTAGGTGGCCGCGCCTTGGGGCACCTGTCCTCGGCTGCGGGCCTGGACGTCGACTGCCGCGCTCTTGAGGCGGCTCATGGGAACTCCTCCTTGATCGCTCTCAGCCTGTCCGGCGCCGACCGTTCCCGGCAGAGTCGACGGGGCCGTCGCCGCGGGGCGACCAGCCCCCTCACCGCCCGTCCATCCGGGACGCACGGGCATCCGCGAAGGGCCGTTCGGTCCATGGCCAGGCCAGGATGTGGAGCCAGGGGCAAGTTCAGGACAGGCATGTGGCCGTGGCCGGCCAGGACAGCGCAAGGGAACTGCTGAACTGACCCATCCGGCCCTTACTGCGACGCCGCTGCTGTGTCAGCGTCTTGGACGGCAGGCGTGTTTACGGCCATGGGGTCCAGGAACCCGGGGAATTGCGAGGGGCGCGTGCCCTCGGGCGGTCCTGAGGCGGTTCGCGTTCCCGTGACGCGGGACGTCGCACGCTTCGGCCATGCCGACCCTGCGCCCCGCTTGCCGCCCGCGACCACACACGACGGAGGAAGCATGCGCGAGGACGAGCGCTCTGAAGGCGTACCGCTGACCGACGAGGAGCTCGGTGCGCTCGACGCGCACTGGAGGGCCGCCAACTACCTGTCGGTCGGCCAGATCTACCTGATGGACAACCCGCTGCTGAGGAAGCCGCTGGAACCGGCGCACATCAAGCCGCGGCTGCTCGGACACTGGGGCACCTCCCCGGGCCTCAACCTCGTGCACACCCACCTCAATCGTGTCATCAAGCGGCACGGCATCGACGCGCTGTGCGTCTGGGGGCCCGGACACGGCGGGCCGGCCGTCCTCGCCAACTCCTGGCTGGAGGGCAGCTACAGCGAGACCTACCCCGATGTGAGCCGCGACGAGGACGGTATGGCCCGGCTGTTCCGGCAGTTCTCCTTCCCCGGCGGGGTGCCGAGCCACGTGGCGCCCGAGACCCCCGGCTCGATCCACGAGGGCGGCGAACTGGGCTACTCCCTGTCGCACGCCTACGGCGCCGCCCTGGACAACCCGGACCTGCTGGTGGCGTGCGTCATCGGAGACGGCGAGGCGGAGACGGGGCCGCTCGCCGCCTCCTGGCATTCCAACAAGTTCCTCGACCCCGTCCACGACGGAGCGGTCCTGCCCGTTCTCCACCTCAACGGCTACAAGATCGCGAACCCCACGGTGCTCGCCCGTCTCCCGGAGGCGGAACTCGACGAGCTGCTTCGGGGCTACGGCCACGACCCCCTGCACGTCACCGGAGACGATCCGCTCCAGGTCCACCGGGCCATGGCCGCCGCTATGGACACGACCCTCGGCCGCATCCGGCACATCCAGGAGCAAGCCCGGACCGGCGCCCCCGTCGGACGGCCGCGCTGGCCGGTGATCGTCCTGCGCACGCCGAAGGGCTGGACGGGCCCCGAAACGGTCGACGGCGTCCCCGTCGAGGGCACCTGGCGTGCCCACCAGGTGCCCCTGGCGGGTGTCCGCGACGACGACGGCCACCGGGCCCAACTGCAAGCGTGGCTGCGTTCGTACCGTCCCGAGGAGCTCTTCGACGAGAACGGCCGGCCGAGCCCTCAGGTGCTGGAGTGCGTGCCGGAGGGCGTACGGAGGCTGGGTGCGACCCGCCACGCCAACGGCGGCCTGCTCCTGCGGGACCTGCCTCTGCCCCGGCTCGAACGCTTCGCCGTCCCGGTGGACCGGCCCGGCGAGACCCAACACGAGCCGACCGGGGTACTCGGAGAACTACTGGAGAACGTCATGGCCGCCACCGACGAGCGCCGCGACTTCCGCCTCGTCGGCCCCGACGAGACCGCCTCCAACCGCCTCCAGGCCGTGTACGGAGCGAGCGGCAAGGCCTGGCAGGAACCGCTCCTGGACACCGACGAACACCTCGACCGGCACGGCCGGGTCATGGAGATCCTCTCCGAACACACCTGCCAGGGCTGGCTGGAGGGCTACCTGCTGACCGGTCGACACGGCCTGTTCTCCTGCTACGAAGCCTTCGTCCACATCGTCGACTCCATGGTCAACCAGCACATCAAGTGGCTCAAGACTTCCCGCGCCCTTCACTGGCGCGCACCCGTCGCCTCACTCAACTACCTGCTCACGTCCCACGTGTGGCGCCAGGACCACAACGGCTTCTCCCACCAGGACCCAGGATTCGTCGACCACGTCCTCAACAAGAGCCCCCAGGTCGTCCGCGTCTACCTCCCGCCGGACGCCAACACCCTGCTGACCGTCGCCGACCACGCGCTGCGCAGCCGCGACCAGGTCAACGTGATCGTCGCCGGCAAACAGCCCTGCTTCGACTGGCTCTCCCTCGACGACGCCCGCGCCCACTGCGCCCGCGGGGCCGGAGTGTGGGAATGGGCGGGTACCGAGGGCGGGACCCGCGACCCGGACGTCGTCCTGGCCTGCGCCGGTGACGTCCCCACCCAGGAGGTCCTCGCCGCGGCCGGCCTCCTGCGGCACCATCTCCCCCAGCTCGTCGTCCGTGTGGTGAACGTCGTCGACATGACCCGGCTCATGCCCCACGAGGAACACCCGCACGGCCTGACCGACCCGGAATACGACGCCCTGTTCACCCGGGACAAGCCGGTGATCTTCGCCTACCACGGATATCCCTGGCTCGTGCACCGTCTCGCCTACCGCCGCACCGGCCACCCGAACCTGCACGTACGCGGCTACAAGGAGGTGGGCACTACCACGACCCCCTTCGACATGGTCGTGCGCAACGACCTCGACCGCTACCGCCTCGTCATGGACGTGATCGACCGCGTGCCCGGCCTTGCCGTGCGAGCCGTGGGCGTGCGCCAGGCCATGGCCGACGCCCGCACCCGCCACCACGCCTTCATCCGTGAACACGGCACCGACCTGCCCGAAGTCACCGACTGGAGCTGGAGCAACGGCCGGCAATCGGCATGATCCCACCGTCCGCAGGTCACCCGGCCCGCGGCACGGACGGAGCCGTCGCCGCCCTGCCCGCGTACAGCCCAGCAGACCCGCCGTCAGATGCCGCGCGCCCGAATGGCGGGCGCGGTACGCGTGTAGTGCCGCTCGGCCGGCTGCGCGACAAACGGCCCCGTACCCCTCCGTCCGCCTCCCGGGCGTCTTCAAGAAGAAGGGGGCACGAGTGGCGCAGGCGAGTCGTCCCGACTGCCGGCCGTCAGCCGGTTGACCACGCCGACGACGCCGTCGACCCGCCAGGCGGCCCGGACCAGAGCCGTGGTGTTGATCTCCGGTCCGGCGACGCCCGCGATGGTGACGATCCCGTCCCGCACATCGATGTGAAACCTGCCGGCGTCGTGCGCGGGACCGTGAGAGTACACGACGCCGGTCACGGCTTCGTGGATCTCCTCGTCGGTGCGCAGGAAGACGCGCAGGAGGTCGCGGCGTGTGGTGATGCCGATGAGGCGGTCCTCCTCGTCCACCACGGGCAGCCGGTCGATGTGGCGGCGTTCCATGATGCGCGCCGCGTCGATCACGCGCTGTTCGGGATGCACGGTGACCGCGGGACTGGTCATCAGCCCGCCGGCCGTCAGGGCCGGTCCTGCGGTGGGTCGCGCGTGCGCGATCCGCCGCAGGGTCCGCAGCACGCGGTCCCGGCCGGAGCCGGTCCGGCCGCGCGCCGCCTGTCGCCGGGTGAGGTCGGTCTGCGAGACCACGCCCATGACCTTGTCGTCGTCGTCCACCACCGGCAGACCGCTGATGTGGTGGGAAGTAAGCAGGCGGGCCAGCTCCTTGAAGGAGGTGTCGGGGTGTGCCTGGACCACTTCGCCGGTCATCACCTCGCCCACCGTTCGGTGCTTCACCATGGTTCTCATCTCCATTCGCCTGATCAGCTCTTGCCCGCTGCCCACGGCGTCACGGTCTTCGTCCCCAGCAGCGGGGAACGGGTGTCGGGGGCGCGGATGTGAGGGCGCCCAGTTCGGGGGGACTTCACATGTCGAAGACGATGCGTGCCTTGACCCGGCCGTCGAGTACCTCGTCGATGCACTCGTTGACGGACGACAGCGGCCGGGTCTCGTAGATCACGCGGGTGCGTCCGGCGGCGTGCAGCTGGAACACCTCGGCCAGGTCCTGGCGGGTTCCCACGATCGAGCCGATGACGGACCTGCCGCCGAGGACGGTGGAGAAGATCGGCACTTGGGCGACGCCGTCCGCGGGCAGGGCCACCATGACCAGCCTGCCGCCACGGCGCAGACCGGCCAGGGCGGTCGAGAAGGCTTCTTCGCTCACTGCCAGTGCCAGGGCCGCGTGGGCTCCGCCGTGTCGCCGGAGCACCGCCGCCGGGTCCTCCTTGCGGGCGTCGATGAGGATGTCCGCGCCGAGGTCGGCGGCGAGCCGGAGCTTCTCGTCGGAGACGTCGATCGCGGCGACCGTCGCGCCGGCGATCTTGGCGTACTGCACGGCCAGGTGCCCGAGACCGCCGATACCGGAGATCGCCACGAGGTCGGCCGGTCCGACGCCGGCCACCTTCAGGGCCTTGTACGTGGTGACTCCCGCGCAGGTCAGGGGTGCCGCCTCGCGCGGGTCGACGCCGTCGGGCACGGGCTGCGCGAAGTCGGCGTAGGCGAGCATCTTCTCGGCGTAGGCGCCGTCGGTGCCGTATCCGGTGTTGACCTGCTGTTCGCACAGCGTCTCCCAGCCGGTGAGACAGTGCTCGCACCGTCCGCAGGCCCAGCCAAGCCACGGCACGGCCACGCGCTGCCCGACCGACAGATGCGTGACGCCCTTGCCGAGTTCCTCGACGACGCCGACGCCCTCGTGTCCGGGGACGAACGGGGGCGTGGGCTTGACCGGCCAGTCGCCGTGCGCCGCGTGGATGTCCGTGTGGCACAGCCCGGACGCTTCGACACGGATGCGTACTTCTCCGGGGCCGGGTACGGGATCGGGCCGCTCCTCGATCACCAGCGGTTCTCCCAGGGCCTTCACCACCGCTGCCTTCATCGCCTGCTCCTCTTGTTCGTCGCTGCTTCCAGAGTGGTGCGAGGCGCCAGGAGAGGACAGAACCGGTCAGGACCTGTATGGCGGGCCGTTCGTCCCATGATCCGCCGGGCCGCTCGGCACGGGCGGGAGACGAGGGCCCAACGGCCCTGGGACATCTCCGTTCGACCCCTGCCGCGGGGCAGGCGGGCGCCCGCACGCTGACACCACCTGCATCGGCACCCCTCGGGAGGGCGACGGACATGACCGTACGCATAGGCATCAACGGCTTCGGGCGCATCGGGCGCAACTACCTGCGCTGCGTCATGGAACGTGCGGAGGCCGCCTGCGGCACCCCGGTGGAGGTGGTGGCCGTCAACGACCTCGCCTCTCCGGCCACGCTGGCCCACCTGCTCACCTACGACTCCACCTACGGCAGGCTCGGTCGCACCGTCGAGCATGACGACGAATCGCTCACGGTCGGCGGGCACCGCATCGCCGTCACGTCCGAGCGGGACCCGGCCGACCTGCCCTGGGAGGCCCTGGGCGTGGACGTGGTCATCGAGGCCACGGGCCGCCTCCGCACCAGGGAGGGCGCCGGCCGGCACCTGCGGGCGGGTGCACGCAAGGTGCTGCTCTCGGTACCCGGCAAGGACGTGGACGCCACCCTCGTCATGGGCGTCAACGAGTACGCGTACGACCCGTACGCGCATCACGTGATCTCCAACGCGTCCTGCACCACCAACTGCGTGGCCCCGATGGTGAAGGTCCTCGACGAGCGCTTCGGGATCGTCAAGGGACTGATGACCACCATCCACGGCTACACCAACGACCAGGTCGTGCTCGACGGTCCGCACAAGGATCTGCGCCGGGGGCGTACGGCCGCCGTGAACATCATCCCGACCAGCACCGGTGCCGCCCGCGCCGTCGGTCTCGTGCTCCCGGAGCTCGCCGGCACCCTGGACGGCATCGCCGTACGCGTGCCGGTCGAGGACGGTTCGCTGACGGACCTCACCCTCGTCCTGGAGCAGCCGGTGTCCGCGGAAGACGTCAACTACGCCTTCCTCGACGCCGCGGACGGACCCCTGAAGGGCATCCTGCGGGTCAGTGACGCCCCGATCGTCTCGCGTGACATCGTCGGCGACCCCGCCTCCTGCATCGTGGACGCCCCGCTGACCCAGGCGCACGGGAACCTGGTCAAGGTGTTCGGCTGGTACGACAACGAGTGGGGCTACACCAACCGTCTCGCCGACCTGACCCAGTACGTCGCGGCCCTTCTCGACCCCCGATGAACACCGGACGCCCGGTCGACCGGGAAGAGGAAGGTGCCACGGCGCGTGCCAGGAGGGTGAGGCTGTGGCGGTGGCGCCGTAATGAGCTGCGGCACCGTTCCCACGCGGTGGAGGGCTGGATCCTCCTGGTCCTGGGCATGACCGGGTTCATCGGTGCGCCGCTGGGCGGCGCGGTGGCAGGGGAGGCCGTGCTGGAGGGGCGGGCCCAGCAGCGGAACGAGCGCCACCTCACCGATGCGGTGCTGGTGGAGGACCCCGTCCCCGCGGCCAGGGGCAGCGTACGGACCCGGGCCACCGTCGGGTGGACCGCGCCCGACGGCACCGCGCACACAGGCCGAGTGCCGGTCGGAAGCCACCTGAAGCGCGGAGCGCATGTCCCGGTGTGGACGGACGAGGACGGGGCGATGACCACCGCGCCGGTCGGCCTGGCCGCCACACGGTTCGATGCCGCGGTAGCCGCACTCGCCGTCACGGTGAGCTTCGGTTTCTTGGTGCTCGCCGCGCACCGGCTCGTGCGACGGCACTGCGAACGGCGCCGCGCTGACCAGTGGTGCCGGGAATGGGCCAGGGTCGCTCCCGAGTGGGTCCGGAAGAACGCCTGACCGGGAGCCCCAGGAGACCATCGGGCCCCTCACCGGGACCTTCGGGACCTCCGCCCCGGGCCTCTCCGGCGGAAGGCTGTAGCTGACAGGACGAGCGGACACTCCGTGACGGCCGATCCCCCCGCATCCAGGGAGCTATCCATGACTCAGGTGACCAGTGACCGCCGCGACACCCCCGACGGGGACACCCCCTCCGACGCGCGGATCGCCGTGGACGGACTCGTCGACAACGCCTCCAAGGCGCTCGCCGACTTCGAGTCCCTCACCCAGGAGCAGGTCGACCACATCGTCGCCAAGGCCTCGGTGGCCGCCCTCGACCAGCACACCGCCCTCGCTCGGCTGGCGGTGGAGGAGACCGGCCGGGGCGTCTTCGAGGACAAGGCAGCGAAGAACATGTTCGCCTGCGAGCACGTCACCCACAGCATGTCCCGGACGAAGACGGTCGGCGTCATCGCCCGTGACGACATCGAGGGCATCATCGAGATAGCCGAACCCGTCGGCGTGCTGTGCGCGGTCACCCCGGTCACCAATCCGACGTCCACCACCGTCTTCAAGGCCCTGCTGGCGCTGAAGACGCGCAACCCGGTCGTGTTCGCCTTCCACCCGTCCGCCCAGGAATGCAGCGCCGAGGCCGCCCGTGTCGTGCGGGACGCCGCCGTCGCCGCCGGGGCCCCCGAGTACTGCGTGCAGTGGATCGAGGAGCCCTCGATCGAGGCCACCGGCCTCCTCATGCGCCATCCTGGCGTGGCCCTGATCCTCGCGACCGGCGGGAACAGCATGGTCAAGGCCGCCTACTCGGCGGGCAAGCCCGCCGTGGGCGTCGGCGCCGGCAACGTACCGGCCTATGTGCACCGCAGCGCGGACCTGCGCAGGGCGGTCAACGACCTCGTCCTGTCCAAGTCCTTCGACAACGGCATGATCTGCGCGTCCGAACAGGCGGTCATCCTCGACACCGACATCTACGACGAGGCCCTGACCGAGTTCCAGCGCCTGCACGCGTACCTCGCGACGGCCGAGGAGAAGAGGAAGCTGGAGACCTACCTCTTCCCGCCGGACCCGGCCGGCCGACAGGGCCGCGTCAACCCGGCAGCCGTTGGCCAGAGCCCCGCCTGGATCGCCGAGCGGGCGGGGTTCGCGGTCCCCGCGGAGACATCGCTCATCCTGGCCGAGGCGAGCCGCGTCGGTCCCGACGAGCCGCTGACGCGGGAGAAGCTCTGCCCGGTCCTCGCCGTGCTGCGGGCCGGCTCGACCGAGGAGGGCTTCGACCTCGCGGCCGACATGGTCGCCTTCCACGGGCAGGGACACAGCGCCGTGATCCACACCGGCGATCCGGCCCTTGCCGAGCGCTACGGGCGCCGCATGAAGACCGTGCGGATCATCGTCAACTCGCCGTCGTCCCAGGGCGCGATCGGCGGCGTCTACAACCGCCTCCTGCCCTCGCTGACCCTTGGCTGCGGCTCGTGGGGGAGCACATCGGTCTCCGACAACGTCTCGGCCGCCCAGCTGCTCAACATCAAGCGGGTGACGACGCGGCAGAACAACCTCCAGTGGTTCAAGGTGCCCCCGAAGACCTACTTCGAGCCGCAGGCCATCCGCTATCTGACAGCGATGCCGGAGGTCCACCGCGTCACTGTCGTCACCGACGCCACCATGACCCGTCTCGGATACGTCGACCGCGTCAATCGCGTCCTGCAGCAGCGGGAGCGGCCCGTAACCATCCAGGTCATCGACGACGTCGAACCGGAGCCGAGCATCGATTCCGTACGACGCGGAGCCGCCCTCATGCGCGACTTCCGGCCGGACACCATCATCGCCCTCGGTGGCGGGTCGCCCATGGACGCGGCCAAGGTGATGTGGCTGCTGTACGAGCAGCCGGACATCGACTTCGCCGACATGCGGCAGAAGTTCTCCGACATCCGCAAGCGCGCCTTCCGCTTCCCGGTGCTGGGCAAGCAGGCCCGGCTGGTCTGCGTCCCCACCACCTCGGGCACCGGCGCCGAGGTCACCCCCTTCGCGGTGATCTCCGACCCGGCGACCGGCAAGAAGTACCCGCTGGCCGACTACGCCCTCACCCCCAGCGTCGCGATCGTCGACCCGGTACTCACCGCCGACCTGCCGGCGACGCTCGCCGCCGACAGCGGCTTCGACGCCCTCACCCACGCCACCGAGGCGTACGTCTCGGTCTACGCCAACGACTTCACCGACGGCCTTGCACTGCACGCCATCAAGCTGATCTTCGAGAACCTCGAAGCCGCCGTCACCGGCCAGGACGCACAGCGATCCCGCGCCCGGGAGAAGATGCACAACGCGGGCACCATCGCCGGCATGGCCTTCGGCAACGCCTTCCTCGGCATCGTCCACGCCATGTCCCACACCCTGGGCGCCACCTTCCACATCGCCCACGGGCGCACCAATGCGGTCCTCCTGCCGCACGTGATCCGCTACAACGGCACGGTTCCCGCCAAACTGACGGGCTGGCCCAAGTACGAGAGCTACCGGGCGCCCGAGCGCTTCCAGGACATCGCCCGCGCTCTGGGACTGCCGGCCTCGACCCCCGCCGAAGGCGTCGCCTCGTACGCCGCCGCCGTGGAACGCCTGCGTGACGCCGTCGGAATCGAACCCTCCTTCCGAGCACTGGGCATCGGCGAGGCGGCCTTCATCACGGCTCTTCCCGAGCAGGCGCTGAACGCCTACGAGGATCAGTGCGCCCCGGCCAACCCGCGCATGCCGATGCTGGACGACATGGAGGACATCATGCGAGCCGCCTACTGCGCCGGGCCCCGGCCACTGCCCTTGAGCTGACGCTCCGGGCCACCCGCTCGGCCGTTAGGCTGTCACGGCACGGGCGGGTGACCGACGGAGGAGGCCCAGTGGGCGTGGAGGAGCCGCTGTCGCGGATGCCCCAGATGCGGCTCGACGAGCTGCTGGAGGAACTGCAGGCGCGCATCAACGCCGCCCGCGGCACACGGGACCGGGTGCACAGCCTGCTGGAGGCGGTCGTCTCGGTCGGCCGCGAGCTGGACCTCTCGCAGGTGCTGCGGCGCATCGTGGAAGCCGCCGCACTGCTCGTCGACGCCCAGTACGCGGCGCTTGGAGTGATCGGGCCCGACGGCCGGACCCTGTCGCAGTTCCTCACCGTCGGCCTGACCGAGGAAGAGATCACCAGGATCGGGCCCCTGCCGGCCGGGCACGGCATCCTGGGCGAGCTCATCCGCAAACCCGAACCGCTCCGCCTGACCGACCTCGGCGCCCACGAGGCGTCTTACGGTTTCCCCGCCCACCACCCGCCCATGCGGACCTTCCTGGGTGTGCCCATCCGGGTGCGCGACGAGGTCTTCGGCAACCTCTACCTGACCGACAAACACGGGGGCATGGACTTCGACGCCGAGGACGAGTCGGTCATTTCCACGCTGTCCGTCGCCGCCGGGGTCGCCATTGACAACGCCCGGCTCTACGAAGCCTCGCAGCGCCAGCAGCGCTGGCTCCGGGCAAGTGCGGAGATCACCAACAGCCTGCTCTCCGGCAGCCCGCGACTGGCGGTCCTGGAGCTCATCGCCCGCCGCGCCCGGGAGATCACCGGGGCCGGACTCGCCGACGTCTCCGTGCCCGTCGCCGGGACGGACGACCTCGTCGTGGAACTGGCCGTCGGCGCGGACGACACCACCCGCAACGGCCTGGTGGTCCCGGTCGAAGGCACCCTGTCCGGAGCCGCCTACGCCTCCGGCGCGCCCGTGACCACCGTCGGCCTCGCGGAGGACGACCGCTACACCGCCGGCCCCCGCCGCTTCGAGGGACTGGGCCCGGCGGTCGCCGTCCCCCTGGGCACCGCCGCCAAGGACACCCGCGGTGTCCTCCTGCTGGCCCGGCACCAAGGAGACCCGGTTTTCACCGAAGCGGAACTGGAGCCGCTGCTGGCCTTCGCCGGACAGGCCGCGCTCGCCCTCGAGCTGGCCGAGCGCCGCGACGACGCCGAACAGCTGGCCATTCTCGAGGACCGTGACCGCATCGCTCGTGACCTCCACGACCTGGCCATCCAGCGGCTGTTCGCGACCGGCATGACCCTGCAGAGCGCCGCGCGCCTCGTCCAGCACGAGGGCGCCGCCGAACGCGTCTCACGCGCTGTCGCCGACCTCGACGAGACGATCAAGATCATCCGATCCACGATCTTCGGCCTGCGCGCCCGAGAAGAGGACACGGGGCCCAGCCTGCGCGCACGGGTCGCACGCACCGTGGGCGAGACGGCGACCACGCTCGGATTTCCGCCCCACCTGAGCATGGAGGGCCTACTCGACACGGACGTCCCCCCGCAGGTGGCCGATCACATCATGGCGGCCCTCACCGAGACGCTGAGCAACGCGGCCCGGCACGCGCACGCCACCAGGGTCGAGGTCGCCCTGCGGGCCACCTCCGACGAGGTCGTCCTCACCGTGACGGACAACGGCAGAGGGATCCCCGTCGACGGCAGGCGCAGCGGACTGGCCAACCTGCGGGAACGGGCCCACGGCGTCGGCGGCACCCTGACGATCGAGCGCCCGGACGAGGGGGGCAGCCGACTCGTGTGGCGGGCGCCGCTCGCCATCGGCCCCGCTGAGTGACCGCAGGTTCCTCGGTCGGAGCACGTCCGATCCTTACGGATGGACCGGGGCCGGTGACACCTCTGCGGGCCTCCTGCCGTTCTGGGGGTGCCGTGCGGCGGTTCCCGCAGCCCCCGGGGGGGGGGTATGCCGTCGCGGGACTCGGCTGTAGGTGTGACCGGCGGGCCCTATGCGGTGAGCCGCAAGCCCGTCACCAGGTCCGGCCGGATACGCAACGCGGCATTCGTGGCGGGGTGTTGCGCCCATGGACGCAGACGGGCGGCGAAACGCGCGACTTCGCTCTCGTCAGTGACCCGGCAGGCGTACCCGGTGACGACCACGCTCCAGCCGAGGTGCGTCTCGGGGTCGATGACGTCAGCCTCGTAAGCCACCACGACACCTTCGGCCTGGGTAGGCGTCACGATGGAGGCGAGCGTCGCGCCGTCGTGCAACTGGACGATGATGTCCTCGCCGTCCATGAGGTGGTTGACCGGGCGGATGGCCGGCAGGGCCTGCTGAGTGAAGACGATGCGCCCGAGCGAGATGCTGCCGAGCAGCCGCAGGGCCTCGGCACGGCCCAGCTGTCCCATCCGCCGGGGCGCCACCGCCTCACGGTGGTCGTCCGCCGTGGCACGCGTGGCTTCGTCCTTCATCGTGCTCGCCTTCTGCTGCGGCTCGGCCCCGAACAGCTTCGCCACCTCCGGCCAGCGTCTCCCTTCACACATTTGCTCGGTAGGGCCGAACGGGCCTTCTCGGCCGTGCCGGTTGCCGGTGGTTCCGAAGGCGGATCTCCGCGACGGGTCAAGCGAAGGAGCAGGGCACGGCACGGTCCACGCCCAGGGTGCGGATGACGCGAGCGGGAAGTCGCTGGATGTGACACAGGCGCAGACGCACGCCGGCCGCTGCGCACCAGCGGTGCACGCGCAGGAACAGCGCCACGCCGGAACTGTCGCAGAAGGTGACGTCTGCCAGGTCGAGCAGCAGGTCACACTCGGCCTGCCGTGCCAGGTGGGTCAGTTCCGCCTCGATGTGCGCAGCGGTGTACAGGTCCAGCTCCCCGGCCACGGCGACTGCCGTCGTGCTGTGATCCAGCTGGGCCGTGGTCAGGCTGATCGGGGGCGTCGTCATGGCGTCTGCCCTACTTTCTTGATCCAGGCGGTGTCCCGGGGCCCTGAGCGCCCCAGCCGTGCCGGCGCCGGAAGTCCATCAGAGCGCGAGCCCGGACAGCAGGTCCAGCGGGCCCTTACTCAGAGGGCCGAACGTCCCTCGCCGGCGGTGCCCCCGCACAGCGGGAGCACGTGGCCGGACGGGAAGAGCGCGACGGGCGCCGTTCATCCGACTCGTGATCGTCGGCCACAGGAGGTGGAGTGGGAATCTGGGACACCGGGTACTGGCATTTCCGGGACGCTGGCCAGGTATGAGGGCCATCCGGCCCTGGGCGATGGTCCCGCTCGCGCCGCAGAATGCATGGAGCCCTTACCGGCGGAGAACTCGGCGAACACGGAGTGTGTGATGACGGACAGCAGCGGCGGCCTCACCGAGAAGGAGCCGGTCAGGGTCTTCCTTCTCGACGACCACGAGGTGGTGCGTCGCGGTGTGCACGACCTCCTGGACGCCGAGCCCGATCTGACAGTGGTCGGTGAGGCGGGCACGGTGGAGCAGGCGCTGGTACGGGTGCCCGCCCTGCGCCCGCAGGTCGCCGTTCTCGACGTGCGGCTGCCGGACGGGGACGGAGTGAGCGTGTGCCGGGAGCTGCGCTCCCGTATGCCCGACCTGGCCTGTCTGATGCTGACGTCATTCGACGACGAGGAGGCGCTGCTCGACGCGATCATGGCCGGTGCGTCCGGCTACGTCCTCAAGCAGATCACGGGCACCGACCTGGTCACCGCCGTGCGTACGGTGGCGTCCGGTCAGTCCATGCTGGACCCCGGCGCCACGGCACGGGTGATGGCCCGGCTTCGTGGCGGAGCGCCCCATGAAGAGCAGCCGCAGGGCCTGCCAGGCCTGACGGACCGGGAGCGCGAGATCCTCGCCCTGGTCGGGGAAGGACTGACCAACCGGGAGATCGGCAAGAGGCTGTACTTGGCGGAGAAGACGGTCAAGAACAACATCTCCCGGCTGCTGGCCAAGCTGGGCGTGGAGCGCCGGGTGCAGGCCGCCGTCATCGCCACCCAGGCACTGGCTGCCCGTGAGGGCCAGGGCGGTCCGGTCGAACGGGAAGGCGGCCCACGGGGCTGACGTCGGTAGCACACGCGGAGGTAGCACACGCGGATGCGAACCGGTGAGGCAGCCGCTGCCTGGTGCTCCGCCGGAGCTGAGCAGGGGCCGCGGTCTGCATCTCCCGTGGTACGAAGAGCGCGAAGGGGCCCGGCAACAGGCTGCCGGGCCCCTTCGCGCTTCGACCCCGGCGACGTCCGGACGGCCACTTGCCGTGAATGTCTCTTCGACCCGGGTACGGAAGTCACCTGCCGTGTGTCTTCGTGATCGATGCCAGTGCTTTCTCAAGATCTCGCCCGGCCATCGTGGCGGTCTTCGGTGCCATGAGGAATCGGGTGGAATGATCCGCGTTCCTCGGGGCAGGCGGCTGCCGTGCCCTGGTCTCCTGCTGAGCTCGTTCTGCCGATGAGTTCTGCCCTCGTCCGGGCCGGCTTCGATGTACTGGGCGACGATGACGCCGACATCCCGGGGCTGTATGTGACCCAGGCGGCCGAGGGCGCCTTGGTTCGTTGGCGGCCCTCGGACGGTTTCACCTCGCTGACCCGTGAACAGGCATGTCGTGCTGCGAGCGACGACCGTGTGAGAGTACTTGTGCAGACTGCCGTATCAGGCACGCTCGTTGAACTGGGGCACGCCCTCACGAGATCGCCTGATGGGCTTGACCTGATCGTCCTCGCCGACGCGGTCACCGCGCCGCATGGTGACAAAGAGGCCTGGATCATGCCGTTGGAGCCTGCGGTGACTCCTTTCGATCGCCCTTGACCAACTGCGCGATCCGGTCCCGGGTGCGAGCCGCTGTCGAGCGCCCCTCCCGCGCGATCCCACAGCTCAGTCGACGGCAGCTCGTCCGGCTTCCGCTGTCGTGTGAACAAGGCGGTAGGACTGGGCGCCGGTCTCGGCCGGCCCGCCCGGCACGTGTTCCTCACCGTGCGGTCGCTGCTTCGGCGGTCCGGGTGGTGCCGCTCCCGTGGCGGGGCCGGCCGTGTAACCGGTCCCCACCACGAGGAGGCTGTCAGTCGTGCGGTACGACGGCGACGGGGCAGGGGGCATGGTGCAGGGCGGCGTGGGCGACCGAACCGATGCGGGTACCGACGGGCGCGCGGCGCGTTCGTCGGCCGACCACGAGCAGCTGCGCGTCCGGCACGGTGGACAGCAGTACCTGTCCCGCGCTGCCGATCTCGACGTGCTCGGTCACCGGGACGTCCGGGAACCGTGTTCGCCACGGGGCGAGTGCCTCCGCCAGGGCCTTCCTCTCGAACGGCTCCAGCCCTCCGGCCTCGTCCGCGAGGAGCATCGAGCCCGGGCTGTAGGCGAAGACCGGCGGCAGGCTCCAGGCCCGTACCGCCCGCAGGGCCGCGCCGCGTGCGGCCGCCTCCTCGAAGGCGAAGCCGAGCACCGTGTCGCTGTCCTCCGGCGTGCCCTGCTGGCCCACGACGATCTCGCCGCCCTCTGTCCGGGGTGTCTGCCCGTCGCGGGCGCGCACGGACACCACGGGTCGTTTCGCCGTGGCGATCACCTGCTGACCGTAGGAGCCGAGGAGGAAGCCGACGAACGCCCCGTGCCCCCGCGAACCCAGCACCAGCATCTCGGCCGCTTCGGCCTCCTTCAGGAGAGCGGCGACCGCGGTGTCCTGGACCACCTCGGCGGTGACCGGGAGGGCCGGGTGGCGGCCGGCGACGCGTGTCTCTGCCTCGCGCAGCACGGCGCGGGCGGACTTGGCCTGCGTCTCCCTGTCCTGGACGACGGGGACGTCGAGGGGCTGCCAGAGCCAGGCGTGCACGATGCGCAGCGGCACCCCGCGCAGTTCGGCTTCGCGTGCCGCCCAGTCCGCCGCTGCGAAGCTTTCCGCGGAGCCGTCCACTCCTACGGTGATGGCGCTGGTCATGAGGGTGCCTCCATGCGGTTCGACAGGCATGGCCGCTTCGGCCGTGCTTCCTGTCCTCAGCCTCCGTGAGGAGGCGGTGGTCCGCCGAGGGCCCATCGGCCCTGTCTCCCGGCCGTTCGGGTCACGCCGCCGTGGCCGTCCGCCCGAGGGCGTGCGGCCGCGAGGCCTCCTGGCCCACAGCAGGGACCTCCGGCCCCCTGCGCGCGTCGCCCCGGCCGATCACTGTGGACGGACAGGCCCGCCCAGCAGCGCCCCCGGATCGCCCGGACGGCGATCTTCGGGCCCAGTCAGCCCGCGTGTGCCGCGTCCGGTCCGCCCGGCCGCCGACCTATGGAGTCCCCATGTCCCGTGCCATCACCGCCGGCCTCGATGGATCCCCGGAAAGCCTCGCCGCCGCGCAGTGGGCCGCCCACGAGGCATTGCGACGTGCCGTGCCGCTGCGACTGCTCCGTGTCTGGAGCATCGACGAGGATCCCCGTACCCGTGTGGTCGACCCGGTGACGGCACGGAAATGGGGCGAGCGCACGCTCGCCATCGCCGAAAGGCGGCTACGGCGCCGCCACCCGAGCGTGGACATCGAGCCGGCGTGGGTGGCCGGCGACCCGGTGGAGGAGCTGTGCGGTGCTGCCGGGGAAGCGGAACTGCTGGTGCTCGGCTCCCGCGGTCTCGGTGGCCTGGCCGGATTCCTCGCCGGGTCGGTCTCCCTGGCCGTGCTCGCCCGCACGCGGCGCCCGGTCGTCCTCGTCCGCCCGCACGCCCCCCTGGAGCCCCAGGAGGAACGTACGGGGGAGGTGGTCATCGGTCTGGACGTGTCCGCCGCCGCCAGCGACGAGCTGCTCGCCTTCGGCTTCGCCGCCGCGGACCGGTACGGCTGCGGACTGCGCGTGGTGCACCGGTGGGCCGTTCCGGCGCTCTACGGACCCGACATGCTCGGCGCACTGCCACTGCTCCTGACGGAGGTCGCCGAAGACACGCGACGGGCGCTCGACGAGGCGCTGGCCCCCTGGACCGAGAAGTTCCCGGACGTGGCGGTGGAGCGCGACTGCCGCCAGGGCCGACCTGCGCAGGACCTGATGGAGCTGTCGCACGACGCCCGGCTCGTCGTCGTCGGCCGCAAGGTCCGCCGGGCACGGCTCGGCACCCACATCGGGGCCGTCACCCACGCGGTCCTGCACCACTGCCTGGCGCCGGTCGCGGTCGTACCGCACGACTGAACGGACCCGACCGCAGAGCGGCGCGCACCGATGTGGCCCGTCCGGCATCGGCCCCGGACGGTTCGAGCAGCCGTGCCGCCCGAGCGGCTGCCTCCCCTTTCCCAGCGACGACTCCGCGCGGCCCGCGAGGGAGAGCGCAAGGTCCCTCGCACCGCCGGGACCACCGGCCCTTTCCACCCGGAACGACAAGGCCGGTCAGCGGCTTCGCACGCCCGTTGCGGCCCTCGGCCGGTGGCAGACGACCGACGAACATCGAAGGTGAGGCCGGGCCGCCTCGCCCGCCTCGCAGGCCGCCGTCCCTTGGAGATGACGACATGACCGTGACCGTCCAGCCCCCCGCCGGAACCCGGCGCGAACCCGATGAACGGCCGCGACCACCGCGGAATGGCGGCCTCGGCGCTGTCGGTCGCGAAGATCCCGTACGACCAGGCCCGCGACGGCATCTCCCTGACGTCCACCATCACCCCCGAGGGCCTCGGGCACGAGCCGGCCGAACGCGCAGGACACCTCGTCGGAATCCTCGACGCCTACACCGCCGAAGGCGGCTTCCACATGAACGTCAACGTCCTCGACCGCGCCACACTGGAGGACGCCATGGAACACCCGGACGACTACCCGGAGCTGACCATCCGCGTCTCCGGCTACGCCGTCAACTTCGTCCGGCTCACCCGCGAGCAGCAGCTCGACGTCATCAACCGCACCTTCCACGGCGCGCGATGACCGCCGGCCGCATCCACTCCTGGGACCTGTCCACCGGCGTGGACGGGCCCGGGACCCGTTTCGTCCTCTTCCTCAGCGGCTGCCCGCTGCGCTGCCTGTACTGCGCCAACCCCGACACCTGGCACATGCGCGACGGGGAGCAGGCCACCGTGGACGACGTGCTGGCCCGCATCGAGCGGTACCAGCGGTTCACCGACCTGGCCGGCGGGGGAGTGACCCTCACCGGAGGCGAGCCCCTGCTCCAACCCGCCTTCACGGCCGAGGTCCTACGGCGGTGCAAGGAGCTCGGCCTGCACACGGCCCTGGACACCTCCGGTGCTCTGGGCGCTCGGGCCGACGACACCCTCCTGGCCGATACCGATCTCGTCCTGCTCGACATCAAGTCCTTCGACGCCGGCGTCTACCGACGCCTGACCGGCGGCCACCTCGCGCCCACCCTCGGCTTCGCCGCTCGGCTGAACCGCCTCGGCGTCCCGGCCTGGATCCGCTACGTCCTCGTCCCCGGCTGGAACGACGACCCCGCGGCCATCGACGGCCTCGCTCGCCTCCTCGCCGATCTGGACAACATCGACCGCGTCGACGTCCTTCCCTTCCACAAGCTCGGTGCCGCCAAGTACGACGCGCTCGGCATCCCCTTCCCCCTCCGCGACCATCCCGTCCCCGGCGTCGCACTGGTCGAGCGCGTGCGTGAGCAGTTCCGAGCGCACGGCCTGCGGGCGCAATGAACCGGTCGGCCGGGGTGAACGACGCGTGTGCCGTCCGGCACCGAGAAGGACAGGCGCCCGGCTCTCGCGGTCCGCGTCACCGAATGACGCGGTACCGCGAAGGTGAACCGGACGTGCCGTCGGCGAGGGGATGCTCACGGGGCGACCTCACCCGGGCGCGCCGCTCCCGCTCCCGCGTTGTGTCCTCGCTCGCCGACCGGTGCGGTCTTGGCACTATGGAGGACCGAGCACCTGGCGGGAAGACGGGTTTCCGGCAGCGATGGCCTGGAGGTTGGACGTGAGCACAGGACGTAACACAGGCTCCCGGCACAGCTGCGGTCGTCAGTGAACGCCGGACACCCCCCAGGGCAGGAGGGGAGGTCCTCGGGCTGCTTGCAGCGCGTGGAGGGTGTCGTCTTCGACACGGACGGCGTGATCACCGACTCGGCCCGTGTTCACGCCGCGGCGTGGAAGACCGCCTTCGACGCCTGCCTGCGGTCCCACCCTCCCACGGACCCGCACGAGAGG
Source organism: Streptomyces sp. NPDC020807 (assembly GCF_040641575.1). Classification (NCBI taxonomy): domain Bacteria; kingdom Bacillati; phylum Actinomycetota; class Actinomycetes; order Kitasatosporales; family Streptomycetaceae; genus Streptomyces; species Streptomyces sp. NPDC020807. The sequence goes on from NZ_JBFADU010000013.1 coordinate 29,524, forward strand.
CGGCCGTTCGGCAGGGACGACTACCTGCGGTACGTCGACGGCAGATCCCGCATGGAGGGCGCCGCCTCCTTCCTCGCATCCCGTGGCCTCACGCTTCCTCCCGGCAGGCTCGCCGATCCGCCCGGAACGGACACCGTGGCGGCCGTGGCCGCCTACAAGGAGCAGCTCTTCACCGACCGGCTGCGGACATACGGGATCGAGGCGTACCCGGGCACCCTGCTCCTGCTGAGGAGGTTGTGCGAGCGAGGGGTGCCGATGGCGGCCGCGTCCGCCTCCCGACACGCCGGAGAACTGCTCAGCCGGTCCGGAGCCCTGCCGTACTTCACCGCCGTGGTGGACGGAGCCGAGGCGGCCCGCCTGGGCCTGGAGGGCAAACCCGCCCCCGACCTCTTCCTCGAAGCCGCCCGACGGCTGGGACTGCCGCCCGCGCGCACGGCCGTGGTCGAGGACGCCCTGGCCGGTGTGGAGGCAGGCCGGCGTGGCGCATTCCGGCTCGTGGTCGGAGTGGACCGGAGCGCGCGGCCGGACACGCGCGCCGCGCTCCTCGACCGCGGCGCCGACATCGTGGTCGACGACCTTTCCGAACTGCTCACCGAAGCCACCGAGGACCGCTGATGACGGAGCACATCCCGGAGACGAACCACACCTGGGAGTACGAGGGGTACGAGCCCGGTCGGGAGCGCTTGCGGGAGGCGCTGTGCACGCTCGGCAACGGTTACATGGCCACCCGGGGCGCGGCTCCTGAGTGCGTGGCCGATGCGGTGCACTATCCGGGAACGTACGCCGCCGGCTGCTACAACCGGCTGACGTCCACCGTCGCCGGCCGGCAGGTCGAGAACGAGGACATGGTCAACCTGCCCAACTGGCTGCCGCTGCGTTTCCGTATGTACAGCCCCGAGGGCGACACGCCATGGTTCACGCCCGACGGCGGAGCCCTGCGTGAGCACCGCCAGCATCTCGACCTGCGCACCGGCACGCTGGAGCGCACGACGAAGTACGAGGCCGACGGGCGTGTGCTCGCCGTACGCCAGCTCCGCCTCGTACACATGGGGGACCCCCATCTCGCGGCACTGCGAACCGAGTTCACGGCCGAAGGCGGCTGGTCCGGCGACATCGAGGTGGAGGCCGCCCTCGACGGTGCGGTGACCAACTCCGGTGTGCCCCGCTACCAGCAGCTCGACGGGCGCCACCTCGTCCACGTGAACGCGGGCGACGGGACATCCGACACCACGTGGCTGCGGTGCAGGACCAGCACCTCCGACGTCCGCATCGGCCTGGCCGCCCGTACGACGGCCGACACCGGCGTGGTCGAGGCCGGCACGGCGCACGAGCCGTTGCGGGCCGTGCAGCGCCTGCGCCTCCGGCTGTCCGCCTCGGAGGGCTCTCGTACGGTCGACAAGGTCATCGCCCTGTACACGTCCCGGGATCCCGCCATCAGCGATCCGCTGCACGCGGCGATCGACGCGGTCGGGCGGGCGCCCTCCTTTCCGGCGCTCCTGGAGTCCCACCGCGCAGCCTGGCGCCAGCTGTGGCGCCGGGCGGACCTGGACGTGCCGGGCGACCCCGGCCGGATCCTGCGGCTGCACCTCTTCCACGTGCTCCAGACCCTGTCACCGCACACCGCCGAACTGGACGTCGGCGTCCCTGCCCGGGGCCTCCACGGCGAGGCGTACCGCGGGCACGTCTTCTGGGACGAGCTGTTCGTCCTGCAGTACCTGAACCTGCACCTTCCCGAGGTGTCCCGTGCCCTGCTCCTCTACCGGCACCGGCGACTGCCGCGCGCCCTGAACGCGGCCCGCGACGCGGGCAGGAGGGGCGCTCTCTATCCGTGGCAGAGCGGCAGCGACGGGCGGGAGGAGACCCAGCAGCTGCACCTCAACCCACGGTCCGGGCGCTGGCTCCCCGATCACTCGCACCTCCAGCACCATGTGGGCTCGGCCATCGCGTACAACGTGTGGAAGTACTACGAGGCGAGCGGGGACAGCGAGTTCCTGCACACCAAGGGGGCCGAGATGCTGACGCAGATCGCCCGCTTCTGGGCCGACTCGGCGACCTACGACACGGGCACCGGGCGCTATCGGATCCTCGGTGTGGTCGGACCGGACGAGTACCACGACTCCTACCCCGGGGCACTCACCCCGGGGCTCGACGACAACGCCTACACCAACGTCTGCGCGTCCTGGGTGCTCACGCGCGCCCTGCACGTGCTGCGGGAGCTTCCCGCACCGCGTCGCGTGGAGCTGTGCGAGCGGACGGGCCTCGACGACGCGGAGCTCGCTCTGTGGGAGGAGGTGTCGCGCAAGCTCCGCGTGCCCTTCCACGGCGGCGTCATCAGCCAGTTCGAGGGCTACGGCGATCTGGCGGAACTGGACTGGGAGGGCTACCGCGCCCGGTACGGCGACATCCGCCGACTCGACCGGATCCTGGAGGCGGAGGGCGACACGGTCAACCGCTACCAGGCGTCGAAGCAGGCCGATGTCCTCATGCTCGGCTACCTCTTCTCACCGCCCGAGCTCGCCGGCATCTTCAGCCGCCTGGGATACGAGCTGGACGACGCGACCTGGAGCCGCACCGTCGACCACTACCTGCACCGCACCAGCCACGGCTCGACCCTGAGCGGGCTGGTCCACGGCTGGGTGCTGTCACGGGTCCGCCGCGAGGAGGCGTGGACCTACGTCCAGGAAGCGCTCGAAGGCGATGTCGCCGACCTTCAGGGCGGGACCACGGAAGAGGGCATCCACCTGGGCGCTATGGCCGGCACGATCGACCTCGTACAGCGCGGACTCACCGGCCTGGAGACCCGGGGCGGCGCCCTGTGGCTGGACCCCGTGGCCTCCCCGCGGTTCACCGAGTACGGCTTCTCCATCCGCTACCAGGGCCATTGGGGCGTCCAGCTCCGGGTGCGTCCCGGCAGCCTGCAGATCAGCGTGCCGCCTTCGGACATGTCCCCGATCGATGTCCGGCTGCCCGACCGTGCCGTTTCGGTGGAGCCGGGAGACTCGGCCGTGCTCGCGTTGGGCCGGCCGTGAGCGGTGGGCATCGCACCGGTGACCACCGCCGCCGTGCCGACGGTGGCACGTGGGCGCCGGTTGCGCCGTCGCGGGTCGGCGAGACCCTGGAAGGGACCACGGTCGAGCAGGGCCTCACCCGTGATCGGGTCACCTCCGGCTGCTGCCTGTCACTTCCACGGTGACAATGCCCTCCCGGTCAGGGACGAGCCCGTCCGTTCCCCACCCGTGGAGACCGATCTGGGCCAGGCGCCCGGGTGGGGAACCGCTACGGCCAGTGCCGCGGCGGCGGCTGGGTGCTCGGACACCTCATCGACGGCACCCAGGCCGAATACGTCCGGTTTCCCTTCGCCGACCTCTCGGTTCATCCTCTGCCGAACGACGGTCCAGCGAAGTCGCGGTTCTCCTGTCCGACATCTTCCCCACGGGCTACGAGGTCGGCTTGCTCAACGGCCGGGTACGGCCGGGCGACACGGTCGTCGTGGTGGGAGCCGGCCCGATCGGGCTCGCCACCATCGCGACCGCTCAGCTGGACACCCCCGGCCGCATCATCGCGGTCGATCTCGCCGAGTCCCGGCTCGACGCCGCGCGCTCCATGGGCGCCGACGTCGTCATCGAGGCTGTCGGCGCCCCCGAGGCATTCGAACAGTGGACGCGCATGGTCCGACCGGGAGGCCACGTCGCCAACGTCGGCGTGCACGGCAAGCCCGCGGCGCTCCACTTGGAAGACCTGTGGATCAAGGACGTGACGATCACCACGGGGCCCGTGGACACGCATACCACTCCGCTGCTGCTGCGCATGATGGCGGCCGGGCGACTTCCCGCGGCGTCGGCGATGGTTACGCACCGCTTCGAGCTTGAGCAGATGGAGGAGGCGTACGACGTCTTCGCCGGTGCGTCCCGCACCGGAGCGCTCAAGGTGGTGCTGGGCGGCCCCAAGCACGACGAGGTCAGTGTGGTCGCCTGGGGCCTGTTGCGAAAGTGGATCTTGTTCGTTGATGATCACCTGTCGTGGGACGCGGTGATCTGACGAACGGCCAGTGGGTCCGGCTTGAACCGTTGCTGCCGACGGGCATCAAGCCGGGCACCGTCCGCAGGTGTGGACGCGGCGGCAGCTGACAGACGTCATACGGTGGCGGACCCGGACCGGCTCCCCCTGGCGGGTCGTGCCCGAACGCTACGGACCGTGGGACCGGGTCTACGACCTGTTCCGCCGCTGGCAGCGAGACGGGACCTGGGCCCGGATTCTCACCCAGCTCCAGGCCGAGGCCGACGCGAGGAACCTGATCACCTGGGACGTGAACGTCGACTCCACCGTCTGCCGGGCCCACCAGCACGCCGCTGGCGCGGCGAAACAGGGGACCTCCAAAAGGAGCCGCCCGGCGGCGTCTTCGTGGAACCGGCCGACCACGGGCTCGGACGTTCCCGCGGTGGGCTGACCAGCAAAATCCACCTCGCCGTCGAGCAGGGACAGAAGCCGCTGTCCGTGGTGTCACGGCGTGCTGCGGTTCCTCGTCGTGCTGGATGCTGTCCAGGTCGTCGGCGTAGTGCTCGATGGCCCGCCGGTAGTCCTGCACCCGGCGGTCGCTGCTGGTAGCGGCGAGCGTCTTCAGCAGCAGCCGTACCGCCTTACGGTTCTCACCCCGGTTGAGGAAGGCTCCGTGCCGGTCTTCCGGGGACAGGCCCGCGCCGCTCAGGGCACGTTCGTAGAACGGGACGGCTTCGCGCTCCAGGCCGAGGACATCGTGCACCCAGGCGGTCTGATGGGCGATCTCGCCGTCTGCCGGGTACTTCTCGACCAGTTCCACCAGCTGTTCCCGGGCCTGCTCGGTCTGGCCCTGCTCTCGCAGCCGGACCGCTCGTGCCAGCGCCTCGGCCTTGTCGTGATCATTGTCCATTGCGTCTACGGTGGCACACCGCCTCTGATCAGCAAATTCGCTCCCTGTCTCACCTGCCGAACCATTTCGCACGGTGCGCTGGTCGGCGGGAGGTCAGAGGAGCTGGACGGTCAGCGGGCCGGACGAGGTGCTGAGCCCGTTGGCGGTGGTGCACTGGAGGGTTTCCGTCAGGGCCGGGACGAGGGCGATCTCGACGGTGATCTGCGATCCCTGGAAGTCTCCGGACTGCACCTGGCCGGTGAGGACGAGTACGGAGACGCCGCCGGGGCGCAGGCTGACCCCGCCGGTGAAGGTGAACGCGGAGGCGGTCGTCTGGGGGTTCGACCAGGTGATGAGGCCGGAGCCGGACGAGTTGCCGCCGGTGCACGACAGCTGTCCTTCTCCCTGGAAGCTGATGCTTCCGCCGGTGTGCTGCGTGTCGGTTCCAGTGCAGGGCCCGACGGCTCCGGTGGCGGTCACGGCTGTCTGCCGCTGCGTCAGGGTCAGGCCGGGCTGGTAGGTGGCGGTTTCGTAGCCGGTGCAGAGCAGAGCGGCTGAGGCCGGCTGGGCGTTCGCGGCGGGCGCGGACAGCCCGGCCGTCAGCAGGCCGGCTGCTGCCGCGGCCACAGCAGCGTGGCGCCTGCGCGGGCGAGAGGTCGTGCGAGGCGTCATGAGCGTTCCTCCGACGGGAGTCTGGTGCGGCGGGGGCGGCGGGGTCAGGGCTGGATGGTGAGGGTGGTCTGCGACGACGCCGTCGCGACTCCGGTGGTGGCACAGGCGGTGGGATCGAGCGTGGGGAAGAAGGTGATCTGTTCCGCCTGATGGCCGGAGAACCGGCCGGCGGTGATCGTCCCGGTGCGGACGGAGGCGCTCGTGCCGTTGATGACGGTGATGGTCGAGGTGTAGGTGAACGTGCTCGTCTGCCCGTTGTCCCAGGTGAAGACCCGGTTCCCGCTGCCGGAGGAGGGAGTCGTGTTGCAGGACTGGGAGGGGTTGTTGATGGTCTCGCTGTACTGCGCGGAAAGCACCGTCGTCCCGACGGCGGTACAGAGCCCGGGGGAGGCGGCCAGGCCGAGCAGGCCCTGGTTGACGATCGTCGTCGCCTGCGGGGTGTTGGTCAGGGGCGGCGAGTACTGGCTCACCGACTGGCCCGTGCACTCGACCAAGGCCGACGAAGGGGCAGCGGAAGCGGGGCTGAGTCCCAGCGAGCCGAGCGCGCACGCGGCCCCCAGAGCCGCGATGCGCGCCGCATTTCGGGTCATTCTCATGGGTGAACTCCTCGGACTGCGTGCCACGGCGGGGCCTCCCGTCCGCGGCGTGATGTGAAGGTCCCTCGCAGCCTGGCAGCACCGAAAGGAGCACGTACAGGCAGAATTCAGGACGATATAGATGTGGTGGAGCGAGATCGTTGATGCTCCTGCATGTCACGTGCCTCTGACACACCCGCTGTGGGCCCATGGGGCTCATGGATCCGGCGTTGGGGCACCGATTCGCGGCGGTGTCCGGAAGGCGCCTGTCCCGGTGGGGATGCGGACCGTCAAGCTGCATATGCCTCGCCCACGACAAGAGGTGACGTCGACGCCTTTGCCGAACCGCTCCCCGATCTCAGTTCACCTACCGGAACGACCTCGCTCCGGGCGTCCACGGCCGTGACAGGCGACGCTCTGCTGGAGGGCACACACCAGGCCGATCGCATCGATGACCTGGCCGCTGCGGTCCCATGGCCCGCGGTCCGCATCGCCTCAGCCAGAGTGGGAGTCAGCGCGGCCAGAACCTCTACCGCCTCGCAGACGTGACGGCAGACTGTAGGAATCCCGATGCCGAACCCGGCGGCGGCTGGGCATAGGTGTCGCCGCACCACAGATGGGCCAGGGCCGGCGGAGCCTGACGGACCGGCGTGAGGCGGCGCCACCGGGTGCCGATCGCGCGGCGTCGAACCGTGAGATGCCCGGCGGGGTGGCTCCTGGTCGGCCCAGGCGACCTCGGTCGTGAACCCGTCCACCAGAAGCTTCATTGGTGCGCAGAGCCCGCCAACCGCCAGACCGCCGGCAGGTTGAAAAGAGCTCACTCGATCAGTGGCCACTCTGAAACAGCTCACTGAGCCTCTTCCAACCTGACGGCCAGACCCACGGAACAGGCCCGGTGGAGCGTTCGCAGCGCGGCGGCCGATTGCACTTCTGCCCGGCACCGACCTGCTACCGGCTGACAAGATCACTCACCGGTACGCCGTCAATCAGCGCCGAGGCCGCTGGAAAGCGGCGTACTATCGCGCTTTCGCACGTCCCGGTCGCGAGCATGTTCTGCCGGGGAGGAGTCATCGGGCTTCCCGGCGTCGTTGTGCGGCCCAGCGGGCGGTGGCGGGCAGGGTAAGTGCCGCCGTGGCGAAGAGAGCGGCCAGGGTGCTCCAGCCGGCGGTGCCGTTGGGGAGGACGAGCGCGGTCAGCAGGCCGGGGCCGAGGGCCTGGCTGACGGAGATCCCGGTCTGGTAGATGCCCTGGTAGGTGCCTTGTGCGTGTTCGGGGGCGAGGTCGTAGGACAGGGTCCAGCTGCCCGCTTGGGAGGTGACCTCGCCGAGGGTCAGCACGACGACGGCGCCCACGAGGATCACGGCGGCTGTGCCCGGTGTACGGCCGGCCGCACACGCGATCGCGATGCAGGCGGCCGCGACGAACAGTCCGCCGCGGCGGAAGGCCCGTGCGGCCTGGACCGTTCCCGTGATGCCGCGGGCGGCCCGGACCTGCAGGGCGATGACCAGGGCGGTGTTGACGACGAGAAGCCAGCCGACCATGGCCTGCGGCGCGCTGGTGCGGGTGAGGAGCCACAGAGGCAGGGCTACTTCGAGGACGACGTAGAGCGTGTTGACGACCGCGTTGAGTGCGGTGACGGCGAGGTAGGGCACGTCGCGAAGCGGGTGGGGCGAGTGGCGCTCGGCCCTGGATGCAGAGGTGTCCTGGCGGGAGGCAGCCGTGCCGGCTGTCCCGGGTGTCTGGGCGGGCGCCTGGGGGTGGGGGGCGGGGATCAGGTGCAGGGGGATCAGCGCGAGGAGGAACGCGGCGGCGCTCAGGCAGATCGCTCCCCGGTATGCCGTGTGGGTGTCGAAGGCGAGGACGGCGGAGCCGAGGGCGGCGCCCGCTCCGATGCCCACGTTGTTGACCGCCCGCAGCAGTGCCAGGGCGCGGGTGCGCCGGTCGGGCGGAAGGACGTGGGCGTACAGGGCGCCGCGTGCGGCGGCGTTGGCGCGGTTGCCGGCCGTGGCCAGGCAGGCCAGGACGAGGAAAAGGAAAAAGGACCCGGCGACCGCGTACAGGGCGATCGCGGCTGCTTGCAGCAGGTGCAGGAGGACCAGGACCTTTTTCGCGTTCCAGCGGTCGCACGCGCGCCCGGCGGGCAGGGCGGCGGGGATCGCGCACAGTCCCGCCACCGTCAGCACCAGCCCGACCTGCTCGACGGAGTAGCCCAGTCCCCGGGTGAACCACAGGGTGCTGACGGTCAGGAAGAGCCCGTTGCCGACGGCGTTGACGAGAAGCAGCGCGGCGAGCCCCCGCACGGCCGGGTCGCTGCCCAGCCGGAGAGACGGGGCGGGAGGAGCCGGTTTGGGCACCGGGGTGGTCCTGGAGTTCATGACCGCCAGCACACCTTCGGCCCGGCGCGCACGGAATGGATTTACTCTGGGGCTTAATGATTCGTTTCCGCCTGGAGCTGTCCGACCTGGCAGCAACCTCCTTCGCCTACTCCCCCCTGCAGGAGACCGTCCTCAGCCTGCGGATGTGGACCGGCCATGCACGGCGCTTCCCCGCCCTGCGCGACACCTTCGCGGGCCTGCGGCCCGTCTTCGACCGCCTCGACCACACCCTGCTGACCTCGCTGGTGGCCCGCCGCCGCTACTGGGTGCCCGATTTCCTCACCCCCCGGCCGCACACCTCGGCGCCGGACATCCGCCGCGAGCTCGACGTGCTGCGGGCCACCGACCCGGCCGTGGTGCGGCCCGGGCTGGAGCAGACGTTCCTGCCGCTGGGCGAGCCGGTCCCGGCCAGGCTGACCGACGCGTGGGACGCCCCGTCCCGCCTGCTCGCCGACATCGCCGACGCCCTGGAGGAATACTGGGAGCAGTGCCTGCGCCCCCTCTGGTGGCCCCGCGCCAGAGCCGTGCTGGAAGCCGACATCGCCCACCGCGCCCGCGTCCTGGTCGAAGGCGGCGCAGACGCCCTCTTCACCGGAATCAGCTCCCAGTTGTCCTGGACAGAGGGCATGGTCGCCGTCGAACGCAATGGCCCCCGGCCCTCTGCGCCCACCGACATCCCGATCGACGGCCGCCGGCTGCTGCTCACCCCCAGCTGCTTCGCGGACGGCGTCTCCACCATGCTCAGCTCCCAGGCCCTGCCGCACATCGTCTACGGCACACGCGGCCTGGCCACCCTCGCCGAACGCCCCGAACCACCAGCCACTTCCCAGGCGCTGGAACGGCTCCTGGGCGCCCCCCGCGCCCGCCTGCTGACCCTCCTGGCCGAACCCGCCTCCACCACCGAACTCGCCCACCGCCTCGGCGTCACCCCCGCCGCCGTCAGCCAGCACCTGTCCATCCTCACAGCAGCCCACCTCCTGGAACGAACCCGTCACGGGCGCCACATCCGCTACCGGCACAGCGCGCTCGGCGCCGCCCTGTGCGCACCCCACCTCGCCCAGGAATGATTCTCTGCGACATGCCCACTAACGCCAGAAAAGAATTAGTTGCAGACGATATCTATACATTGCGACTCCTGATCTCTTCTGCTTCGGGAGCTCCGTGTGAGACCGCAACCACGCCCGTTCGCCCTGGGCGCCGCCGCTGTTCTGACCCTCGTAGGCATCTGTCCGTCCGGAGCGGCGGCCGAGGTGCCGGATCCGGCCCCGGGCACGTCCGTGGTGACGGTCCGGACGGGCGGGGACCGCAGCGGTGACGCCTCGGTCGCGCCACTGGCCGGGGTGCGGCTGGCCCTGTACGCGGGGGAGAACGACCCCGACCCGATCGCGGAGGACTGGGCGCGGTGCACCTCGGATGCCGACGGTGACTGCAGCTTCACCGTGCCCTCCACCGCAAGCGGCCAGATCAACGAGGGCGAGCGTTTCTGGGTGGGCCAGGAGCCCGACGGAGTACCGCCGGGGTGGTTCGTGAATCCCTCGCTGCGCACGGGCAAGGGCAGTGGAAGCGGATCGGTCGAGTCGGACTACCGCTTCCGCACCCCGGCTCTGGAGGAGGGCAACACCTACTCCTCGCTGTCGGACTTCATGCGCAGCACCGCCTGGTCGGCCGTGCCGTACGTCGCTTCGACTGGCATCTGGCAGCAGTCCCGGGTGAATCCCGCACTGCCGGCGGCCTGCGGTCTGGACGTCGCGGTGGTGCTGGACCTGTCAGCCTCGGTGGGCAGTGCACTGCCTCAGCTGAAAGCGGCCACCGACCAGCTGACGGACACGCTGACCGGAACGCCCTCGCGGCTCGCCCTGTTCTCCTTCGACCGCAACTCGCCCAGCGCCGGAACCGCCAACCACCCCGACCTCGTTCCGGTCTCGACCAGGGACGGTGCGAGCGCCTTCAAGGACCTCTACGCGGACTGGGCGCTGGGGTCCGGCACGAACTGGGACCAGGGCCTGAACGCCGTGGCGCAGGCCGGACCGGTCTACGACCTGGTGATCGTTCTCACTGACGGCAACCCGACCCGCTTCAGCAAACCGTACTCTGGCGACGGCACCAACACCCACTTCGCCGACGTGGAAGGCGGGATCTTCGCCGCGAACGCGGTCAAGGCCAAGGGCTCCAGAGTCGTCGCCGTCGGCGTCGGCAACGGCGTGGAGGGCATCTCCGGGATCAACCTCAAGGCGATCTCGGGCCAAGAGGCGTTCGACCCCGCCAACCCCGCCCCCGAAACGGCCGACTACTACCAGACCACCGACTTCGCCGCGGCGGGCGAGGCCCTGCGCAACATGGCCCTCACCCAGTGCGAAGGAACGTTGTCGGTCATCAAGCAGCTCGTTCCCGAGGAAACCGAGGGCGAAGACGTCACCGGCGCCGCGCCGGCGGGCGCGGGCTGGCAGTTCGGCGCCACAACCACCACAGCAGGAGTCGGAGGACTGCCCGACACGCAGACCACGGTGGACGACGGAACCGGCGGCGTCGTCTTCACGCCCACCTTCCCCACCGGGGCGGCAGACGCGGACATCACCGTCACCGAGACACAGCAGCCCGGCTACGAACTGGTCACCCAGAACGCCAAGAACGCCGTCTGCACCAACCTCGACAACGGCCAGCCCGTCGAGGTCACCAACACCGGCGCAGCCTCCGCCCCCGCCTTCACCGTGGACGTACCACGCCTGGCCGCAGTCAGCTGCGTCGTCCACAACCGCCCCGCCCCCAACCCCACGCCGACGCCCACGGACCCGACGCCGACGCCGACCGATCCCACGCCGACGCCCACGGACCCGACGCCAACGCCGACCGACGTGCCAGGGGGCTATGGGGACGATGGAGGTTATGGGAATGAAGGTGGTGGGTACGGCGAGCAACTCGCACAGGCCGGGGACAGTCACGGGCCCTTGATGCTTCTGGCCGCTGCGGCGATGACAACCGCGGGGACAGCCTTGATCAGATGGCGGCTTCGCCGGCGCGGCAGCTCGATGCTCCGCTCTCACTAAACACCGAGCCTTCCCCGATCCAGCCAAGAAGCACAGCAGTTGGGCTGACAGCATGCTGAAGCCCCTGGTAGATGAGTTATCGGCCAAGAGAACCGTCTCCGCCAGGGGCTTCACATGCTTGTCTACCCGTCGGGTGTCGATGTCCAGTTCCCCGCTTCGCCACCTCGCGCAGCAGTTCCTGCGGCACCGCGCACAATCGGCTCCCTGTGGCGTCGTTTGAGCGCCGGCCGCCAGGCCCTGCTCACCTTCGCCCATCTGCGGAGAGGACACACCTGTGCCCAACTCGCGGCCGGGTTCAACATCGGCACCACGACGGCCCACCGCTACGTCACCGAGGCGGTCGAGCTCCTGGCTGCCCTTGCCCCGAGCTTGGCCGACGCGGTGCGGATCGCGTCGGCGAAGGCGTATCTGATCCTGGACGGCACCCTCGTACCGACCGACCGCATCGCCGCGGACCGGCCGTTCGACTCCGGCAAGCACAGGAAGCACGGGATGAACGTGCAGGTTCTCGCCGACCCCTTCGGTCGGCTGCTGTGGGCTTCACCGGCCCTGCCCGGCGCCGTCCACGACATCCGCGCGGCCCGCGAACACGGCATCATCGACGCCCTCACCGAGGCAGACATCCCGTGCTGGGCCGACAAGGCATACCGTGGCGCTGGTGGCACGGTCCGCATCCCGTGCTGGGGACGGTGGGAAGCCCTCTCCGCGTGTCAGCAAGCGGTGAACCGGTCCCATGCGAGGATCCGGCCCTTGTCGAGCCCACCCGCCGGAACAGCACCCACAACTCGTCCGGCACCAGTCGCTCCACGAGATCCGCCATGCTCGGATCAACGAACGATCACGCCAGAAGAAGCGACGTCTCAAGACTGGCAGCTCGCCTCTTTCCAGCGGTGGCGCTAGGTTCTCGCGCCCGGTGGCCCGGACGTCCCGACTCACGTGGCGGTGCAGTGGACGCTGAGCCTTGGGAGGGCTGCGCGTTGGACACCCGTCCGCAGTACGTACTTGACGCCGGCGAGTACATCCTGTCGGCCAGCCGGGTCATTGCCGCGGTAATGCCTGCAGAGATTCTGGTCGGGGGCTGACCGCGGCGGCACCTCGGCCACCTGCGCCCCGAGCATGGTCTGCCTGCCCTGGGGCGCCCGGTGGAAGGACGCTCACAAGGACATGGTGCCGAGTTCGCGGGCGATGCTCACGAGGGACCGGACCATCGGGTTGTCGGTGCCCGACCGCCAGACCAGGCCCCAACGCAGCGGCGGGGCGTCGTGGAGGTGCAGATAGGTGACGTCGGGGCGGAGGTGGAAGCGGGTTACCTGGGCGCCCAGGGAATGGATGGCGTCGCCCGAGGAAATGATCGCGAACATCTGGTCCAGATCCGTGGCCATGAAGCTCCGTTCGATTTTGCGGCCGCTGGGCGCGTAGAAGGGCATGAACGCGTCGTCCCAGTATTCGGGCAGAGGCGACGCGTCGCCGATCACGCCGTGGTCGGCGAACACCTCCGTCGACACCGACCGCCGGTCCGCGAGTCGGTGGTCACACGCCACCGCCGCGACCCGGGTCTCCTGGAACAGCACCGGACCCACCGTGAGATCGGGTTCCTCGACGGGCAGCCAGCACAGCAGCACGTCTATCTCGCCTCTGCGCAACGGCCCGAAGGGGTCGATGAAGCCGTTGTAGCGGATTCGTACGCCCCACTGCGGATGCAGCGAGCGGAAGGCGTCCCAGAAGGGCCTCAGCTCGTGTGCGTTGGACACCAACACGCCGATCCGCAGGATGTCTGTCTTGCCCTGCGCGGTGAGCCGGGCCCGGTCCACGCTTGCTTTGAGCCCTTGGAAGACGGGGAGCAGGTCGTGGCGTAGCTGCTCGCCGACCGGTGTGAGCCGGACCTGGCGGCTGGTGCGCTCGAAGAGTTCGGCCCCGATCGACCGTTCCTGTTTCTTGATCGCCTGACTGACCCTGGCCGCCGATACGTGCAGCCGTTCGGCCGTCCGTCCGAAGTGCAGCTCCTCCGACAACGTCAGGAAGATCTCGATGTCGCGCAGCTCCACGCGCTCCCACGCCCCCGTTTGCTCACGAACTTCGTCCCGATCAGCGGTGCATGATCAGGCGTTGATCACCAACTTGTCCACACCTGGTGCGCGCGGCGCGAACCCACGGTTCGCGACGGCTGCCGGTGGTTACAGCGACATCGTCCCGAGCTCGTGGGCGATGCGTACGAAGGCCCGGACCATCGGGTTGTCGTTGTCCGAGCGCCAGACCAGCCCCCAGCGCAGGAGGGGCGTGTCGCGGACGGGGATGTAGGTGACGTCGGGCCGGACGTAGAAGCGGGTGACCTGATTGCCCAGGAGGTGGATGACCTCCCCGTCGGCGACAAGCGTGTACAGCTCGTCCAGCGTCGTGACCAGGAACTTCCGTTCGATGGCACGGCCGCTGGGTGCGGTGAACGGAACGAAGGCATCCTCGAAGTAGTCGGGTTGCGGCCCGTCCGGCCCCACGATTCCGTGGTCCGCGAGAGCTTCCAGAGTCACCGACGAGCAGCCGGCCAGCCGGTGCTCGTTGGCCACCAGGGCGACCCTGGGCTCGTCGAAGAGTACCGGCCCCACCGTCAGATCGGGCTCTTCGACCGGGAGCCACGAGAGCAGCAGGTCGACCTCACCGCGCCGCAGCGGGGCGAATGGGTCCATGTAGCCGTTGTGGCTCAGGCGCAGGCCCCACTGCGGATGCAGCGAGCGGAAGGCGTCCCAGAAGGGCCGCAGTTCGTGGCCGTTGGTGACCATGAGGCCGATCCGCAGGATGTCTGTCTTGCCCTGGGCGGTGAGCCGGGCCCGGTCCACGCTTGCTTTGAGCCCTTGGAAGACGGGGAGCAGGTCGTGGCGTAGCTGCTCGCCGACCGGTGTGAGCCGGACCTGGCGGCTGGTGCGCTCGAAGAGTTCGGCCCCGATCGACCGTTCCTGTTTCTTGATCGCCTGACTGACCCTGGCCGCCGATACGTGCAGCCGTTCGGCCGTCCGTCCGAAGTGCAGCTCCTCCGACAACGTCAGGAAGATCTCGATGTCGCGCAGCTCCACGCGCCCCCACGCCCCCGCATGTTCGTTAACCCCAGGCTTAACCAGCGTTGCATGATCAACTGTTGATCGTCATCTTGTCCACACGGATGCTCGGTTCATGAACGTCGTCACCACCAAGGTGTCGCTGACCGTGGATGACATAAGCGCCTCCATCCGGTTCTTCACCTCCCATCTGGGCTTCCGCGAAGTCGAGTCGGCGGAGGGCTACGTCTGCCTGCGCCGAGACGACACCTCCGCCGAGATCGCCCTGTCCGAGCGCGACCCCGAGCTGCCGCCGCAGACCTGGCGGGGCCAGGGGCTGGCCGATCTGGCCGTGACCCTGACCGTCACGGACCTCGCCGGCGAGTACGAACGGCTGCGCCGCGAGGGAGCCGCCGTACATGGCCGCATCCGCCAGGAGCCGTGGGGCGAGCAGCTGTTACAGCTCACCGATCCCAATGGCGTCGTGGTCCAGCTCACCGAATGGGTGCCACCGGCCGGCGCTCCCGAACGCACTTAGCCGAAAGGTTTCAGTTCATGGACGAGACAAGAAGGCCGCAGCAGGCGGATCCACGCCGCTGGCTCATCCTGGTCGTGCTGTGCCTGAGCACACTGGTCCTGGTCATCGACAACATGGTGCTCACCGTGGCCATCCCGCCGCTCGCCGAGGACCTGGGGGCGAGTGCGCAGGACATCCAGTGGGTCATCGACTCCTACATCCTGGTCTTCGCCGGACTGCTCCTCACCGCGGGCAGCCTGTCCGACCGGTTCGGCCGGCGCCGCGTGATGGTCATCGGCCTCGCGCTGTTCGGCGCAGCCTCGGCGCTCGGCACCCTCGCCGACAGCCCCGGTCAGCTCATCCTTGCCCGGGTGCTGATGGGCGTCGGCGGTGCGCTGGTCATGCCGAGCACGCTGTCCATCCTCATCACCGTCTTCGACGAGGCCGAGCGGCCCAGGGCGATCGCGGCCTGGGGGTCCGTGTCCATGCTCGGCGTGGTGGGCGGCCCGCTGCTCGGCGGCTGGCTGATCTCCGCCTACTGGTGGGGTGCGGTCTTCCTGATCAACATTCCGATCGCGGCCCTGGCCATCATCGCGGCACTGGCCCTGATGCCGGAGTCGAAGGGGCCCTGGCGCAAGGCCGACCCGCTGGGCATGCTGCTGTCGGTGGCCGGGATGACCGCGCTGGTGTGGACGATCACCGAGCTGCCCAAGCAGGGCCTGGAGCGTACGAGCACCCAGGTCACGCTCGCCGTGGCGGTGCTGGCCCTGGTCGGATTCGCCGTCTGGGAGACCCGCACGACGCACCCGATGGTCCCGGTGTCGCTGTTCCGCAACCGGGTCTTCACCGGCTCCAGCCTGTCGCTGGTGCTGCTGACCTTCGCCAACGGCGGCCTGCTGCTGGTGCTGACCCAGTACCTGCAGTTCGTCCTCGGCTACACGCCCACCGAGACCGGCCTGGCCTTCACTCCGCTCGCCGTCGCCGCCCTCGCCTTCAACGGCATCGGCGCCAGCCTGCTGGCCAGGACCGGCACCAGGATCATGGTGGTCCTCGGGCTGCTGCTGATCGCGGCCGGGTCCGCCGCCCTCACCGGACTGTCCTCCGGTGACGGATGGGGGCTGCTGACCTGCGCGATGGTCCTGATCGGAGCGGGTGCCGGAATGGTGATGCCCGCGGCCACCAGCGCCCTGATGGGGGCCGTCCCGGCCGAGCACGCCGGTGTGGGGTCCGCGGTCAACGACACCATCCAGCAGGCCGGCGCCGCCCTCGGGGTGGCGGTGCTGGGCGCGGTCCTGTCGAGCACGTACACCTCCGAGATGCGGCAGGGCGCACCCGAGGCAGCCCGCGGCGCCGTCTCCGAGGCGCTCGTCGTTGCTGCCCGCACCGGGGACGCGGGGCTGGCCGCCGCCGCCCGCGAAGCCTTCACCTCCGCGATGTCCGCCACCTTCACGGTCGGCGTCTGCGGAGTACTGGGCGCTGCACTCCTGGCGCTCTTCCTCATGCGGAGCCACAAGGCCGAAGCCGCCGCGAACGAGGCCGCCGCGCAGGGAGCCGCCGCCGACGCCGGCCGAGCCGCGCCGACCCAGGACCAGTTCGCCCCAGTCGCCGGGCCCTGACCCAGCCTGACGCCCGACCGTCATCAGCAACAACGAGCTCCAGGAGAGCACCATGCGCAAGTTCGACACCCCCAGCGCCCCAACCGCCGTCCTGGACGTCGCCGCGGGACGCATCCGGTTCATCGCCGCCGACCGGACCGACACCACCGTCGAGGTCCTGCCCACGGACCCGTCGAAGGCCCGCGACGTGCGGGCGGCGGAGCAGACCGCGGTCGCATACGGCGCTGACGTCCTGCGGATCACAGCCCCCACGACGAAGAACCAGGTCCTCGGCAACTCCGGATCCATCGAGGTGACCGTCCACCTGCCCGCCGGCTCCCGCATCGAGGCGAAGACGGCCGCCGCCGAGTTCCACGCCGTCGGACGGCTCGGCGACGTCAACCTCGAAAGCGCGCAGGGCACGGTCGACCTCGCCGAGACCGCGGGCGCCCGCCTCGTGCTCCGGGCCGGCGACGTCTCCGTCGGCCGCCTGGGCGGCTCCGCCCACATCACGACACAGAAGGGCGACATCCGCATCACCGAGGCCGTGACCGGCACGCTCACCCTGACCACGGAGCACGGCGAGATCTCCGTCGGCGCCGCCCACGGTGTGTCCGCCTCCCTGGACGCCGGCACCGGTCACGGCCGGATCCACAACTCGCTCGACAACACCGGCGGTGCCGACGCCGGCCTGAAGATCCACGCGACCACCTCCTACGGCGACATCACCGCCCGCAGCCTTTGACCCGCCCCGCCATCCCCGACACCGGAACCGACGAAGGAACACGAACAATGAGCACCACACAGGACTACCAGGCCGCGGAACAGCTCCTCCAGCGGCCCGCCCGCCCCGGCGCGCTCGTCGTCGGCGACAAGGTCCGCCCGCAGTGGACCGACGGGGGCACCCGCTTCTGGTACGCGGTGAGCAACGGCACCGGCAAGCGGTTCGTCCTGGTCGACCCGGTGGCGGGCACCCGCGAGCCGGCCTTCGACCACGCGCGGCTCACCGCCGCGCTGGCCGCCGCCTGCGGACAGCACGCCGACCCCGAGGCCCTGCCCTTCACGGGCATTGCACTGTCGGCGAACGCCGTCGAATTCGACGCGTTCGGCGAGTACTGGCGCTGCGACCTGGCGGAATACATTTGCGAGCGGGCCGAGTTCACGCCGCCCGGCAGCCCGCTGGAGGTGACGTCGCCCGACGGGAAGACAGCTGTCTACCGCCACGGCCACGACCTGTGGGCCCGCTCCTTGTCCGACGGCAGCGTGTGGGCACTGACCGCCGACGGCGCGCCCGGCCACCAGTACGCCACTGGCCCGGAATGCACGGCCAACAGCACCTTGCTCCGCAAGATAGGCCTGCCGCACCTGCCGCCCGCGGTTGCCTGGTCGCCCGACTCCACCAAGGTCCTCACCCACCGCACCGACGAGCGCGAGGTCCGCGAGACGCACCTGATCGAGGCCAGGCCCGCCGACGGCGGCGCACCCCGTACTCACACCCAGCGGTTTGCCCACCCCGGCGACGAGCACGTACCGCGGGCCGAACTGGTCGTGCTGGACGTCACCGCGGGCACCGTGGTCCACGCGCAGGCCGAGCCGCTGCTCATGCCGGTGATGTCGCCCGTCGCCGCGCAGTGGGCGTGGTGGGCCCCGGACGGCTCGGCCGTGTACTACCTCGGTCGGCCCCGCGACCAGCGCACGCTCACCCTGCACCGGCTGGACCCCGCCACCGGCGAGGTCACCACCGTGCTCAGCGAGACCGGCTCCACCCGGGTGGAGCCCAACCAGTGGGCGTACGAGCCGCCGATCGTACGGGTGCTGACCGACGAGGTGCTGTGGTACTCGCAGCGGGACGGCTGGGGCCACCTGTACCGGTACGACCTGCGCACCGGCGCCCTGCTCGGTCAGGTCACCTCGGGTGAATGGGCGGTGCGGCAGATCCTGCACGTCGACGAGGCCGAGCGGGCGGTGTACTTCACCGCCTCCGGCCTGGTCGACGAGGACCCGTACCGGCGCACGGTGTGCCGGGCCGGTCTCGACGGTTCCGGTTTCGCGAGGGTCACGGACGACGCCCTGGACCACGTCGCCACCCTGCCGGGTGACCGGGCGTACTTCATCGACTCCGCGTCCACGGTGGACACCCCGCCCGTGACCACGGTCCGCGACTGGTCCGGGAACGTGCTGGTCGAGCTGGAGCGCGCCGACACCACCAAGCTCGCCGCCACCGGCTGGACGCCGCCGGAGCGGTTCCGCGTCAAGGCCGCCGACGGGGAGACCGACATCTACGGGGTGCTGTACCGGCCGCGGGGCTTCGACCCTGCCCGGCGCTACCCGGTCGTCGACAACGTCTACCCGGGCCCGCAGGTCAACCGCGTCACCCCGTGCTTCGACCCCGGAGGGATGGGCCTCGACGCGGAGCCCCTCGCCGCCCTGGGCTTCGTTGTGGTGGCGCTGGACGGGCGGGGCACCCCGGGGCGGAGCAAGACCTTCCACGACGCCTCCTACGGCCGCCTGGCCGACGCGGGCAACCTGGCCGACCACGTCGCCGCGTTGCGGCAGCTGGCAGGTACCCGCCCGTGGATGGACCTGGACCGGCTCGGCGTGTTCGGCCACTCCGGCGGCGGGTTCGCCGCAGCCCGCGCGATGCTGGACTTCCCCGAGGTCTACAAGGCCGGCGTCGCCCTCTCCGGCTCGCACGACGCCCGCTGCTTCAACGCTGGCTTTGTGGAGAGCTACGACGGCGCGGACGACCCCGAGACCTGGGCCCGCACCTCCAGCCTGGACCTCGCCGACTGCCTGGCGGGCAAGCTCCTGCTGATCCACGGCGAAATGGACGACCAGGTCCACCCGGATCAGACGCTCCGCCTGGCCGACCGCCTGATCTCCGTGGGCAAGGACTTCGAGCTGTTCGTCGTGCCAGGTGCCGAGCACACGTTCATCGACCACCTGGCCTACGTCCGCACCCGCTGCTGGGACTTCCTGGTGCGCGAGCTGATGGGCGAGCAGCCCCCCGCCTACCGCCCCGCACCGATCCCGATCGGCCCGGAGCTCCTCGCGGACCTGTTCGGCTGAGGCACCGGAACGCAAGCAGCGGGAGACAGCTCGTGGGGAGGCGATCCACCCCCACCTGCTCCGCCAGCTGGTCGCCGACTCCGGCGATGGCCGGTTCCTCCGGACACGCACCTGCACGGGGCCGCGCCGCGCACCTCGCTTCCGCTCCCCTCCGACGCCGGGCTCGCCGTCGCGGCCGCTGTAGGCGTTGACACGGCATAGGACCTCGTGAGGCCCTAGCGTCGCGCAGGCGAACCGCCCGCAGATTCTGGAGGGGCCGTCGCGTGGTGGCGGCCCCTCTGGTGTGCGTGGCGAGGGTGCCACCAGGGACGGTCGCTAGATTGCGGCGATAGTGAGGCAGGGGCAAGTGGGTTGCCCTCTGCGGAGGGTGATGTCACCCGGTCGGGCTACGCGGATCCGTCAGGGCGGCTGGTCCTAGGCCTGGCCGAGGAGGGCGCGGGCCTGGGTGAGGAGCCGTTCGGCGGTGCGGACGCTGACCTCGAAGCGCTCGGCGAGTTCGGCGGCGGTGATAGGCGTGCGCCGGCCGGTGGCGGCTTCGGCGAGCTGTACGGCGACGTCGGCGAGGTGGGGGTTCGGGCTTCCCTCGGCTTTCGCTCTGTCCGGGGCCGAGGGCCGTTGGCTGAGCTCGCTTCGCGTGCGGGTCCCCGGACCGGTGAGGGTCGTGGAGGACCGCTCGCCACGGTACGGGTAAGCGGTACAAGGTTGTCGGCATACCTGGGGTGCGAGGCCGATCCTTTGACGTGCTGGAGGACGCCAAGGCGTGGCTTCGCCGGGCGGCCACTGATGAGGAGCGAGGCGAGTTTGTAGACCCGCGCGACGGGTCCGTCACGCTGGCCGAGTACATCGAGACGCACTGGGCACCAGGGCGAGGCGGTGCTCCGAAAACCCAGGACAGTCAGGAGCGGAGGTGGCGTCTCCACATCGTCCCGCACCTGGGCCAGCTTCCGCTCAGGAGCATCGCCGCAACCGATCTGCGGGCGTTCATAACCAAGTTGGAGTCGACGGTCTCGTCAGTCGACTACCAGCGCGGCATCCTGTCCGAGCTTTCCTCCATCCGTCCGCGATGCCATCAGCGAGCGGAACAGGATCGCCGTCGTAGTCGGCCTGGGGTGCGGACTCCGCCAGGGGGAGGTCTTCGGGCTCAGTCCCGAGGACATCGACCACGGGCGCGGCCTGCTGCACGTTCGGCGCCAAGTGCAGGCGATTCACGGAAGGCTGTGCCTCGCCTTGCCGAAGGGGAAGAAGATCCGCACGGTGGATCTGCCCCCTTCGGTAGCCGAGGAACTCAAGCGTCACATCGAAGCGTTCCCGCCGGTAGAAGTGGAGCTGCCGTGGGGGAAGCCGGAGGGGGAGAGGAAGAAGTTCTCCCTGCTGCTCACCACGCGCTTCGGCAACGCTGTCGCGGTGAACACATGGAACACCTACACCTGGAAGCCCGCCTTGGCCAAGGCGGGCGTCATCCCTCCGCGCGCCGAGGGGGCGAAAGCCTGGCAGTGGGCGGCGGCTCCGAAGGACGGTTTCCATGTGCTCCGGCACACCTACGCCTCGATCATGTTGGAAGCCGGAGAGTCTGTCGTGACCCTGGCTCGGTGGCTCGGACACTCCTCGCCTGCGATCACTCTCGGTTACTATGCTCACTTCATGCCGGAGGCCGGCAGCAAGGGGCGCGGCACCATCGACGGTCTGCTTGGGGAGCGCAGGAGATCAGCTTGCTAGTCGAAACTCCCCAGTTTCTCCCCAGCGCTGTCGACCCGTGTTCCCGGCCTCTACGCTCCGGAGAAGCCTTCCGTGGATTGCAAGGTTGAAGAGATGGGTGACCTGGGAAAGTGTTGCAAGAGGTCGTAGCGACCCGCTATGTCACGCCCCTGCGTGAGGGTGGATCGCTCCCGGGGATCGTCGAGGCCGACGATCTCGGAACGTACGTCATGAAGTTCACCGGGGCGGGACAGGGGCGCAAGACCCTGGTCGCCGAGGTCATCTGCGGGCAGCTGGCCCGGCGGCTCGGGCTGCGGGTGCCCGAGCTCGTGACGATTCAGCTGGACCCGGTGATCGGTCTCTCCGAGCCCGACCAGGAGGTGCAGGAGCTGCTCAAGGCGAGTGGCGGGCTCAACCTGGGCATGGACTTCCTCCCCGGCTCGCTGGGCTTCGACCCGCTGGCCTACGAGGTGGACCCCGGGGAGGCCGGCAAGGTCGTCTGGTTCGACGCGGTGATCAACAACGTCGACCGGTCCTGGCGGAACCCGAACATGCTGGTCTGGCACGGCGACCTGTGGCTCATCGACCACGGCGCCACCATGATCTGGCACCACAACTGGCCGGGTGCCCAGGCCTCCGCGGCGAAGCCGTACGACGCCTCCGACCACGCCCTCGCGCCATTCGGCCCGGACATCGCCGCCGCGGCGGCCGAGCTCGCGCCGCTCGTCACCCGCGAGCTGCTCGACGAGGTGGCCGCCGACGTGCCCGACGAGTGGCTCGTCGACGAGCCGGGGTTCGCGAGCACCGACGAGCTGCGCGCGGCCTACGTCGAGGCGCTGCTGCCCCGCGCGGCCACCATCCACGAGCGGATCACCCTCGGCCCCCGTACCGAGAACCGGCCGCAGCAGCCGCCCGGCTGGCTCGCCGAGCGTCTCGCCCCCCGGCCGCACCCGGCCGAGCACCCCACCCAGAAGGACAGCACCACGTGACCGACCGCGATGTCTTCGAGTACGCGCTGCTGCGCGTGGTGCCGCGGGTCGAGCGCGGCGAGTGCTTCAACGCGGGCGTGGTCGTCTACTGCCGCGCCCGGTCGTACGTGGCCGCCCGCACCCACCTGGACGAGGCCAAGCTCGCGGCCCTCGACCCGGCCGCCGACGTGGCCGGGGTCCGGGCCGCGCTCCGCGCGGTCGAGGGGGTCTGCCTGGGCGGCGAGGACGCCGGTCAGGCGGCGCGCGACGACGCGGGGCGCCGGTTCCGCTGGCTGATCGCGCCGCGCTCCACGGTCGTGCAGCCGGGACCGGTCCACACGGGTCTCACCGCCGACCCGGCGGCCGAGGTGGACCGCCTGCTCGACCTCCTCGTGCGCTGAGCGCACCCGCCCCGGGACGGGGAGTGACATGGTGCACCCGGTGGGCCGTTGACACCGGGTGCCATCGCTTCTAGCGTCTCGTCCTGCGGTCGATACTAAGCGGTCGCTCATGTGCGGGACGCAGGAGCGGCGACCGGGAACGGCCGCGGTCACGGACGATCCAAGGGCGAGGAGAACCAAGCATGACCACCACCGAGCAGCGCGTAGCCGTCGTCACGGGTGCCGCACGGGGCATCGGCGCCGCCACCGCGATCCGGCTCGCGGCCGAGGGCCGCGCCGTCGCCGTACTCGACCTCGACGAGGCGGCCTGCAAGGACACGGTCGAGAAGATCACCGCCGCCGGCGGCACCGCCCTCGCGGTCGGCTGCGACGTCTCCGACGCCGCGCAGGTCGAGGCCGCCGTCGCGCGCGTCGCCGCCGAGCTGGGCGCGCCGACCATCCTGGTCAACAACGCGGGCGTGCTCCGCGACAACCTGCTGTTCAAGATGTCGGAGTCCGACTGGGACGTCGTCATGAACGTGCACCTCAAGGGCGCCTTCCTGATGGCGAAGGCCTGTCAGAAGCACATGGTGGACGCGGGCTTCGGCCGGATCGTCTCGCTCTCCTCCTCCTCGGCGCTGGGCAACCGCGGCCAGGCCAACTACTCCGCCGTCAAGGCCGGCCTCCAGGGCCTGACCAAGACGCTGGCCAAGGAGCTCGGCAAGTTCGGCATCACCGCCAACGCCGTCGCCCCCGGCTTCATCGCCACCGAGATGACCGCGCAGACCGCCGAGCGCGTCGGCATGGGCTTCGAGGACTTCCAGGCCGCCGCCGCCTCGATGATCCCGGTCCAGCGCGTCGGCCGCCCCGAGGACGTCGCCAACGCCATCGCCTTCTTCGCGGGCGACGAGGCCGGCTTCGTCTCCGGTCAGGTCATGTACGTCGCCGGCGGCCCGCTCAACTGACGCGCCGACGGCATCCACAGCAGCGAGTGCA
The DNA here is from genome assembly GCF_040641575.1 of Streptomyces sp. NPDC020807. NCBI lineage: Bacteria > Bacillati > Actinomycetota > Actinomycetes > Kitasatosporales > Streptomycetaceae > Streptomyces > Streptomyces sp. NPDC020807. Next base: position 53,321 of record NZ_JBFADU010000013.1, read on the forward strand.
GCGAGAGGAAGAGGCGGGCATGGCAGTGAACGAACGGCCGGAGCTCTCCGGCAAGGTCGCCCTCGTCACCGGCGCGAGCCGGGGCATCGGCTACGGCATCGCCGAGGCGCTCGTCGCCCGGGGGGACCGGGTCGTCATCACGGGGCGCGGCGAGGAGGCCCTCAAGGAGGCCGTCGAGCGCCTCGGCGCCGACCGGGTGATCGCCGTCCCCGGCAAGGCCCACGACCTGGACCACCAGGCCGCGGCCGTCGAGGCGGCGATGGACGGCTTCGGCCGGCTGGACTTCCTGGTCAACAACGCCGGTACGAACCCGGTCTTCGGTCCGCTGGCCGACCTGGACCTCGGGGTGGCCCGCAAGGTCTTCGAGACCAACGTGATCTCCGCGCTCGGCTTCGCCCAGCGGAGCTGGCACGCCTGGCAGAAGGACCACGGCGGCGCCATCGTGAACATCGCCTCCATTGCCGGCGTCTCCGCCTCGCCTTTCATCGGCGCGTACGGAATGAGCAAGGCCGCGATGGTGAACCTGACCCTCCAGCTGGCGCACGAATACGCGCCACTGGTGCGGGTCAACGCGATCGCCCCCGCCGTGGTGAAGACGAAATTCGCGCAGGCGCTCTACGAGGGCCGGGAGGCGGAGGCGGCCGCCTCCTATCCGCTCGGCCGGCTCGGCCTGCCCGAGGACATCGGGGGCGCCGCGGCGTTCCTCACCTCGGCACAAGCGGAGTGGATCACCGGTCAGACCCTCGTCGTCGACGGCGGCATTTTCCTGAACGCCGGGGTCGGGTGACCGATAATCGGACACTTTCCGGAATTCGTGTCCGGATTGGCCCCGGTTATACGTCGAATGCCTCAAGTGCCCCGCCAGGCTGAACGATTGACCTGGCGGGGTGCTGCGGTATCGTCGGCCGACCCGTGGCTGAACGAGGAGCGTGCACGTGTTCAACCGGACCAGTCTGCAGGCCGCTGCAGCCCTTGCGTCCATATCCCTGGTATCGGGATGCGGTGTGTTTTCGGACAGCGAATCCGCCGGGGAACAGAGAATCGTCGTCGGTACGATGAGTTCTCCGACCACGCTTGATCCCGCTGCCGCCTGGGACAATTCCTGGGAGCTTTTCCGGAATGTCTTCCAGACGCTGGTGAGTTTCCCCACGGGCAGTACGTCCCCGCAGGCGGACGCCGCCGACTGCAAGTTCACGGACACGAACAGCCGCGTCTTCGAATGCAAGCTCCTGGACGACCTGAAGTTCTCCAACGGGCACAGGCTGGACGCCGAGGCCGTGCGGTACTCGATCGAGCGCATCCGCACGATCAACTACAAGGGCGGACCCAACGGACTCCTCGGCTCGCTCGACAAGATCGAGACCGTCGGCGGCCAGACGGTCGTCTTCAAGCTGAAGAAGTCCGACGCCACCTTCCCCTTCGTCCTCGCGACCCCCGCGATGTCGATCGTGGACCCGGCCGAGTACCCGGCGGACAAGCTCCGCGCCGACGGCAAGCTCGTCGGCTCGGGCCCCTACGTCCTCGACTCGTACGCCGAGCGGAAGACCGCCGAGCTCACCAAGAACCCCACCTACAAGGGCTTCGCCGAGCGCAAGAACGGCGGCGTGACGATCCGGTACTTCGACGCCTCCGAGGCGATGGTCGAAGCGCTCAGGAAGAACGAGATCGACGCCACCTACCGCGGTCTCACCGCCGAGGAGGTCGTCAACCTCCAGGAGGACAAGCCCGAGAACAAGGGCCTCCAGATCGTCGAGTCGACCGGCGCCGACATCCGCTACCTGGTCTTCAACACCCAGGACCCGACCGTCGCGAAGCTGGCGGTCCGCAAGGCCGTCGCCCAGCTCGTCGACCGCGACGAACTGGTCAACTCGGTCTACCAGGGCACCGCCGAGCCCCTGTACTCGATGGTCCCCAAGGGCGTCGCCGCCCACACCACCAAGTTCTTCGACCGGTTCGGCATGCCGGACGTCAAGGCGGCCAAGAAGCTCCTCACGGACGCGGGCATCACCCAGCCCGTGAAGCTGGACTTCTGGTACACCACCGACCGGTACGGCTCCTCGACGGCCGCCGAGTTCACGGAGCTGAAGCGCCAGCTGGAGGACTCCGGCCTCTTCCAGGTCGAGATCCAGGGCAAGCCCTGGAAGGAGTTCCAGGCGGGCTACCAGAAGGGCGAGTACCCGGTCTTCGGCCGCGGCTGGTTCCCCGACTTCCCGGACCCGGACAACTTCGTCGCCCCCTTCGTCGGCAAGGAGAACGTCCTCGGCACGCCGTACCTCAGCCCCCGCATCACCGACGAGCTGCTCCCCAAGTCCCGGCGCGAGAGCGACCGCGGGACCGTCACGGACGAGTTCGTCGAGGCGCAGGAGATCATGGTCCAGGACGTGCGGCTGCTGCCGCTCTGGCAGGGCAAGCTGTACATCGCGGCCGGCGAGGACATCGGCGGCGCCGAACGCGCCCTCGACCCCCAGACCGTCATGCAGCTCTGGGAACTGAACCGCCTCGCCAGCTGGTAGCCGCGCCCGCCGGGGGTCACTGTCAGTGGCCCCCGGTAGGTTCGTGGACGTAGACAGGAACGTCCACCGGAGGTTGTTGACCGTGACCGACACCAGCATGCTGCCCGAGTCCTGGCGGGGTGTTCTCGGCGAGGAGCTGCGCAAGCCGTACTTCGCGCAGCTCACCGAGTTCGTCGAGGAGGAGCGCGCCAGGGGACCGGTCTTCCCTCCGAAGGACGAGGTCTTCGCGGCGCTCGACGCCACCCCGTACGACCGGGTGAAGGTCCTGATCCTCGGCCAGGACCCGTACCACGGCGAGGGCCAGGGGCACGGCCTCTGCTTCTCCGTCCGCCCCGGCGTGAAGACCCCGCCGTCCCTGCGGAACATCTACAAGGAGATGCAGGCCGAGCTCGGCCACCCGATCCCCGACAACGGCTACCTGATGCCGTGGGCCCGCCAGGGCGTCCTCCTGCTCAACGCGGTCCTCACGGTCCGCTCCGGCGAGGCGAACTCGCACAAGGGCAAGGGCTGGGAGAAGTTCACCGACGCCGTGATCACCGCCGTCGCCTCGCGCCCCGACCCCGCCGTCTTCGTCCTCTGGGGCAACTACGCGCAGAAGAAGCTCCCCCTCATCGACGAGGAGCGGCACGTCGTCGTGAAGGGCGCCCACCCCTCGCCGCTGTCGGCGAAGAAGTTCTTCGGCTCGCAGCCCTTCACCCGGATCGACGCGGCCGTGAAGGCCCAGGGACACGAGCCGATCGACTGGCGCATCCCCGACCTCGGCTGAGCCTCGGCCCGATCCGGGCCGGGTGCGGTTAGCGTCGAGTGTCCCAGTGGATGAGCGGCGGGCGGAGTACGCGGTGACCGAGCGGCAGCAGGTGTCGGAAGACGGCGTCATGACCAGGATCGGGCAGGCCATGATGCTGCTCCACGGCGGGGACCGCGAGGAGGCACGGAACCGCTTCGGGGTGCTGTGGCAGGAGATCGGGCCCGACGGGGACCCCCTGCACCGCTGCACCCTCGCCCACTACATGGCCGACGCCCAGGACGATCCCGACACGGAGCTGGCCTGGGACCTGCGGGCGCTGAGCGCGGCCGAGGGGCTCGCGGAGGAGCGGCTCGCCGCGCACGGCTCGGCGGTGGCCCTCCGCGCGCTCTACCCCTCGCTCCACCTCAACCTCGCCGCCGACTACGTCAAACTCCAGCGCCCGGACGCCGCGCGGGTCCATCTGGACCGGGCCCGCACGGCGTCGGACACGCTCGACGACGACGGCTACGGGAACGGGGTCCGGGCCGCGATCGAGCGCCTGGAGATCCGGCTGCGGGCCATGTGACCGACGGCCGGCGCCGCCGGACGCGCGGTGCGCCCGGCCGGGGCGCTCACCTGCGGCCGTACGTGCCGTGGCAGATTCTGGCCTGATCGCTGCCGGGGGCCCAGCCCCCGTACCGTTCGCCCAGGTCGCAGACGTCCGCCCGGGAGACCGGGGCCTCCTTGGGCAGCTTCGCCAGCTCCTCCAGCTCGGGCACGGAGGCCCGCGGCGCCGGGTGCGGCTTCTTCTCGTGCCGCTGGGGTACGGCAGCGGGGCGCGGCGCCCGCTGCGGCGCCGGAGGGGCGGCCTTCCGCCGGGGCGCTTCGGGTGCGGCGACGGGCGGCCCGGGTTCGGGCGCGGGGGTCACGCGGGGCGCGGCGGCCGGCGGGGGAGTGTCGGGCAGCGCCGCTTCGAGGGCCTCGCGGGCCGGACCCTCGACGATCTGGGGCGCCACCTCGTGGGCGGGCAGGACGGACGACTCGGCCGCCGGGGCGGGGGAGGGGGCGGGCACCGTCGGGGGCGTGTCCACCGAGATGCACCCGGTCAGGGCGGCGACGGCCGCCCCGACCAGGATCTTCGCTGTGGTTCGGGTTCCTTGCACCGCGCCACTCTGCTCGTCCCGTGGCGATCTTCGCGCCCCTACCCGCGGGGAATGCCCCGCACGGGTGCCACGAGAGGAGCCGCCTTGACCGGTGTGCCCCCTGCGGGCCGTCTCAGTCGCCGGTCGCGCCGTCGATGCGCTCCCTGAGCAGGTCGGCGTGGCCGTTGTGGCGGGCGTACTCCTCGATCATGTGGAGGTATATCCAGCGGAGGTTGTACGGCTCGGCCCCGTCCCTGCGCACGCTCAGGTCGTCGAGCGTGTGGGCCGCCGCGAGCTCCCGGGCGCGCGCGATCTCCGCCTGCCAGGCCGCGAACGCCGCCTCGTACGTGTCGTCCTCGGACGGGTGGAGGTCGCTGTCGGGGTCCTCGTCCCGGGGGTATGCCGGGGGCACGGTCTCGCCGGCCAGGGTCCGGCGGAACCAGCCGCGCTCGACCTCGGCCATGTGGCGGACGAGGCCCAGGAGGCTGAGGTCGGAGGGCGGGGCGGACGGGGTGCGCAGCTGGGCGTCGTCGAGCCCCTCGCACTTCCGGGCGAGCGTCGCCCGGTGGAAGTCGAGCCACTGCTCGAGCGCCTCGCGCTCGCCGGAGGTGGTCGAGGGGTCGACGCGGGGAACGGTCGGTTCGTTCTGCTCGATGATCATGCACGGCATCGTGCCGGAGAGGAGGCGGTCGCACCACCCTCCGGCTCAGCCGCCCAGCATCCCGCGCAGCAACTCCTCGAAGCCGGTGCGCAGTTCCGCGCGGGTCGGGACGGCCGCGTGGAACGACCCGGCGGCGCAGGAGAACATCAGCCCCTCGCACCAGGCGACGAGCGAGAGCGCGTGCCGCTCGGGCGCCGGTGATCCGGCCGCCGTCATCATCGCGACCACCGGTCCGTGGAACGCCGAGCCGGCCGCGTCGAAGAAGGCCCGGAGCTCGGGGCGCCGGGTGGCTTCGAGGGCCAGCTCGTAGCGGGAGACGAGCAGCCCGCGATGGTCCGTCAGGTAGCGGTGCAGGGCGAGCGAGAGGGCGTCGACCAGCGCGTCGGCGGTGACGGGCGCGCCGCCGGTGCCGGGCATCGCGTCCGGCGTCAGGACCCGCGCCTCCCGGTGGACCTGGCGGCGGACGGCCGCCTCCAGGAGTGCCTGCCGGGTGCGGGCGTGGTTGGACGTCGATCCCTGGGGCAGCCCGGCCCGTTCGTCAACCGCCCGGTGGGTCAGTCCGCGCATGCCGCGCTCGACGAGCAGGTCGAGGGCGGCGTCCCCGATCCGGTCGGCGCGGGAGGCGGCGGCCGGGGCGTCGGTGACGGTCGACGGGAGGGGAGCGCTCATGGGGACACCGTACTACCGGGCACTACCGGGCGGACTACACCTGTAGTACGGTCAGGGCGTCGGACTCACTACACCTGTAGTTCGGGATCCAGGGAGCAGCCATGGAACAGCACCGCGCCGTCGTCGTCGGAGCCGGGATCGGCGGACTCACCGCCGCCGTCGCCCTCCACCGGTCCGGCTGGCACGTCACCGTCCTGGAGCGCGCCCGCGACCTCGCCCCCGTCGGCGCCGGCATCGGCCTCGCCCCCAACGCCCAGCGCGCCCTCGACGTCATCGGCCTCGGCGACCGCGTCCGCGAGCTCGCCGCCTGGCAGGGCGACGGCGGCCTGCGCACCCCGGACGGCCGCTGGCTCGCCCGCACCGACGCGCAGGCCGCGGCCGACCGCTTCGGCGGCCCCCTCGTCCTCCTCCACCGCGCGACCCTCGTCGAGATCCTCACCTCGGCCCTCCCCGCCGGCGCCGTCCGCACCGGCGTCGCCGCCGCCCTCGCCGACCCCGGCGACGACCACCGCCCCGCCCGGATCACCACCCCGGACGGGACGGTCGAAGCCGAACTCGTCGTCGCCTCCGACGGCATCAGGTCGGCGACCCGCCACACCCTCTTCCCCGACCACCCCGGGCCCCGCTACGCCGGCTGCACCACCTGGCGGGTCGTCGTCCCCGCCCCCGCCCGCCCCTTCGCCCCGCACGAGACCTGGGGCGCCGGACGGCTCTGGGGCACCCAGCCCCTCAAGGACGGCCGGATCTACGCGTACGCCATGGCCGCCGCCCCCGCCGGAGGCCGGGCACCCGACGACGAGAAGGCCGAACTCCTGCGCCTCTTCGGCGACTGGCACCACCCCGTCCCCGAGATCCTCGCCGCCGTCGACCCCGCGCAGGTCCTGCGCCACGACGTCCACCACCTGCCCGACCCGCTGCCGGCCTTCCACCGGGGCCGGGTCGCCCTGGTCGGCGACGCCGCGCACGCGATGATGCCGAGCCTCGGCCAGGGCGGGAACCAGGCCATCGAGGACGCCGTCGTCCTCGCCCACCACGCCTCCGTCCCCACCCGGCACACCGCCGTCCCCACCCACCCATCCGGCTCCGCGCCCGCGTTCGTCCCGAGCGCCGCCCTCGCCGCGTACACCGCCGAGCGCCTGCCCCGTACCACCGCGATCGTCCGCAAGGCCGCCCGCACCGGAGCGGTCACCCTCCTCTCCGCCCGCCCCGCCGTCGCCCTGCGCTCCGCGCTCGTGCGCTCCGTCTCCCGCTTCGGGCCCGGCCTCGCGCTGCGCGGCTTCGACGGCGTCTGCGACTGGCGGCCGCCAGTCGCAGCCGACCCGTCCCGCGCGGCCCACCCGGCGTAAGCTGACCCGCGCGAACGGCCCCCGCCTCGGGGGCCGGTGGACGACCGCTAGGGAGAGACCCCGTGAAGATCGGCTGCATCGGACTCGGCGACATCGCGCAGAAGGCGTACCTGCCCGTCCTGGCCACCCTCCCCGGGACCGAACTCCACCTCCAGACGCGGACCGCCGCCACCCTGGAGCGCGTCGCCGACTCCCTCCACCTGCCGGCCGCGCAGCGCCACCACGACCTCGACTCGCTGCTCGCCACCGGGCTGGACGCCGCCTTCGTCCACGCCCCGACCTCCGTCCACGCGGAGATCGTCGGCCGACTCCTGGACGCGGGCGTCCCCACGTACGTCGACAAGCCCCTCGCGTACGAGTACGCCGACTCCGAGCGGATCGTCGAGCTCGCCGAGAAGCGGGACGTCGGCCTCTTCGTCGGTTTCAACCGGCGCTTCGCCCCCGCCTACGCCCAGTGCGCCGAGCACCCGCGCGAACTGATCCTGCTCCAGAAGAACCGGATCGGCCTCCCCGAGGACCCGCGCACACTCGTCCTCGACGACTTCATCCACGTCGTCGACACCCTCCGCTTCCTCCTCCCCGGCGATGTCGAGCACATCGACGTCAGGGCCCGGATGCGCGAGGGCCTCATGCACCACGTCGTGCTCCAGCTGTCCGGCGACGGATTCACCGCCATCGGCATGATGAACCGCATGAACGGCTCCACCGAGGAGGTCCTCGAAGTCTCGGGCCAGGACACCAAGCGGCAGGTCCTCAACCTCTCCGACGTGATCGACCACAAGGGCCAGCCGACCGTCCGCCGCCGCGGCGACTGGGTGCCGGTGGCGCGGCAGCGCGGCATCGAGCAGGCCGTCCTCGCCTTCCTCGACGCCGTCCGGGACGGGCAGGTGCTCAGCGCCCGCGACGCGCTCCTCACCCACGAGATGTGCGAGCGCGTGGTCCGCGACTCCCTGCTCCAGGCCTCCGCCTGAGGGCGCCCGCGCCCGCCGCGGCGCACACCGCGCCGAGGACGAGGAGCGTCCCGTACACCGGCCAGTCGCCCCACCGGACGTATCCGGTCGTCGTCGCCGACAGCGGCAGCTCGCGCACGGCGACGGCGCTCGCCTCCGTGCCGAGCGCGGGCCCGATCCGTCGCCCGTCCGGGCCGTACGCGGCGCTGACGCCGGTGAGCGTCGCGTGCACGACGGGACGGCCCGTCTCCGCCGCCCGCAGCGCCGCGAGCGAGGCGTGCTGGGCCGGGGCCCAGCTGTCCTGGAACGTACTGGTCGCCGACTGGACCACCAGGAGCCCGGACCCGTCCCTGACGAGCCGTCGGCTCATGTCGGGGAAGGCCGACTCGAAGCAGACCAGCGGCCCGACCCGAAGCCCCGGGACGTCCCCCGCGGCGGGCAGGGTCATCACGACCGGGGCGGTGCCCCGCCGCCGGTCCTCGTCGGCCGCCTTCCCCGCCGAGGTCACCCAGCCGAGGACGGCGCGGGCGGGCACGTACTCGCCGAACGGCACGAGCCGCATCTTGTCGTACCGCTGCCCGGTGAGCCCGCTCGGCGCGACGAGCACGGCGCTCTTGAAGATGCCGGGCCGGTCGGCCGCGCGCGCGTCCACGTTCACCAGGAGCGGCGCGTCGACCGCCCGGGCGAGAGCGGTCAGCCGGGCCGCGAGCTCCGGCCGCCCGACCGGGTCGGCGCCCACACCGCTCTCGCCCCACACCACCAGGTCGACGCGCTGCCCCGCGAGCGACCGGGTCAGCTCCTCCGCCCGGTCGAACCGCCGTTCGGCCCCCTCGACCACACCCGGCTGCACGAATGCCACGCGCACCGTCCCACGCGTCCCGGGCGCCCCCACGCCCCACGCCGCCACCCCCGCCACCAGGGCGCAGGCGGCGAGGCCCGCGACGCCGACGGCACGGAGCCCCGGCGCCGCGACGAGCAGGGCCACCGCCGTGTTCACCGCGACCACGAGCAGGGTCACCAGCCACACCCCGCCGACCGAGGCGAGGCGCAGCGCCGCCGGAACCTCCCACTGACTGGCGCCGAGCAGCCCCCACGGCCCGCCGAGACCCTCCCAGGACCGGACCAGCTCGATCAGCAGCCACCCGCACGGGACCGCGACCAGGGCGACGGCGGCCCTCGCGGGCGTCCGGTCGCCGCCGGTCAGCGACCGGACGAGCACGGCCCACGGGACCCAGAGGAGCCCGAGCAGCGCGGCGAGCGGAAGGAGGAAGACGTGCAGGCTGGGCAGGAGCCAGTGGTGGACGGCGAGGACGAAACCGGCGCCGCCGCACCAGCCGTCGACCGCCGCCCGGCGCGGCCCCGGAGCCGTACGGATCAGCAGGAGCCAGGGGACGAGCGCGAGGTACGCCCACCACCACAGGCCGGGCGCGGGGAACGCGAACACGGGGAGCGCGCCGCAGACGAGGGCTGCGAGGGACCGTCCCCAGGCACGCCGACGGGCGCCCGGCCGCCCCGGCTCCGGGCCACGTCTCGCGAACGGCATCGACACGACACCCCCTTGGGCCTCGATGACCCCAGTGTCCGTCAGTGACGGCGCCAGCGTTCGTCCACGACGACGGAGCTCAGGCGCCAGCCGTCCGGGGTGCGCAGGGCCGCGAAGGCGTAGCGGCCCCCGCAGACGAAGTCCTCGCCGGTGGCGAAGCGCATCGGGTTCACGTAGTCGGCCCGGATCTCCGCCGCGTCCCCGGGCGCCTGGTACCCGCCCGCCTCACGGAAGAGGACCCGCCGGTTCACGATGAGGTGCTGGCGTACGGGAAAGAGGGTCATCGCCTCGGCGAGCCAGTCGGCCACCTCGCCGGCGGGACCCTCGACCCCTCCCGAGCCCCGGTAGTCCGCCCGGCCGTCGGGGGTGAAGAGGGCGCGGTAGGCGTCCCAGTCGGCATCGTCCACGGCCGCCGCGTACCCGGTGACGAGGTCGTCCACGGCGATCCGGTCCATCACGTTCGCGAGGTCCACGCGCTGCGTCATCGACCAAGTCTCGGGCAGCGGACGCGTGGCGCCAAGAGGCGTGCGCGAAGCCGGATCAACGGGAGGCGGCGCCGAAGGCGTGCGGGTACGCCCGGACGTACGCGTCGTCCAGCTCCTCGTCCGGCATGCCGAGGAAGCGGGTCACCGCCCGGTCCACCGCGGCGAGCGCCGCGCACAGGCAGATGATCCCGCCGAGGGCGACGAGCGCGAGCCACTCGTCCGAGGTCCGGGCGATCAGACCACTGGCCAGCGATCCCAGCGGCATCACGATCCCGGAGAGGAAGGAGGCGGCGGCGACCATCCGGTTCCGGAACTCCGACGGGGTCGCCAGGAGCCGGACCGTCCCCGTGTTCACGGTCACCATGCAGAGCCCGGTCCCGGAGACGGCCATGAACAGCGAGGCGGTCACGGTGAAGGCGAGGGGCGCGTCCGCGCCGGTCAGGGCGGCGGCCGCGCCGGTCCCGACGAAGCCCGCGCCGAGCGCCGCGAAGCCGAGCGGCACCGTGCGGTTCCGCCCCAGCGCCTCGTTCACCCGGCGCACGAAGAAGGCGCTGCCGAGGATCATGCCGACCGCGAAGGCCGACTCGACGACGCTCAGGACCCACGTGCCGGACGGGTGGTGGGAGGCGACCAGAGCCGGGATCACCACGGCGAAGACGGGGAAGAGCGCGAAGTCCACCGCCATGGCGAGGAGCGCGAGGCGCCACTCGGGGACGACCCGACGGATGGCCCGGAAACCGGCGAGCGCGTCCGCCGCCCACGAGGCCGCCGCCTTGTCCCGTACGGAAGCCGTCTCCCGTACGGAAGCCGTCTCCCGTACGGAAGTCGTCTCCCGTACGGAAGCCGTGTCCGCCACGGAAGCCGTGTCCCGTGCCGAGGGAGCCCCGGGCAGCCGGAGTACGGAGACCAGCACCGCGCAGACCGTCACCACCGCGCACGCCAGGGCGAGCACCGCCGCATGGCCGAGCGGGCCGATCAGGGCGCCCGCGGCGACGGGACCGGCGAACGACGACAGCGAGGTCATCGCGCTCCGCACCCGCACCGCCCCGGCCACCGAGGACACGTCCACCACGCTGCGGATCGTGGACGTCAGGAGCGGTTCGCGGAGCCCGAGGCCCACGCCGAGGAGCGCGACCCCCGCCAGGACGGGGCCGAGCGCGTACGCCCCCGAGAACGCCAGGCCCGCGAGCCCGCCGCTCACCACGGCCGAGCCGAGGAAGCAGACGAGGATCACCCGACGCGCGGGGAACCGGTCGCCGACCCAGCCCAGGGCGCCGCGCGAGAACACGTCGGCGGCGATCCCGACGCCGAGCACCAGACCGAGGAGCGCCACGTCGCCCGTCTCGGCCAGGACCCACCAGGCGACGGCGATCTCCAGACAGCGGGTGGCGACGCCGCCGCAGAACCCCGCGGCCTGCAGCAGCCCGAACGCCGACCCCCGCCCCCGCACGCCGGTCAGCCGGCGGACTCGCCCGCGTGGGGGCTCAGGACGCCGGTGGCGACGAGGACGATGAGCAGGACGCCGAGCGCGATCCGGTAGATGACGAAGGGCATGAAGGACTTGGTGGTGATGAACTTCATGAACCAGGCGATCACCGCGTAGCCGACGCCGAAGGCGATGACCGTCGCGAAGATCGTCGGACCCCAGGAGACGTGTCCCCCCTCGGTCGCGTCCTTCAGCTCGAAGACACCCGAGGCGAGGACGGCCGGGATCGCCAGGAGGAACGAGTAGCGTGCGGCGGACTCGCGCGTGTAGCCCATGAGCAGACCGCCGGAGATCGTCGCTCCCGAGCGGGAGACGCCCGGGACCAGCGCCATCGCCTGGCAGAGCCCGAAGATCAGGCCGTCCTTCACGCTGAGGTCGGTGAGCGTCTTGCGGTCGCGGACCACGCGGTGCTTCCCGCCGGCCTCGTCGCGGGCGGCCAGCCGGTCGGCGATGCCGAGCACGATGCCCATGACGATCAGCATGGTGGCGGTCACCCGCAGGTCGCGGAAGGGGCCCTCGATCTGGTCCTTGAGCGTGACGCCGAGGACGCCGATCGGGATCGAGCCCACGATGACCAGCCAGCCCATCTGGGCGTCGTGGTCCGAGCGCATCGCCTTGTCGGTGAGCGACCGGAACCAGGCCGTGACGATCCGCGCGATGTCCTTGCGGAAGTAGATGAGGACGGCGGTCTCCGTGCCGATCTGGGTGATCGCGGTGAACGCCGCTCCCGGGTCCTCCCAGCCGGCGAAGGCCGCCGTGAGGCGCAGGTGCGCGCTGGACGAGATCGGGAGGAACTCCGTCAGCCCCTGTACGAGTCCGAGGATGAACGATTCGAACCAACTCATGGGGCCAATGCCGTCCCGTTATGTACGTGTGCCGTCAGAAGGTCGAGCGCAGCGTACCGTCCCGAGATGACCGGCCCGTGATCAGGCCGTGCCCACGGGTTCGGGAGACCGTTCGGAGGCCTGGACGGGCAGCGGAGCGCCCCCGCGCAGGGCGTGCCGCTTGCGCCAGGCCACGACCGCCGCGCCGAGGCCCGACAGGACGATGAACCCGGCGGAGAAGAGGAAGGCGGGCGAGCCCGGCTCGCCCGCCCGAGCGCCCGCGATCACGTACGCCGCCGTGTTGGGGACCGTGCCGATGGCCGTCGCGAGGAGGAACGGCAGGTACCGCATGCGGGAGACGGCCGCGCAGTAGTTGGCCGCCGCGAAGGGCACGCCGGGGAAGAGCCGGACGGCCAGCATCGAGCGGAAGGCGTGCTCGCTCAGCTGCCCGTCCGCCGCGGTCAGCCAGCGGCCCCGGACGAACGGGCGCAGCGCGTCCTGGCCGAGGAAGCGGCCGAGCGTGAAGGAGATCCCGGCGCCGAGCACCGTCCCCGCCACCGCCGCCGTCAGACCGAAGGCGGAACCGAAGAGCGCCCCCGCCGCGAGGTTGAGGACCGGGCGCGGCACGAACGCCGCCGTGCACACGCCGTACGCGAGACCGAACAGCAGCACCGCTCCGGCGCCGTTCGTCTGCGCCGGCCAGCCCGAGGACAGCAGGCGCTGCGGCTCGTACAGGAGCACGAGGCCCGCCGCGGTGAGCAGCAGCAGCGCGAGCGCGGAGAGCCGCGAACGGGGCGACAGGAGGACCTGGGAGGCGCGGACGGCGAGGGAGCCCGGCGGCCGGGGCACGGGAGCGAGCATTCGGGGAGAGTAACGGAAGGGTCCGTATGATCGCCGTAATGTGCGTCATGTCCGTTGGGGCGGTGGTCCGGTGGAACAGGGCGTGCCGTGACCGAGAGGTGCCCCATGTCCGACGCAGCGTCCCCGATCCCCGCCGCGATCCCGCCGCCGGCGAGTGATCTCGCCGACACCGTCATGGACCGGCTCACCACCGTCTACCCCGCCGCGGGCAACCCCTTCCGGGCGCAGGAGATGGTCGCGTACATGAAGGGCGTCGCCCCCTTCCTCGGCGTCCGCACCCCCGAGCGCCGTGCCCTCTCCCGTACCGTCCTCGACGGCACGCCGCGGCCCGACGAGGACGACTGCGCCGCCGTCGCCCTGCGCTGCTTCGCCCTGCCCGAGCGCGAGTACCACTACTTCGCCGTCGACTACCTCCGCCGCCACGTGAAGCGCTGCTCCTCGGGCTTCCTCCCGGTCGCCCGCCGGCTCGTCACCACCGTCTCCTGGTGGGACACGGTCGACCACCTCGCCGCGCACGTCGTCGGCGGGCTCGTCGCTGCCGACCCCGCCCTCGCGGCCAGGATGGACGAGTGGATCGAGGACGAGGACCTGTGGGTGGCCCGCACCGCCCTCCTCCACCAGCTCCGCTACAAGGCGGACACCGACGCGGACCGGCTCTTCGCCTACTGCCTGCGCCGCGCGGCCCACCCCGACTTCTTCGTCCGCAAGGCCATCGGCTGGAGCCTGCGCGAGTACGGCAAGACGGCCCCCGGCGAGGTCCGCGCCTTCGTCGCCGGCAACCGCTCCCTGCTCTCCCCGCTCTCCGTCCGCGAGGCCCTGAAGAACCTCGGGTGAGGACCCTTCCCGGTGCCCGGCGCACAATGAGAGCGTGAACGAGCAGATCCCCGTACTGCGCGAGGTCGACCACGGCACCGCGCGCCTCATGCCCGACGTGGACCGCGAGCGGGCCTGGCTCCTGACGGTCGACGGAGCGCCCCAGTCGTACGTCGACCTCGACGACCCCTCGTACCTGGAGTTCGAGTACGCGCTCCGCCTCGCACACGTCGTCGACGGGGCCGCCGGGTCGGGCGAGCCGCTCGACGTCCTCCACCTGGGTGGCGGCGCGCTCTCGCTGCCCCGGTACGTCTCCGTCACCCGGCCCGGCTCCCGCCAGGACGTCGTCGAGGCGGACCTCGGCCTCCTCGACCTGGTCGCCGAGCACCTGCCGCTGCCCGAGGGCTCGGGGATCACCGTGCACGGCGCGGACGCGCGGGCGTGGCTGGAGGCGGCCCCGGACGACTCCGCCGACCTCGTCGTCGGCGACGTCTTCGGCGGCTCGCGGGTCCCCGCGCACCTCACCTCCGTCGAGTACGCCCGCGAGGTCCGCCGCGTCCTGCGGCCGGGCGGGATCTACGCCGCCAACCTGGCCGACGGCGCGCCCTTCCCCTTCCTCCGCTCGCAGCTCGCCACCTTCGCCACCGTCTTCCCCGAGCTCGCGCTCGTCGCCGAACCGGCCGTGCTGCGCGGGCGGCGCTTCGGGAACGCGGTCCTGGTCGCGTCGGACCGCGAGATCGACCTCGCCCGGCTCGCCCGCAGGGCGGCGGCGGACGCCTTCCCCGCGCGCGTGGAGCACGGCCTGGCGCTCGACCGGTTCACCGGCGACGCCGCGCCGGTCACCGACGACGGCGCCGTGCCGTCACCCGTTCCGCCCGAGGGCGCCTTCGGCATCGGCTGAGACGAGCGGCGCGGGCTCGTCCTCGTCCGCCGTATCGGCCTCCTCGGCCTTCTGCTCCTGCTCCGTGGACGCACGCCGGGTCAGATTGCGTACGTCCGGTACGAGGAGGACGAGCGCCGTGACGACGACCATCAGGGTCGCCGCGCCCCACAGCGCCTCGCTCCGTCCGAACGCGGCCTCGGCGGGGCCCGCGAGCGCGGTGGTCACCGGCAGCAGGGCGGTCGAGCCGAACCAGTCGTAGGCCGAGACGCGGGACAGCTTGTCCTCCGGGATCTCCTGGTGGAGGGCCGTCATCCAGGAGACGCCGAAGACCTCCAGGGCCACGCCGCTGACGAACATCGCCGCCGTGAGCCCGGCCGCGTCGAGCGGGACGGCGAGCGCCGCCGAGGGCAGCGCGATGGGAAAGACGCAGAGGCTGCCGACGAAGAGCATCCGGCGGGGCTTCCACCGGGTCATGAGGATCGCGCCCAGGACCGTGCCCACGCCGAACGCGGCGAGCGCCACGCCCCAGGGGCGTGAACCGCCCAGCTCGTCGCGGGCGACGAGCGGTCCGAAGACCGCCTCGACCGCGCCGATCAGACCCACGACCACCGAGAACTGGGCGACGATCGACCAGAGCCAGGGCCGGCTGACGAACTCCTGCCAGCCTTCCCTCAGGTCCGCGAGGAGCCCGCCGCTGGGGGCCCGCTCGGGCGTGCCGCTCGCGTCGAGGAAGGCGCGCAGTCCGCCGGCGACGGCGAAGGCGAGCGCGTCGATCGCGAGGACCCAGCCGGGGCCGACGAAGGCGACGAGGGCGCCGCCGAGGGCGGCGCCGCCGATCGTGGCGCCCTGCATGGCCATCCGGTAGACGGCGAAGGCCCGGCCGGCCTGTTCCCCGGTGACGCTGCTCATGAGCATGCCCTCGGCGGCCGGGTTGAAGAAGGCCTGCCCGGTGCCGCAGAGGGCGGTGAGGACCATCATGTGCCAGAGCTGCGCCGTGCCCGAGAGGACGAGGGCGGCGAACACGGCCTGCGAGACGCAGTTGAGGGCGTTGGCGGCGACCATCACGCGGTGCCGGGGTATGCGGTCGGCGACCGCGCCGCCGATGAGCAGGAAGAGGACGAGCGGCAGGAAGCGGGCCATCGCGACGAGTCCCGCGTCGCTCGCGCTGCCGCCGGTCTCGAAGACCGCCCAGGTGGTGGCGATCAGGGCGCCGTGCGCGCCGAGGTTGGTCACCACGGTGGCCGCGGTGAGCAGGAGGTAGTTGCGGCCCGCCCACTCGGGACGTCGGGAGCGCGCGGGCCGGAGGGCCGGTTCGGGGGAGGCGGCGGGAGTCGTCACTCCGGGACTATCCCTGCCGCCTCCCCCTCCTGCCAAACCGATAGTCGGTTGATCGGTTCGATCTGTCCGGTTCCGTCCCGGTCAGGACTTCGGCGTGAGCCTGACCGTGGAGAGGATCTTGCGGATGGTGGCGTCGGGCACCTCGTCCTTGACGCCGTCGACGCCGTAGAACACCCAGGTCGTGAAGTCACCGGCGGCGTTCTTGAAGGTGAAGGCGGTCGCCTTGCCGTCGGTCTCGCACTTGTTGCGCTTCTTGACCCCGGGAGCGGCCGCGGTGGACATGCTGCCCTTGAGACCGGAGGCCGTGGTGTACGGGACGGCCTTAGCGATCTTGATGGTGCTCTTCGGCATGTGCTGCGCGTAGCCGCCCCAGGCCCACGAACCGGCCTCGCCGTACGCGGCGTCCGAGGTGCTCTTGGCGCCCTGGCCGCCCTTGGTGCCGGCGGTGCCCAGGCTCCAGGACTCCGCCGAGCCGTTCTTGTCGACGTCGAAGGTGCACCACTTGCTCTTCAGCCGGCCGGGGCTGGTCATCGTGATGAGCGGGCTGCCGTCGTTCTTCTTCTCGTCCTCGAACGCGGTGATCATCCCGGGCTTCAGCACCTCCCACTCCGGCGGTACGTCGAACAGCGTGCCGTACTTGGGGTTCATGACGACCTTCCAGCCCGGAATCGTGGGCTGGAGCGCGGCGCCGTCGCGCGGGTTGTCCAGCGGCGGCGCCGAGGACTCGGTGCCGGCCGAGGGCTCGGCGGACGCGGGCGTGCTGGGGCTCGCCGGCGCGGTCGGCTTCTGGTCGGCAGCGGTCGGGGTCTTCTCGTCGTCCTTCGAGAGGACGAGGAAGCCGGTGACGCCGGCCGCGACGACGACGGCGGTCGCGGCGACGATCGCCACGAGGGTCGTCCTCTTCTTGCCGCCGGGGCCCCCGGGGCCGCCCTGCTGGACGGTCACCTGACCCGGGACCGCGTACTGCGGGACGGTCGGCTGCTGGTACGGGTTCGGCTGCCCGTACGGCTGTTGCTGCGGGTAGCCCTGCTGGCCGTAGCCCTGTTGCTCGGCGCCCTGCTGCCCGTACCCCTGCTGGCCGTACGTCCCCTGTGGGTACCCCGGCTGCGTCGGCGGCTGCTGCGGGTATCCGGGCTGGGCCGGCGGCTGCTGGTACGGGTTCGGCTGCTGGTATCCCGCCTGCTGGTACGGGTTCTGACTCTGGTCCTGCGGGTTCTGCTCGCCCCCGGGCGGCTGCTGTCCTGGCCACATGGCCAGTAACGATAGAGGTGTGGGGGCGGCAGGACCACGAGAGGGATGGCCAAGCCTGCTACCGATGGGTAACATCGCGGTCCATGAGCGCAGACCAGATGACCGTCGGCGAGATGCTCGCCGCCACGGTTCCCATGGCCGGAACCCTCAACCTGGAGTTCCTGGAGACCACCGCCGAGCGCGCCGTCGTGCGCCTGCCGGACCAGTCCGCCTACCACAACCACGTCGGCGGCCCCCACGCCGGAGCGATGTTCACCCTGGCCGAGTCCGCCAGCGGCGCCATCGTCCTCGCCGCCTTCGGCGACCAGCTCAGCCGCGCCGTCCCCCTCGCCGTCCGGGCCGAGATCGGCTACAAGAAGCTGGCCATGGGCGTCGTCACCGCCACCGCCACCCTCGGCCGCCCCGCCGCCGAGGTCGTCGCCGAACTCGACGCGGGCGAGCGCCCCGAGTTCCCGGTCCACATCGACATCACCCGCGAGGACGGCGCCGTCACCGGCGAGATGACCGTGACGTGGACGCTTCGACCTAATGACCTGGGGAAATGAGCCGAACGGCGGGTGTAGGTCCCGCACCGGTCCCATCTCCTCTCAGTGACTGAGTGTCGTTGCGCGCAGCGTAGCGGACACGAAGGCGTCGGTGGCGAGAGACCCGCGATCGCCGGCTCCGTTCCGGCCGTGGACGTAACGCTCAAACGTGATCAGCGGATTCTCGTGTCCTAGCCAGTCCGCTACGTCCACGGGTGACTCGCCCGACTCGACCCACCGGGTTGCACAGATGTGCCGGAGCATCCGCACGCCGTTCTCCGGCGAGGCCATGTACTTGGTGTCGCCGGGGCCCGGCGTGTCCGGGATGACCCCCGCGTCCACCAGAGCGGGTTTCCAGTGGTCCGCGTTGAACACCTTCGAGCTGACCACCTTGAGCTGCGGGGTGTAGAACATCAGCCGCACCACTCGGGGCCGGAACTCCTTGCCAGGCTTCGCGTGTGGGTCGTACCAGGGGAGCAGCACCTCCACCGGAGGAAACGCCTCCGCGTGCAGCCGCAGGACGTCAGCCAGACCCCCGGAGAGCGGTGCGCGACGCACCTTGCCGAACTTCGGGAGCTTGTAGCACAAGCCGGACCCCTTGACCCATTGGACCTGGCGGACGACGTCCACCCAGCCGCCCTCGAAGTCCACATCATCGGGGGAGAAACCGATCAGCTCCGCCGGCCGCAGCGCGGCTCCCGCACCCAGGAATCCCTTGGCGCGGTAGCGCTGGGGGAGCGCTTGGATCACCGCCGACGTCACCGGGTCCGCCCACACTTTCACCGGACCGTTATTGGCGGCCCGCTGCCGATTCTTCGGACGCAGTGGCGCGAGCGACTCCGCCTTGCATGGGTTCGATGGCAGGAGCTTGTCGTCGACCGCTGCGGTCAGCAGCGTCGACAGCGTGCTGTAGATCGACTCTGAGTGCGTGGAATTCGCCATCAGGCACTTCGTCCACTCCCGGATGTCCTTCGGCGTCAGCGACGAGATGATCCGGTCGCCGAGGATGGGGTGCACATGCAGACGTAGGTGCCGGTCGTAGGTGTCCAGCGTCGCGATGTCGCCACGGCGGCCTGCGAGCCACTGCGTGCCGTACGCCTCAAGCGTGACCCCTTTCGCCTCTGGCCGCAGGTACGTCCCCGAGCGCAGTTTGTGCGCGACCGCGTCGCGGTGCGCGTCTGCCTCGCCCTTCGTCTCGAAGGCCGGGCGCCGCTGCTCGCCATCGGGATCGCGATAACGCACCTGCCATCGTCGCCCCTTGCCGTGATCGGCGGACGGGACCAGTCGATTTCCCTTTTCCTGGTGGGTGCAGGTTCTCTCACCCGGCCTCGGCCGGGCCTTGTGCCATCGGTCAAAGACCGAGACGGCCACCATCAGATTCCCCTCCTCGCGGCGCGCAGCCGCTTCTCCGGGTCGACGACCCGCGTGTTGGTCTTCTGCCACGCCCGCACGACGGATGGGCGGTACAGCACGCCTCTGTGCCCTTGGTGGACTTCGTAGGCGGGTCCGCGACCGATGCAGCGCCAGTTGCGCAGCGTCTTCGGCGCGACCCGCAGGAAGGCGGCGGCCTGGGCAGTGGTCCACACCTGATCACCACGTGCGCGACTCGATGAATGATTCAAGCCATCAGGCTTGATGTCTTGGGGCATTGGCGGGTTCCTTACCGCTCCGACCCCAGGGCGCGCACCACTTGCGCCTCGACGACGTTCGCGGCAGTTGTGCCGGGCTATTCGCCTCGCAGAGCCGTGACGAGCAGATCACGGGGGCGGGGGAGCTGTCGCGGAGCCGAATGGGCGATTGTGCGATGAGCGCACGATGGGCTTCCTGGAGCGACACGCCCCCACCTGTGGCAGACGGGTGAACTCTCGGAGGGTTTACCTTGCGCTGACTGCAATCCGGAGGTGTCTCACCCTTTGGTGTGCTCCGGGGTAGTGCCACGTAAGGGGGCCGCAGCCCGCAACATGACCGACGTAGCGGCTCCCAACTCCTCGGAGGTTAGCGTGTCCTCGACGACCACCCCCCTTTCTTCCGGTGCCGAAATCGACGCCCCTGAATTCCGCCCGGCCCGAGTCCGCGAGGTGCTGGTCGCCTTCCGGCCGTTGGAGTATCTGGAGTCCTGGGACGACGGGTTCGGCAAGCCGCAGCCGGCCGTGGTGTGCGACGCGGCGGCGCTGGAGCGAGTCGAGAGGGATCGGCCCCACCTCGACGCCGGGGGCCTTCGGGTGCCCGTCAAGGAGGCCAGGGTGAAGCGGGTGACCGTGAGGCACGGCTACCTGGTTGAAGCGCTCCGTGATGCCGTGGGAGGCATTGTCGCCGGCCGGATCGGGCAAGCGGGAACCGCTTGGGCGTTGCTGCCTCCGGCGCTGGGCGAGTACGGCTCCATCGTGACGCACTGCCGCAGTCTCGGCTGGGTCTAGTCGGGCCTCTCGGTGAGGCTCCTGGGAGGAGATGATGCCCCTTCACTCCCTCCGGTCGTGGGTGAGGTCCCCGCTCCCTCCGGTCGCTTCCCGGACCTCACCGTGTTCCAAGACCCGACTGCCGGATGCCCGAAGCGACCGGAGGGAGCGGGGCGTACGGCCACGACCGGAGGGAGTGGAGGAGCATCCCCGCCGGAGCAGATGGCCAGCCGCTTGATGTCGTGAGAACCGCACCCCATTTAGCTTCGCTTTAAGAGGGCGCCGAACAGAACTCTTGGGAACACTGGGCGAGCGGCAGTTCGAGGGTGCCAGATTTGGCACCAGGGAGTAACTGGCAGTGCCAAATCTGGCACTTCTGGTAAGTCGGCTGGGATTTTCCGCAGGAAAACCATTTCTGCACCGGCTTCCTCATTCCTTGCATCGGTGCATAGGGTGATGCCAGATGGAACGGCTGCCGTTCCTCTAATGGATGGTCGGTCGTCAGGCAGAGTCACCTTTCCCGGAGGAAGAGCATGACGTTCGGATACGCGAAGAAGCAGTCCTACGACCGGAGTACGGTCGACAAGGCGACCGGTGAAATGCGCGAGGAGCGCGTCACCGAGGTCAAGATGTCCAGTTCTCGCATCGACTACCGTGCCACTCCCTACGGAACCCTGAGTGACGCGGCGTGGGAGCTGATGGACGTCTGCAAGTTCACAAATAACGACAGGAAGCTTCTGGGTCACCTCATCCGCCGGAGATCGCGCACCGAGCACGGCATGACGTGTGTGGGGTCGAAGAAAAGGTTCGCGGCGCACGTGGGGATGAGTCTGCGGGCGCTGCACCGCTCATTCGCCGTCCTGGAGGGCAGCGGATTCATCTATCCGCTGCCAGGTGATGCCTGGATGCTGAATCCGCGTTGGATGTTCAACGGGAACGGAGAGGCACACCAGGAAGCGCTCCGGAAGGTCCCTCCAGGAGTGCCTGACCTCTTCCATCTGACCTCGTATGGGAAGGTCAATAACCCGAGTTCGTGGGACGATATTGCTCCAAGAAGGCGCCCCCAGGCGAATCGTTCTAGGAGAGCAGCATGAAACCTCGCTGCCAGCTTGCCCCGGCCTTCAACCCCCTTGCCCCCGACCTCCGGTTCGACCTCACCCCATCCGCGTACAAAGTGCTGTTCTGGCTGCTCGGGCACCAGAACCGGCGCAAGAACGGAACCGTGATCGGACCATCTCAGTCGACGATCGCGAAAGGCATTCGGATGTCACAGGCGACGGTGTCCCGCGCTGCGGCGGAGCTGGAGGAGGCGGACGTCGTCCGGCAGAAGGACCGCCGTCTGTGGCTCATCAACCCGGCTTATCTCTTCGCGCTCACCCCTGACGAGGAAGACCCGTACTACGAGGGCCCGGTGGCGGAGCTCATCCCGATGTTCCCTTCGGCGGCCTGACGGTGACCGACTACCCCGAGCAGCCGCCCGAGGATCTCTACACCGGCGCATTTCTCGCCGAGGTCGCACTCGACGGCATCGACCCCGGGACGTATCAGCCGCCGCCGGGTCACCTCCTGGTCGATGCCGACGCGATGGTCTCGATCCAGCTCGATGAAGACACGAAGGAGCAGTAGCCATGACGAACGAGATCTCCGATGCGGCTGTACTCGACTGGTACCACCGCCGGGCAACCCGCAGTGCCCGCGATCGGATCGCCCACTTCACCAGGGAGGCCGCAGGTGCGGCTGAGGTGATGGCGACGAAATACCTGCGTCAGGACGACCTGATCCTCCTCGGCGGCCAGTTCCGGGTGAGGGTCCACGAGCGCGGGCGCTTCTACACCGAGCGTCGCCCCGTGCTCGACGGAGTCAGGGTTGACATCGCCGCGAGCGGCGGTGCCGTCAGGTACCGCAACATGTGGGTCAGCGGAGGATCGTTCCTGCGGGCCGTGGAGCCGCTGCCACTGCGGGAGTGGTGTGTGGTCCTCCAGCAGTCCGGGGGCACCTTCGTGTCGCGGATGCCCTCCAAGTGCGGTCCATTGCGACCAACTGGCGTCTAGAAGAGCGCCAGGTCCTCCTTCTCGGTGCTCTGCTCGGGGAGGAGGAGCTGGTGGACGTCTGCCAGCTCCACCGGCCGGAGCGAGGCGCTGCACGACACGAGGGCGCCCTTGAAATCGCGGTGCATCCCGGGGTGGTCGTGCCTGATGACTTTCCACTGTCCGACGCCGGCGGGGATCGCGGCGACATCCCGACCGCAGTCGGGGCAGTTGATGCGGGGCATCTTCATGGACCCAGGATGGCGTACGCCGCTGACACCGAAGCCGCGTTCGCGGCGAACGAGCCGTCGCTCGACGGGAACGGGGGCTACGTAGTGGAGGGTCAGGCGGCGGGCTCGTACGCGAGCGTCACGTCCGGTCAGCCGGTCGCGTGTCAGAAGAAGGCGGCCGCTACGAGGCCCCGCCGGAGGTCCTTGACCACGTGACATTGGTAGCGGGTCAGGTACCGCCAATTCGGCCACGGTGAATCCTGCGGCAGGCTCCAGAACTACCCCGATGCGTGTGCCAGGCCGATGAGACGCAATGACATGAGCTTCCGATAATCGTCCAGTTCGGCCAGGGCGGTGTCCAGTGCGTAGCCGAAGTAGCCCTGCAAGGCCCTGAGGCACATCTCCATCGACGCCATAGCAACCATGACTGCGGTCATGACGGTGGCGGCCTCGCCAACGAGACCGCTTCCATCTTCCGCGACGACCCGTGCACGGTTGGTCATCCAGGGCCGGCTGTGGGCCGCACCCGAGAGCAAGCCGTAGGGCATCGGCATCCACGAGGGCAGGCGGCCCTTCGCCCGCTCCGTGATGTTGTAATCGAGGGGCGAAACCTCGCTGTCCGCGCTGTACCCGGTGAGCTTCCCCTTGGCGTTATGGCGAGCAACGATGTTGCACTCGTCCAGTGCCTTCGTGACGTAGGCATCCACCTCCGTTACCTCGTCCTCCCGCTCCAGCACCTTCGCGAGATTGGTCCTGTGGTCCGTGTCCTTGCGCCACAGCCCGGCACACCTGGCCAGCCGAAGTGCGCCAGAGATCGACGGATCGAAGAGGTAGTCAACGAGGAGAGCACTCTCCAACACGGCGCGGGCCATGACCAAGGTCGACCAGACTGGCGGGGGCTTCCGGACTATGTCGTGCTCCAGAGCCCGCATATGGTCGATGGCGGTGTCGAAGGACATGCCCGCAATCTCCACCAGCATTGCATGAAGCGATCCTCGCGCCGTGCCGAGCGGGTCCGGAGTGGTGTTGATCCTGGCGACCTCCGCCATGAAGGGGGAACCCTCGGTCGGCTCTGGATGTCCGACGCACTTCTCAACCAGCTCTCGGTACCCCCGAAGCACCTCGGCTGCGGCTTCCGCGAACTCCTCCGTGATGGGCACGGCCATCAACTGGATCTCTTCGCCCTGCGGAATCTCGTCAACGCTCATGACGAGAGGGTACGGGCGCCCACCTGATCTGACTCCGCGTATGGTCGGCCTGGATGTCGGCCCACGAACTGTCACGACACATACGTGAAGTGCCCAGAACTCAAGCTCCGAGCTCACTCGGGCTCGGGGACTCCACCCGCTTCGGGACCGCGTTGCGCGTTCACGTAAACCAGGACCCGGACCTCGTCCTTGCTCGGCATCCGGTACGGCCGGCCCGGACCGCTGGAGAGGAACAGTGCCGCGACCTTCTCGGCCGCTTCCACGGCGACCTGCTCGCGTCCCCGGATCTCGATGGTGATCAACTCGTTTTCGTTGCTCACGGTCAAGGCAACCGCGAGACCAGGTGCCGACTCCCACTCACCGCCAGGAACGCTCAAACGAGCGTGTGTGAGTGCCGTAAGCAGCTTGACGGTTGAACTTGTCGGTACAGGATGGTGCGATGGACTCTGCGGTACTCGCGGCGCTGATCGGCGCTGGCGCTGGGGTGACTACGTCTCTACTCGGCGGTTGGTTGGTGCTGGTCGCCGCCCGCAGGACGGCCGCCGCAGCGGTCGAGGGTGCACTGGCTCAGGCGCGTGCGACGCGGTCGGCAGGGGCCGAGGCCGCATACGCGCAGATCGACGGCGCATACGTCATGGAGCGGCGGGCCGAGCAGAGGGCCGCCTACGAAGAGTTGCTGACGCTGACCCTGGACTACCTCGATGGGGCATGGGCAGTGATTCAGTCGATCAGGGTCAACAACATCCACAGGGTGCTGGTCCGGATCAGGTCTCTCCTCTCCCCCGACAACCACGGCGATCAGAGCGTCCAAGAGACGATCCCGGCGGAGCCTCCATCAATCAACGACTTGCGCCGAGTAGTCGCACGGCTGGCGGTGATCGGGGGGATCCGATGAGCTGCTGTCAGCTGCACAGGAGGTTAGGCACGTCTGCAACGACTCGTTCAACCGCCTGCGGAAGCTGCGCCGCAACGCGATCACGATGATCCGCGATGGCGGAATCTTGCAGGACGACGGGCGAGTGCTCGTACCGGCTGCGCCCGGCTGTACCGAGACGGGCGTCATCCTTCCGAACCCGGACGAGGAGCGGCAGGAGACCGAGCGGGCGCTGGAGAAGGTGGCCGTCGCGCTCAACCGGTTTGCTGAGGCGGTGCGCGTTTACTCCGATAGCGACCTGACCGCACGGCGAAATGCGCTCTAGCCGACGCCACGATGACAGCCTTCCGGCGTGTGGGTGGGGAACAGACAGCGGCGCAGGGCGCGAAGCCCGGCAGCGCCCGCGTGAGGAAGCCTGTACTGGCCGTCAGGAGCGATTCAGCGGAGGCGCTGATGGCAGCGAGCGGCGGATCTCCTCGACCTGCTTCTCGGTCTTCTTCCTCCGGGCCGCGTGGACGTTCCCGTTGTACGCCTCAGGGCGTCCAGTGCAGGGGCTGCCTGCTGCCGCGTTGCATTGCGGGCATGACACCGAAAGCCGGATCTCGGCGCCGGCCGCTGCCAGGCGATCGAGGCGATGGTGAGGACAGCCGTACAAGGCGGTGATCTCCGTGCATGCCTCCTCGCCATCGGCTGCGCCCCAGCCGCATAGGTCTTCTGGGCGTGGGTCGTGCAGTGGGCATGGGGAACCATCTGGGCGTCGGGGATACGGGCACCGCGTGGTCGTCACCGTCGTCGATTCGTTTGCCTCGAATGTCTCGCCCCACACACGCACCGCAGCACCCTCCGCGACCCAGGTCGTTCCCTCACCGTGCAAAGGGATGCCGGGGCAGCGCTCCGGGTCTGGGTCGGAGCCATCCCACCGGGGCCACGTGGAGTGCTCCTCGCAGCGTTGCCCCGCGTCGTCGACGGCGATGGAGCAGCCTTCCTGGCGCTGACTGGGGTAGCGGCTGTAGGCGTACCCGAAGCCGCAGTGCGGTCGCAGCAACTCCCGCAGTTGCGCGGCGTGCGCGGTGGCCAGCTCGACCTCGTCGGGTGGGAAGGTCCCGGTGGCGAGGAACCGCGCGATGTTGGAGGCCATCTCGACGGGCATGTGTACGCGGTCGGTGATGCCCTTCGAGCGCAAGGCGCCCGGAGGAGCGGGAGTTTTCGCCATACCCGGTCAACGAGCTGCCCACGGCTCCGACTCGCGGACGTGGGAAGAAGTCACCTGCTCGGCGCATCGGGTGCCAGAGCCGGAGAGAATCAGTCAACCGCGATCACGCTTCGTGCCGTCTCGATGAACTCCTCCAGGGTGCGCCTCATGTCCTCGGTCGAGGAGTTCCAGGTGGACACCTCGGCGTTGCCGGTCCCCGCTCGCGCCGCTTCGGATCTCTCCCTCGTGGCGTGCCGGAAGTCCGCTGCGGAGAGGATCAGCCCCTGGGCGGTGTGTGCGAGGGCCGCAGGTCCCTCAAGCCGAACGATCTGGCACTTCTGGAACAGCTCCACATAGCGCTCGTCCAGCGTGACGATGAGGGCGTCGAGTTCCGCCGCCTTCTCGCCGCTCAGAGGCGCGCTGACGGGCCAGGGTAGGGCCTTGCCGAGGGGCTCGACCATGTCGCGGAACTTCTCGTACGTGACGACGCAGTCCACGTACGAGGTGCGGCGCAACTCCCGGTGCCACTTGCTGAGGTCGCGGGCCGCCTGGACTTCGGCCTGCTCCTTCGCCGCCTTCCGCTGGCCCCGCTGGACAGCGAGCCCGAAGAACCCAGTGAGGAACACGCCTCCCAGCGCCCACGCAGGTGTCCAGTCGAAGCTGGCGGCCTTCTCGGCGGCGAACACGGTCCATGTCGAGTACATGGCGGCAGTGTGCCAGCCGTGATGCCGGCCGCCGCGCTCACGGCCGGTCGAACGGATCGAAGCCGAGGATTGCGACCTTCGCGTCATGATGCTTCTGCCGGTACTCCTCCTTCTTGGGATAGTCGAGCATCAGGTGGGCGGCCGGCGGCTGGTTCAGATACTTCGCCTGCGGACAGCCGGCGAGGTGGAGGCAGAGGTCGGCGCTCTTGTTGCACAGGGCGCACAGGAGTCCGCGTACGCGACCGGTGATGTGGTCGTGGTCGACCATCCTGCCGGGGTACAGGCCGCAGAGGTGGCAGTCCGGTCCGAGGGTCTCGATCAGCGCCATGCGCAGGCGGCGGATGGATGGGGTCTTCGCTGGTGGCGGCGGCCAGTTGTGCATCTGGTCGGAGTAGTCCATCCCGGCCGTGCACCGCAGATCGAGTTCTACGTGTACCGGGTCGATCACCGAATCGGCGAGGAGGCGGAGTTCCCTCGGTCGGTGTCCGGGCGTGTACCAGTGTGGTGCCCCTGGCGGGAGCGGGCGGGAACAGAGCAGCCGTTCCCTGCGCAGGAGATGGAACAGGCCGTCGTCGCCGCGCTGGGCCGTGAGTGGGGGCAGCGAGACCCGAGGAGGCTGGCACGGGTCCGACCGCAGCGTCCACATCTGCTTGTGGAGTACGCCGAGGCCGGGGAAGAGGGCGTATGCCCACATCAGCGCGAGGCGGCGGTTCTCCGGGAGATCGTCGAGCGAAGGCATGCGCGGCAGCATGCCGCAGAGGTCTGACACCGGGCGCCGGCCGCTGTCGTGGGCGCCTTCCACGGGGACAAAGAGAAGCGACGCCGGCCGCTCCTGAAGGAGGGTTGGTACCCCGGCGCCGCAATGAGAGTCCAGTGCGACTGGGTTTCTCGCGGAAAAGACTATCAGAGAGGCCGAGGTGATACTGTCCGGACACTGCTCTCAGGGCCACTGCCGACAATGCAATTTACGGTGTCTTTGCGAAAGGCCAGGCAGGGAATTCCGGGAAGAATGGACTTAAGGGCCGGGGTGGCCCATATTCCCCATTTCCCTCAGGTTGGAGCACCCTGGACATTCGGCTAGGGTTAAGCAGAATTTTGCGATTCTCATATTCTGGATCGTGGCATTCTTCACCCCGCGTCTGCTCTATTTCTCTGGTACTCTTCGGGGATTTTCGAGATAATCGACTAGCGCCCAAATGGGTGCGCCGGTTTGGTACCCGGCGACAGTGCGACGCTTGTCGATAGGGGTTTCTCGAAAATGACTCACGTTCCGGGGGGGCTCTGCCATTTTTGGGGGCTTTCCGAAAACTGCTATGGAACTGGTCGCTGCCGCGCAGTCGCAGGGCTGGATGCTCAACACGACTGGCGTCGAACGCGACGAGTACGGCGCCCCGTCGCTGTCCGTCCGGCTCATGGCGCACACGTCTGCCGGGGATCGTGACTACCTCCTTACGTGGGAGCAGACCCGGGGCCGTCTCGGATTCAAGGCGGACCGCTCTTGCGCTTACCACCTGTCGGGCAAGACGGCGAAGCAGGGATTCCGGCCGAAGCTCTCCGATGTGCTCGCCGATATTCGGTCCTGCGCTGCCATTGAGCCGGAGCCGGAGTCGGTCGCGGACGAAATACCGGTCCGCACTGCCGCGCAGTGGAATGGTCTGCCGGAGCGCAAGGAAGAGCAGGCCACGAGCGAGCCGCGCCGGACCCCTTACGTGTCCGACGATGTGCGGGAAGCGTTCACGTCGGAAGATGGGGGACTCTCGTTCTCGCTCTTTCGCCTGCCGGACGACTGTGCGTCGCCGGAAATTCTGGCCAAGCATGAGAAGACGCGTACCGCAATGGCTAAGGCCGTAGTCAAGCGCGACAAGGGCAAGCCTGAGTGGAAGCCGTTCGGAAAGGGGCAGCTCAAGCTCAAGCCGCGTACCGCTCCCAAGACGGACCGCACCCCTGCCGACGTTCTCAAGGCGTGGGGCGATGAGGTCATGTACGAGTGCGCGTGCAACCACTGCGGCGAGTTCGACTGTACGTGCGTGCGTGACGTCGTGTCGGCGGTGCTCGCCAACAACGGTGGGCCGGTCGTCGACGCCGAATCTGTTGCCCGGGGCCGTGAGCGCATCTCCGGCCAGAACGAAAACATCGCGCGCCACGAGTGCGCCGATCAGATCGCGTTGGGGGAAGACGTGCCGGTTGTCGCCGAGGGGATCGCAGAGACGCCGGAGCTGTCGACCCCGTTCGAGCGTCACCCGGCATTGGTTGGCCCGCTCCCCTTCTCGCCGGAGCAGCAGATCACGGAGTTGGAGCCGGGATATGAGCGGGTCGTGCAGTGGGGCGACGAATGGCGTATCCGGACGGAGCGCGGGCGGGTGGTGGAGCTGTACCACGCTGCCTACGGGGACGGAGAGAAGGACGTCACCCGCGAACACGCGTTGGAGAACGTGATTCCGTGCGGTGCGTTCGGCCGGATTCCGAAAACGGCCCTTGAGCTCGTGGGCTTGTACGACACCACCAAGGTGCGGTGCGCCAAGTGCGAGCCCGGCTGGCAGTGGGGGCGGGGCGAGACCCCGAAGCTCCGCGTACGTGTCGGCGGCCACGATGTCGCGGTCTGCAACGGTGCCTTCCATGGCGGGGTGTTGGACCTCGTCCCGGCGGAGTACACCGACGGGCTGAACGTCGACAAGGCGAACGCGGCGCTGGTGCAGTACGCGCGGTGGATCGGCGGCGGCGGCGTGCGCCCCCTCACCCGGGCGGAGCGCGAGGCCCAGGCGGAAGCCAAGGCGGCGGGGCGCGCACCGAAGGTGAAACCGCAGGCGGGGGAGCAGCCCCGGGGCAAGCTCGCGCCGGTTGAACTGGAGATGCCCAAGGACGCGAAGGGGCGCGGTGCGGCGACCTTTGACGGCCGTGTCTTCCGCGTCGTGAAGCTGGCCGGGAAGTACAGCGTCTACCACGGTGACGCGGAGGTGTGCACGGGCCTGTCGTGGCCCAACGCGAAGCACGCTATCCGTGCGTGGGCGCCGGTCGCGGGTGAGGAGCAGCCCGAGTCGGTAACGGTGCCGGAGGGGTGGGGCGACTTCAAGCCGGGTGAGCTCGTGATCGTCGCCGGTCTCGACGACAGGCAGCAGATCGTGTGCAAGGGGCAGAACCACAGCGAATGGCAGGTGATCCCGCTTGGCGGCGGCGACCGGCGGGACGTCCACGAGCGGGACGTGACCCGCGTGGAAGACAACCCTTGGAACCTGCCCTTGGACGCGAAAGGGAAGCCGTTGCTGCCCGGCGACCTGATCATGTCGGGCTTCTTCGAGCAGATCACCCCGTATACCGTCGAGCGGATCTATGAGCACGGGAACATGTCGGTGATGGGCGTCCGCACGGACAAGAATGGCAAGCGGCAGACGCTTCCGGAGCACTGCCAACGTGTCGTCAAGGTCACCCAGGAACAGGTGGACGCGCTCGCGAAGCCCGTGGGCCTGGAGGTGGGCGATCACCGGGGCGGTATCTTCCCGGGAAATCCGATCATCAAGCCGGGCCTGTTCCGTGCGACGTGTTCGTGTCAGGGCGGTTTGGAGCTCATCGACCCTGCCCATTCCCGCAAGGTGTGGTGGTTCAAGACCCAGGCGGAGGCGGAGGCCGCGTGGTACGCGCACGCCGCCGAGTCTGTCGAGGTCGTCGAGCCGGAGCCCGAGGAGCAGCCGGGGTACGTGGTGCAGCAGCCGCACCCGGATGGTGAGAACACAGAGTCTGAGCCTGAGAGTACGGCCGTGCGGTACGAGCCCCGCCCCCGCGCCCTTCGCTGGGAGCTTCGGCACACCAAGGAGGTCTTGGCCGCCGCCGGGCACCACGACAACGACCAGGACACGACCAAGCCGGACGGCTTCTTCGTCCTCAACGACCCGTCGCAAGCTGTCAACGTGGTGCCGGTCCTGAACAACGACCCGCGCCGCCCCCGGAAGCTCGCCGACCGCAAGCGGTGGGATGAGGCGCTGGCGGAGTTCGCCGAGGTCCTGAGGGACGCGGGCTTCACCGATGTGAGCACTAATCTCCACCGGGTGCGCGGCTTCGCTCCGGTCCCGGCCGAGCCGCAGACGATCGCGCGCGTGCGGGACGTCAACGACTGGGTGAGGCACCCCAACGGTTACCGGCTCCGCGCGGTCACCTTCGACGGGTACCCGGAGATTGAGTGCCGCATCGGCTTCCACCCTGCCGGGGTCGGCGCGTCCTCCTTCCACCTCCAGGACCACGAGCAGAACGCCGTACCGTCCCAGGCGGGCGAGACGCTGACGGAGTCGGTAGAGCGGCTGTGCGACTGGTATGGGCTGCCCGAACCCTTCCAGGTCGTCTACGAGAAGACCGACGCTGCCGAAGAAAAGGTGCAGCCCCCAGCCGGCGGCCAGCCCGCGCGGGAGGGCGAGACCACCGGTACGTGGGTACAGAAGGGCGCCCGCCGGGTGTTCGTCATCGACCGCCCCGGCAATGCGATTCAGGAGCGCTTCGGCACCGACTGGGAGCCGCTGGAAGTCTCCGCCGACCCGGAGTTCACCGAGGAGACGGAGGAGCCGCAGACCTCTGGACAGGGCCCGCTCACCCGGCAGCAGCGCCGCGCGGCTTGGCGCATGGCAGCGGGCGAGTCGCGGCCAATGCCCGGTGAGGTCGTCAGTGTGGGCGGCCGTCGCGGTGCGGTGCGCAGCGTGAACCCGCTCAAGAAGGTGCCGACGCTGCTTGTCGCGTGGGAGGACGGCGGCACCCAGAACGTGAAGTACGCCGACCTGGACGCGGTCACCGCCGAGACGGTGAAGCAGCGGTGCCCGAAGTGCCGGTGCCGGGAGCTGGTCGGTACGCGGTGCCACGGCTGCGGACACGAGCTGGTTGTGTGCGGGCGTCCAGTGACGCTGGGCGTGCCGCGCCGGATCGTCGCTGAGGAACTGCCCCCGGTCCCGGTGTGCGAGGCCCTGGAGACGTACGTGGTGCCAGAGGTGCCGAAGCTGGTCGTGTGCGGCGGAGTGGTGGCGCTGACCGTGCCGAAGCGACCTGTAGACCCTCGGGTTGCGTGGGCCGAGTACGAACGACCGGCCGTCGAGGAGAAGCCCGTGGACCCTCGGGTTTCGTGGATGGACTACCCGCAGCCGGAGCCGGGAGCGGTGGACGTCCTGGCCGAACTCCGCGCGGAGGTCGCGGCACTGCGCGAGGACGTCGAGAGCTGGGGTACGGAAGTGGCGGCCCTCGCGGTCGCGGAGGCTGAACGCGTCGTGGCGGAGGTGGCCCGCGATCTGAGGACGGCCGAGATTCTCGAACTCCGCGAGGAAGCGCGGGCCGTACGGGAGGAACTCGGCTGGGGCCCGGTGGCGTGGGAGGCGGTGCCGACGCGGCGGCGGGGAAGGACGGCGTTGACGGTGACGGCGGGGGTGGCCGCGTACTGGGCAGCGGCCTGGGCGGAGAGCATCAACGCGATAGCTCCCAGAAGGTAGGAACGGCGGGGCCGGGCGGTGCTGGTACCGCGCCGCCCGGTCCAATGGCTGTTCAGGGAACAGGAGGGGGACATTTGATGGAAGTACTGCTGTGGTTTCCATGGGCAGCGCTGGTGTTCTGGTTGACGGATCAACTGCCGCTCAAAGACGCTGCAAAGCGGGGGCTGTGCGCATTGATCGCGATGGGCGGGCCGTTGGCCGTCATCGTTGTCTACGGAGAACCAGAAGTTCGAGCCATTGCCTTGGTTTGGGGCGGTTTGACCACAGTGGCACTTTCGGGTATCGCGTGGCTGAGTGCTGGCTACGGTGAGCCGGGGCCCCCTCCGGCTTCCCCGGCCTCCCAGGCTCCCCCGCGCGCGCTGGCGTGCTTCCGTGAAGCGGCCGAGGCGCATTGCCCCTGGGATGCATGCCGCCCCCGCTGTCTCTTTGCGCCCGAAGATGAGGTTCAGTAGTCGGCCGCAGGGACGCGACCATCCCCGTACTGCCTTGCGTCAAAAAATCACCGTAACGACCATGAGTGCATGACGCTCATTACCGCCGAGAACTCGGCCCCCGTGTCCAAGCGCACCGCGCGCCGCAGTCGACCGCTCACACGGAAGCAGATGCATCATCAGCGCGTCGTGCGCTGGGAACGGCCCGACTGTGGGCCCGTGGTCGGGATGCTGCTCGCGCATCCTGCGGCCGATGACCCGTTCGCGAAATGGCTCGTGGTGCCTATCGCTCATGGTTCTGTTACACGGTGGCGCATCCCGTGGTCCGCCGTGGAGGCCGGCGAGATCTTCGCAACCGGCTCGAAGGCTCTGACCGGCGAGGAGACCAGGACGTTGGCGCGCTGGTTGAGGGAGTGGCTCGCCGACCGGGAGTGACTCGCGCCACAAGATCAGCGCTTCACCCTCAGGGAGCTTGGGGCCTAAATAAGCTGCCATATTGATAGGGTTGCATTGCCGAATCGAATGAAAGGGATATCTGTTGACATGGGCGGACATGCCGGGTGCGCTGGAGGTGCCCGGACCGCGATCGAACGATCTGTTGAGGCCCGAAGACTTCGACAGTGAAACCCGCGAACTCCTGGCCCGTGTCGGGCTCGCCGCCAAGAAGGTCGTAGACGGCAAGCGGCCCGAGAGCACGAGGAACGCATACGAACAGGACTGGACTGTCTGGCGGAAGTTCACGACGGAAAAGCGTCTCCCCCTCCTGGCCGTTGAAGAGGGCACCCTCGTCGCGTTCGTCCACTGGCTCTGGCAGCAACCCGGGAAGAAGGCTGGGACGCTCACGGCGCCGTCCACGATCGACCGGCGGATCTCCGGTGTCGTTGTGACCGCACGCAAGCAGCACCGCCTCAAGCTCGACCCCGACGTAGGTGCCCTCGCCCGCGAACTCCTCAAGGCCCTCGTGAAGGAAATGGAGAAGGCCGGCGAACAGCGCGGCACCGGCAAGGCCCCCGCCCTCCTGGTGCGCCACATGAAGGCCATCTCCAAGGCTCTGCCCACCAACCTCCTCGGCGTGCGGAACCGCTCGCTGATGACCATGCACTTCGCCGTCGCCGGCCGTGAACACGAGCTCGCCTACCTCCGCGTACGCGACATCACTGAGGACGAGGACGAGCGCGGTCTGGTCGTGGATATCCGCGTGTCCAAGGCGAAGCCCCGCGTCGTCAAGGTTCCCCTTCTCCAGGACGTCTCCATCTGCCCCGTGCGCTCCTGGCGCCGTTGGTGCGACGCGGCCGGTCTCGACGACCCCGACGATTTCGCGTTCCGCCGCGTCCACTCGAAGGGCACCACGCTCCAGTCCGGCGGCCTGTCCCCGGTAGCCGTGGGCGACGTCATCACCCGCTGCGGCGAGATCGCCGACCTCGACATCCGCCCCACCGGCCACAGCCCCCGGCGGGGCCTCGCCACCGAGTCCAAGAAGGCGGGCAACGACCGCTCCGCCATCGCCGCACAAGGCGGCTGGGCACCCGACAGCAAGGCCATGGAGGGGTACTTCGATGAAGGCGACGGGTGGGAGGAGAACGCCCTCCTCGGCATCGTCTGACGCACCGCTATTTCTGCCGCACCAGGAGAAGAAGCTTCGCCATGAAAATCGCCGTGAACCTCACCATCGAAGATTCCGCCGCTGCCGTGCGGGACGATATTCGGCAGCTCATCCTCAATGCCGTGCAGAACGTATCCCGCTGCTCGACGAGTCTGGGGGGCGAGATCACCCTCAGAGGCTGACGCGGCGTCGCCGGCCCTTGCTTCTCGGAGCTGGGCCCTTTCCGCTGCTGCGTATTTATTTGCGAGAAAGTTCACGTGCCGGAGTCCTTGACGCCTGCGGATTCAGGGCACTGCCTGATTTTTGAGATTTATGCGCGGTAGCCCTCCCTGACTCTAGCCAGGCGTGCGCCGGAGCTGGGATTTAGCTACGCATAGCCCGAGCGACGTATGGCTTGAGTCATCAGGGGCTACACAGGGCTGTGCGTGAGCTTGGAGCCAGGCATTAGCTACGCGTGAGCCGCAGTTGGGCATGTGCGGGTGTCAGGGGCTGTCCTACGGGTGCCTCTCTCCTTACCTGTGTGGAGTGGAGGGATGCTTTAAGCACCCCCGAAATTTCGCGAAAATGACTCCAGGTGCGGGGCAACCCCTAGGGCTGGTTCTGCTTACTCTCTATCTCCTTCGCGCAGGCGTCGGCCAGGGCCTTTCCCTTGTCGAGATACTCGCCGGCGTCGAGTCCGCGCGGTGGGTTCTGCTCGAATTCCTTGTACTCTGCGCAGGCGCTGCTGGAGCCACAGGCGCTCACTGTGGCCAACGCTGCGAGCGCTGCGGCTGTCGCGAGGAGGGTACGAGTCTTGTGCTGCATGTCTGCTTCTCCTGGGGAGCGCGGCGGCGAGGGCTGCCCTCGAATGGGTACCGCGCTGGGCGGGAGCATAAGGGTTGATCTCCAGGGTCCGCTTTATCGTCCACGAATTCGTGTACGCAAGGCTGTTGCCCATGACCAGTACCAAGCAGCGCGCGCAGCCGTTCGTCTTCCTCTCCACCGACCAGGGCGTCCCGGGACACCTCTACTACCCCGAGGGCGCCGACCCTGCTCTCGTGGTCTCCCAGTTCCCGCCCGGCTTCTTCGGGTTCAGCGAGACCGGCGGCTACGCCACCTTCGACCCCGGCCGCAGTATCGACGTCATCACCGCCCTGCATCAGGACTGGCCGTACGTCGATGTGTCCTACGGGAAGTACGAGGGGGAGCCGACTTCATCGACCACCGTGAAGCGGCCGGCGGGCTCACTGCCGAAGTCCTGGCGGGTCATGGAGCCGCGTACGACCGCTTCCTCACTTTGAGGTTGTACGCAAGGAAGCCCCTCTTCTCTGTTGGCCATGGCTGAGAGGAGGGGCTTCCTGTTTTTCAGTGGTAATGGCTGCTGCCGCTGTAGTTGCCCGATGGTCGCATGGCGGCGGCCCGGCCGTCCTCGAACTGGGCTTTCTCGGGATGGCCGCTAAGTTCACGCGGAACGAGCTGGATGTCCGGGTGGATAACAGGGGTGTTGAAGTAGCTGATGGTCGGAGCATTGGGCGGAGGCGCGTTCGACGGCGACGGCGTTGGCTCGACTGGGTGATCCGCAACCACTCCTGGACTTCATCGAGCGTTCCCTGGCCGGCGATGACACCGCCGAGGCCGCGAACCTGAACTACTGGGCCTACTGGCTCGGCGGTGTCCGTCTGCCGCAGTCCGACGACCGGTTCATGCGGGACCGCGAGCTCACCGCCTGGGACCCGGTCACGCTGCTTCGAGGCCTGGTGAGCGGATTCCACTACGCACCCGGCTACGTCGACCTGTACGCACACACCCTGTGGGCACTGCTGACCGCGCACCCGTGGCTTCCAGCGGCGGCGAAGGGGCTGGCGGCGGAGCTTGAGGAGCGTACCGAGCGGGTGCTGGACGGGGGTGGGATCTCCCAAAGGTCTCGCCGCGAACTCGATTTCGTGCACTACGTTTTGCGTGATCACACCTGAGAGCGGAGGTCAGCACATGGCGGACGACACGGCGCACGGCACGGCCGGTTTCATCTTCGAGATGGGCGTGATGAAGCAGGCCAAGAGGACCGGATGGTGGTTCATTGGCAACAACAACCCTGAGTCGATTGCCGACCACTCGTTCCGCGTCGGGGTCATCGGCGCCGTCCTCGCCATGATGGAAGGCGTAGACCCGGCGAAGGTCGCATTGATGTGCCTCTTCCACGACACGCAGGAGACCCGGATCGGGGACATCCCCCACATCGGCCGCCGCTATATCGAGGCGGCGCGCAATGAGGCGGTTACCGCCGATCAAGTCGCTCGCGCCCATCCAGCGGTGAGGGCTGGGGTTCAGCGTGTGGTCGAGGAATACGAGGCCAACGACAGCCCTGAGGCGATCGTGGCCAAGGACGCGGACAAACTGGAGTGCCTGGTGCAGGCGGTGGAGTACCGGGCCCAGGGCAACACGCTGGTGCAGGACTGGATCGACACGTCGCTGAACAGCCTCAAGACGGCGTCCGCCCGAGAACTGGCCGAAGCGGCGCTGACGATGTCGCCGCTGGAGTGGCGTCAGACTTTCCTCAGCTGATCAAGCAGCGACGAAGCCCCCGCCGGGTTGGTCCGTGTTCCCGGGGTGGGGGCTTTGTGCTGGCCGCGCCTGGCTGCTACTTCACGGGGGCGCTGTAGGAGGTGCCGAAGCCGTCCTTGCGGTAGTACACCTTCACTGCCGTGATCGTGCCCTTGACGGTGATGGTGCCGCTGGCCTTCTCCCCCTGGTAGAGGTCGACAGCGTGCAGGTCGGTCTCCCCGCCGAAGATCTCGGTGTTGTGCTTCACGCCGTCGGCGTCCTTGACCTCGAAGTACAGCGGGTTGACGGAGATCCTCTCATCGGTGTTGTTGGTGACGGTCACCTTGATCGAGGTGTAGTCGTCGCTCTTGTGCAGCACGGTCTTCTTGAACGGGGCCCTGGCCGCCGTGACGGTTACGGGCGGCTGCTCGGTGGCCTTCGGCCTCGGCTTCTCGGCCGGCTTGCTTGCGGGCGCGGCGGCCTGGGGCTTGGCGTCGGCCGACTGGGTGACCTTCGGCTTGGCGTCGGGCTTCTCGTCCCTGTTATCGGAGGAGTTGACGACGTTGGCGGTGCAGGAGACGAAGAACAGGCCGCCGAGGACGAAGGTGGCTATCTTCCAGCCGTTGCTCTGCTTCTGCGGCGGAGGGACCGGCGCCCACTGCGGGGGCTGCGGAGGGTAGCCGTAGCCGGGCGGCGGCGGTTGCGTCATCGTGGACTCCTGGGGACGTGAAGTGCGGCGCTCAACATACACAGAATGTTCATGTCCTCTCGCTCGGGGGCCGGAACTGAGACAGCTGGTCCACCGCGACCTACGACGGCATCACCCAGTACACGGCTCCGGTGCGGCAGCGGGGGCTTCGCGGTCCGTATTCGGGGACCTCGCCAGACCGCGCCGTGTATGTGCTGACCAGTGCAGAAGAGGCACCGGGCGGCGAACGTCCAGTTCTCACGGGTCCTTGATGACAGTGGCCGGCGCGGTGACCGTGGCGACGACAGGGATGTTCTGCGCCGAACGTAGCGGGCGCGGCGGTGGTGAGGGTACGGCTGGGTCATCCGAGCCTCGGATGGGGCAGTTGGCGCCGTCCTTTAAACCGTGTCTTCCGAAGGCTGGCGTCCGTACCCTCGCAGGATGACCGACGACGAGCTGAGCGAGCTGCACCGGCGGCTTGGGGAGATGATCGTTTGGGCTGGTCGCCTGGAATTTATGATCGCTGGGCTGACGGCCAAGGTTGCTAGCGTGCCTCCGCACGGAGAGGAAGCGGGCCGCTCGGTGACGACGAACATTCGGTACTTGCGGGACGCCTCCGTCACCCGGGACGGCAAAACGCTCATGAACGAGTGCCTAATTGCGTTCGAGCGGCGTAACCAGTACGTCCACGGCACCTGGATAGGTAGCAAGCTCGACGGCACCACTCCCCTGGTTACGGTGCGCCCCGCGAAGCCGCCTAGGAAGGGGCAGCGGCAGGAGAAGGGCAAGATTGGGATGGTCAGCGCCGAAGACCTAGGCGAACTCACGATGGAGTTCGTGCGCCTGACTAACGCGGTAGGTGTGCATGCGCTGGATGTTGAGCCGTGACCCAGGGCTGTCCGGCGTCCGACGCACGCCCGGTGATCTGACCGGTCTTGGAGACGACGAGAACCCCCGCCGGAGGGGTCAGGGGCTTCGTCTCGGCTCAGCGGCGGATGCGGATGAACAGGAGCATCAGCGTGAGAACCACGGCTAGCGCCGGAGGCATGACCTCATCTGGAAGCAGCCATGCGCCGGCTCCGCCGCCAAACCCGATCACCGTGCCGAGGAATCCAGGCACCTCGACCGTGACCACGCCGATTCGTGGCCCTCTCGCGCCGTGCTGTGACATGCTTGACCAGCCCTCTCCATTGCCTTTAACGGATCTTCCAGGACCCGACCCGGCCCAGAGTGGGCGCGCGGGGGTGGCCGGTCGCAACGGTCGCCCTCGCGCTTCGCGCCCCATCAGAGCGGGTCGGTCACGGAAACGGTAGACCATTCCGGCAGCGCTACGGGACGAGAGCTTGCAAGAAATTCATCGCGTTTCCGCAGGTCAGAGAGTTGCCGAACCCCAACTCCCCCTGGAGATAATGGAGTTGATGTGGGTGTGAGCTGGGTCACCTCTGGCGGCTAAGGTGTCTTTGGCTACGGCACCCGGGCGAATCCCGTGATGCGGTAGCGCTGGAGGTTGTGCTGGGCGGTGAAGCCCATCACCCACTTCTGGCCCGTGCTATCGATGACGATCAGGCGAGGGTCGGTCTGCTCGGTCGGGTGATGGAGTCCCATGGGTACCGGCACCGGACACTCTCCGGCCATGGCGGACTGGGCGCGGAAAAGCCGATCGGTGACCAGGCGACCGGCGAGGAGCCCGGTGCGGTGGAGCTTCGCGGGGAGGTGGCGCAGGATGCCGTCCAGCTCGATCGCGACCGTACGGTCCTCGGGCTGCCGGGCCTTCTCCTCGCACGGGCACGGCTCGGTGTACTGCGTCCCGTCGGGCTGGGTGGGGAGCGTGGCGAGGTGCCATTGGAATCCCTCGCAGACGCGGGCGGTGTGGCAGTCGCAGCGTGCGCAGTCATCCGGCGCGGGACGCATCCACGTGTGGCCATCGGGGGCGTCGAGGGAGGCGTCAGGAATCCAGCGGGTCATGTGGTGGTGTCCTCTTCGAGTCGGTTCAGGGATTAGAGGGCTTCGAGCTCGGCGTGCGCGGTCGCGGCCTCATCGGCGGTGACGAGCCCCTGCTGCACGGGTTCGTCGAACAGCGCGGCCTTCTCCCGGTGATGGCGGAGAAGGTCGGAGAAATGGTCGTGACCGTGCTCTATGTGCGTCATGCTGGGGGTGCCTCCTTCGTGAGGTGGAAGGCCCACCGAGTTGCTGTCCAGGCGTGTCTCGGTGGGCCGCTTTTCGTTTTCGGGGGTGAGGCCGGCGGCCTCGTGGCCGTCCTCGAACCGTGTGTCCGATCCGAGGGCGACCACCAGGTGGCCGGTCAGGCGTTGACCGTGTCCGCGAGCGCGCGGCGCAGGGTGCGGGTGGACACGCCGAGCTGGTCGGCGTACTCGGCGAAGGTCATGTCGGGCTTGTCCTTCTGGATCTGAGCCCAGCCGTCCGCGTAGACCGTGTACCGCTTGGCCGCTTCCGCAGACACCCGTGCGTTACGGGCTTCGAGTGGACTCTTCGGCTCCGGACTGACGGGCGGCACCTGCGACTTTGTCGACTCATCGGCAGCGCCGTCCGCCTGCGTGTCCGGCGACTCGGGCTCGGGCGCGACGGCCGGTTCTTCGGCCTGTCCCTCCTCGGCCTGTCCGGTCTCCTCGTGCTTGGGCGTCTCCTCCAGCGGGATGCGGACGTGGACTTCCTGGCGCGGCGTGTCCGCAGAGAGGACCGGTGGCCGGGCGGGTACGAGGGCACGCAGTGAAGGCGGCTCCTCGAAGTCGTCCTCGGCGTGGCCGGGGGCCGGGGGCGTGCTCGGTGTGTCCGCGTACTCGCGCACCGGGCCGACGACCTCGATCGCGGCCAGGGCGTGCTCCTCGAACGGCGGCAGCTCTGGCATGGTGACGGGCGCCGGTGGGGGAGCCGGGCGCCGCTCGAACTCGATCCCTGCCGCCTTGAGGCCGGCGGGCGCGCTGTCGGCGAGCGGGACACCGAGCCTGGCCAGCCGCAGCGGCATCACCGCTTCCACGGGGGCTTTGCGCCGCCACCCGCGCCCGTACTTGGCCTGGAGCCGCGCCTGGTAGATCAGCCGGTCCTGTTCCAGGTCGACGGCCTGTTGGTAGGAGCGCAGCTCCCACAGCTTCATGCGCCGCCACAGGCGGAACGTCGGGACCGGGGAGAGCAGCCAGCGGGTGAGCCGGACGCCTTCCATGTGCTTGTCGGCGGTGATGTCGGCGAGGCGGCCGACGGCGTGGCGGACGGCTTCGACCACGGCGACGAACAGCAGGGGTATCGTCGCGTGCATCCCGACGGCCACCGGGTCGGGCCATGCGGCGGCGGAGTTGAAGCCGATGGTCGCGGCCGTCAGCAGCCACGCCATGTGGCGCAGCAGAGGGAAGGGAATCCTGATCCACGTCAGCAGCAGATCGAGCGCCAGGAGTACGGCGATGCCCGCGTCGATGCCGATGGGGAAGACATGGGCGAAGTTGCCGAAGCCCTTTGTGACCGCGAGGTCGACCACGGCCCCGTAGGACCCGGTGAAGCCGATTCCGGCGATGATCAGGGCGCCCCCGCCGACGGCCAGGGCGAGCTTCTGGCGGGCCCCAGTGAGCTGGGCGAGGCCCGTACGCGAGTCCGTCACTGCGGCCTCCTTTCTCGTGCGATGCGCACCCCCAGGAAGAAGGGGTGCAGGTTCTTGATCCGCCGATGCAGTGGCGCGGTGAGGCCCGGGATGAAGCGGGCGTCCTGCTCGCGCTGGCGGCGGAGCTGCGCGGAGATCGCGTCGGCGTAGAGGTTGCGGGTGGGGTTGTACGTCATCGCGTCCGCCCCTCGAAGAAGTCGGCGGCCACCTGATGCCACTGCCTCGCCGCCGCCTGCCTCTTCCGGTCCGCGCGGATCTTCGCGGCCCGGAGGCGGCGTTCGTCGAGCGTCACGACGTAGCCGGTAGGGAGCTTGAGCTGGGTCGCGGTCATCGAATCCACCTGTCCTCCTCCGTCGATCGGCGGGGCTCGCTCCGGGCGGTACGGGTGGCGGCGAAGGCGTCCTGCCACTTCTTCTGACCGGCCTTCTGCTCGGCCGTGAACCCGGACGGCGACGGCGCCGAACTGGGCTCGGACTTCCGCGAGAAGAGGCCCATTACGCGAGCTCGGCCGTGACGGTGACGGTGGACGTGCCGCTGTGGCCGACGGCCTCGGTGAGGCGACCGGAGAAGCGGAAGCCGGGGGCCTCGATCGCCTCGCGGACGCTGTGCATGAGCTCGACCGGGACGGGGGCGTGAACCTTGATCGTGATGTCGGCGCCGAGCTCGCCGGCGGCGGAGAGGAATTCGAGGAGCCGGGCCAGGGCATCCTCCTGGACCTCGGCGAAGCGCTCCGGCGTGTACGCGGTCACTTCGACCACCGCCGGGCGATCCTCGCGGCGGCCGTGCGGGCGCCCTCGCGGTCGATGGGCGGGACGTGGGGCGGTACCTTCTTCACGTCGTTCTCCTGTTCAGGTCAGGCGTTCGGCTGCCCCGGCCGGTGTGTCAGCACTGGTCGGGGCTTTGTCGTTGGTGCGCGAGCGGTGACGGTGTCGATCCGTCGTCCGAAGACCCCGCTGGGGCCGCCCGTGGCAGGTTCTCCGCCGCTGTGGCTGTCCTCCCGGTCGGGAGGCGCTGACGGTGCCTATGGAGTTCTCAAGGAGCTGCCAGTCACCGGGGCCTTCCGCCTGGTGGCGGCGCGCTCCGGGCCGGTGTGGTGGTGCTTCTCAACTCCCGCTCGGTCGAGCCGGGTTGAAGTTCTGTGGTGGTGCCGGAGGAGAGACTGCCTTCAAAAAGTAGGTTGAGTCAACCTACTCAACCATTTTCATCCTGGCGACCGGCCCGTACGATGCGGAGCATGTGGCGACTGACCTCGAACGACGTACGGGTGCATTGGGCGAAGGTGACGCGGTATGTCCGCGAGCGCGGCGGGGTCGTGATCGCCCGGCAGTACACGACCGACGTCGCAGCCGTGGTCCCGATCGAGTGGTACGAGCGGGCCGTGGCCGCCATCGGCGAACCGCAGGTTCCCGACGACCCGGAGCCGCCCGTCACGTACGACCGGCCCGGTGCCGATTCCTGAGCCCAAGATCCAGGCCCCCGCTCCGGCGGGGGCTTTCTGCTGCCTGAACATCCGGTTCCTCGTTCGGTTGGAGTGGCCTAGCGGTGAGACATCGCAGGTCAGGCGGTCATCCATGCCTCCTCTGCGGCTCGTGCACGGGCGACGAGTTCGGCATGGCCGGGCTCGTTCTCGTGCCAGATCCAGCCGCCGTCATCCGCGACGTGCAGGCCGTCGATCACCTTGCCGGACACCGGGTCGACGACAAGTCCGTCCTCGCGGACCAGGTCCATGTCCACGGCGTGCAGGTGACGCGGGGGAGCGGCGGCGCGGCGGTTCTCGGCGCGGCGAGCCTGGACCTTCATCCAGTGCTCGCGTTGGGCGGCGTGGCGCCTCCTGCGCCGCTCGTTGCACCCGAGGGTGCCCAGGCGCTCGGCGGCGTCCTCCCATGTCTGGACTGGGTCGGCGCACTCCCCGGTCCGCTCGCCGATGCCGTCCATGGCCTGCTCGGACAGGCAGTAGGTCTCGCCGTCCTTCACGACCAGGCCGAGGCCGGTGAGCTTGCCGACGGCGCGGTACGCGGTCGGGCGCGAGATGGACGCGGTGCCCTGGAGCTGTTCGATTGTCTGGTTCGGGTTCTCGGCGAGCGCGGCGACGACGGCGAGGCCACTGCCCCCGAGGCCGAAGTGAGCGAAGGCGTCTTCCGGCATGACCCGGGCGGCGGCGCGGGAGTCGATGTCCGCCTGGGTCTGTCTCACGGTTGGACCACTCAGGCCCCCCCAGCCTTCGGCCCCTGGGTAGTGGCCCAGCGCTGAGACGAACTGTTCGGCACCGGCTTGAGCAGCATCCAGCGGGCGCCATCGGTGAAGGAGCCGTGGTCGAGCTGGCGGAGGAAACCGAGTTCGACTACGCGGGCGTTGGATTTGTGCGCGGTCTCCCGGGCGCACCCCATTCGCTCGGCCAGGTCCCGCTCGGAAACGGTGTGGTCCCACCCGCCGGCCTCCTCGCAGATGCCGAGGCGCGCCACAAGGTTCTTCATGTCGGTCTTGCCCGCGATCCCCGTCCACGGGGTCCGCTCGACCTGTGCCCGCAGCTCGGCGAGCGAGGCGTGGAAGTCAGCGCGCGAGGCGATGGTGTCGGTGGCCGCGACGTGCTTGGCGGCGCCCTCCCAGGCCCGGGAGAGCCACTCCACGGCGCGCTCGTGGCCGCGCCGGTG
The DNA here is from genome assembly GCF_040641575.1 of Streptomyces sp. NPDC020807. Lineage (NCBI taxonomy): Bacteria > Bacillati > Actinomycetota > Actinomycetes > Kitasatosporales > Streptomycetaceae > Streptomyces > Streptomyces sp. NPDC020807. The sequence continues at coordinate 96,924 of NZ_JBFADU010000013.1, forward strand.
GGCGATCATCCTGGCATGGGCACCGGCCTTGTACGGGCCGTCGAGCATGACCTGGAGGAAGTCGGCGCGGGACCAGTCGGCGCGGGCCGCTGCGGCGGCGATGGCGCGGGTGACGGTCCATGCGTGATCGGCCGCCACCGAGTCCTTGCCGCCACGCTGGCGCGACCAGGAGGCGTACGTGTCATCGGTGTCACCGTCGATCAGGAGCGCGGTCATACGCCGGGACAGGGGCGGCAGCGCGGCTAGAAGGCCCGTGCGTGCCGTTTTCGGATCAGCAAAGCGACGCGTCGGGGGGACATCGTTTGCGTCACGACGTGGCCCCGTGACTACCGTGTGGCCTCCGCTCCGGGGATTAGGGAGGCGCGAGGGGGTTGTGAGATTGGCTGAAAGAAGTCCTTGAGGGTGCTCCCAGTCCTGTAGCACGTGGGAGCGAGCTGCAATAATCGGGGCGTTCGCGCCGGGATGGTTGGGGTACTTCTCGGCGGCGGGCCCCTGATGCTGACGAGGCATTCGGGGGTACCGGGGTCCTTGGTTCGAAGGACTCGACCGGGTTGGAGTTGACGCTCCTCACCGGTCGCTGACTGGACTTCGGTCCAGCGGAACCCCGCCTCATGGAAGGCCCGGAGCTCCAACTCCGGGCCTTTCGCATGTGCGGGGCCGCCGTGACCTCATCACGGCGGCATGTGCGAACCCTCCCTATGCCAGGGAGTTCTCAGGTCCCATCGGCGCGGGATCGTCCGGGACGCTTCGGGACGCGCGGGGACGAATACTCGCAGGTCAGATGCCGTGCGGCTACTCAACTCCCCAGGTCCCGTGTTCCCAGCGCCCAAACGACCGTCGTCTGGACCCTGCGCCCGAACTCCTGACCAGCCGGAGCGGCCGCGGCCCCCGCACCCCCTTCCGGGTGCGGGGGCCGACGTGTTCCGGGCCGCCGGAGCCGGATCGGACGATCCGTCACGCATAGTGCGGACAGGGCACGGACGCACCCGGGCCGGGCCCGCATCCCGCGCCAAGGAGCCGCCGCGTGTCCGACGAAGCGTCACCCGCCACCCCCGCCCCGGAGAACCCCCGCGGCGGCCCCAGGACCCGGCGGCGCGGCCCCCGGCTCTCCCGCCGCGCCCTCCTGCTCGCCCTCGGCGGCGCCAGCCTCGCCTCTCCCGCCCTCGCCTCGTCCGCGGGGGCCGGTGCGCCGCCGCGTACGGCCCCGGTGCCACGCGGCCGGGTCGACGGGCTCCTCGCCCGGCTCACCCTGGACGAGAAGGTCTCCCTCCTCCACGGCGCCGCCGACCCCGCGACCCTCGGCCAGGCCGGGTACGTCCCCGGCGTCCCCCGCCTCGGCATCCCGCCGCTCCGGCTCGCCGACGGACCCGCCGGCATCCGCGTCCACCGCACCGCCACCGCCCTCCCCGCGCCCGTCATGCTGGCCGCCGCCTTCGACCCCGGCCTCGCCCGCGCCTACGGCCGGGTCGTCGGCCGCGAGGGCCGCGCCCTCGGCCAGGACGTGCTGCTCGCCCCCATGGCCAACCTCATCCGCACCCCGTACGCCGGACGGAACTTCGAGACCTTCTCCGAGGACCCGCTCCTCACCGCCGACCTCGTCGCCGAGGAGATCCGGGGCATCCAGGCCGAGGGCCTCGTCGCCACCGTCAAGCACTTCGCCCTCAACAACCAGGAACGCGACCGTGCCACCGTCGACGTCCGCGTCGGCGAACAGACCCTGCACGAGACCGAACTGCGCGCGTTCGAGGCCGCCGTCGCCGCCGGCGCGGGCGCCGTCATGGCCGCGTACAACAAGGTCGACGGGGTCCACGCCGCCGAGAACGCCGGCCTCCTCACCGGGATCCTGCGCGAGCGCTGGGGCTTCGACGGCTGGGTCATGAGCGACTGGGACGCCGTCCACACCACCGCCGGGGCCCTCTCCGCCGGGCTCGACATGGAGATGCCCGGCGGCTCCCGCTACGGGGCCGCCCTCCGCGACGCGGTCCGCGACGGCCGGATCGACGAGGCCGCCGTCGACCGCTCCGTACGCCGCGTCCTCGCCGCACGCGAACGGTTCGGGCTCCTCGAAGCGGCCAGGGCACCGCGCCCGGCGCGCGACGCCGCGTCCGGCGCCCGCCTCGCCCTGCGCGTCGCCACCGCCGGAGCCACCCTCCTGCGCAACGAGAAGGACGCCCTGCCCCTCACGGGCCGCGCCGCCCGATCCCTCGCCGTCCTCGGGCCCACCGCCGCCGTCCCCTTCGTCAGCGGCGGCGGCAGCGCCCACGTCGTCCCCGACGCCGCCAGGAGCCCGCTCGACGCCCTCCGCGCGAGGGCCGGAAAGGACGCCACCGTCACCCACGCCGTCGGAGAGGACCTCTTCGGCCGCCCGCTCCCGCCCCTCCGGCCCGCCGCCGACCTCGAAGGCGTCCAGGTCGCCTCCGGCGCCACCTGGAGCCGGACCACCACCCTCACCACGACCGACCCCGACGAGTGGACCTTCCTCGTCCACTACAGCGGCGCCCGCCCCGCGGTCACCCTCGACGGCACCGAGCTCTTCCCCGTCCGCGAGGGCGTCGCCGAGTACTTCGCGGGCGGCCTCCTCGGACAGGCCCCCGACGGACTCACCGTCCGCCGCGCGACCCTCCGGCTCGCCGCCGGCCCCCACGAGCTGCGGATCACCGCCCACGGCGGTCCCACGGGCCAGCTCTTCCGGCTCCGCGCCGTCACCGGCGCCGGCCGCGCCGCCGACGTCGCCGAGGCCGTGCGGACCGCGCGCGCCGCGCACAGCGTCGTCCTCTTCGCCTACGAGGACGCCACCGAGGGCCAGGACCGGACGACGCTCGCGCTCCCCGGCCACCAGGAGGCCCTGATCGAGGCCGTCACCGCCGCCAACCCCCGCACGACCGTCGTCCTCAACACCTCCTCGGCCGTCACCATGCCGTGGCTGGCGCGGACGGCCGCCGTCCTCCAGATGTACTACCCCGGCCAGGAGGGCGCCGCCGCCACCGCCGCCGTCCTCTTCGGCGACGCCGACCCCGGCGGCCGCCTCACCCAGACCTTCCCGGCCTCCGACGACCACCACCCCACCGCGGGGGACCCGCGCCGCTACCCGGGCGAGGACGGCGTGGAGGAGTACGGGGAGGGCGTCCACATCGGCCACCGCTGGTACGAGGCCAAGGGCGTCGTGCCCCTCTTCCCCTTCGGCCACGGGCTCTCGTACACGACCTTCCGGTACGAGGACCTCACCGCCTCCCCGGGCGCCGCGGGCGGACTCGACGTCACCTTCACCGTCCGCAACACGGGCCGCCGCCCCGGCGTCGACGTCGCCCAGGTGTACGTCGGCCCCTCCCCGGACCTCACCGGGACCGGTGTCGACCAGCCGCGCTCCGCCCTCGCCGGCTACCGCCGGCTGGAGCTCGCGGCCGGCGAGCGCCGCCGGGTGACCGTCCCCGTCACCGCCCGCTCCCTCTCCTCCTGGGACACCGCGCGGCACGCCTGGATCCTCGGCACCGGCCGCAGGACCGTCCGCGTCGCCGCCTCCTCGGCCGACCCCGGCCTCGGCATCGGAGTCGAGGTCCGTACACCCTGACCGGGTAGGCTGCCCCGGCGTGCCCGACGCGGTGCACGCCGGGTGCACCGACACGGGAGGAACCGCGTTGCACGTACAGGAGTGGCTGGAGACGATCCCGGCGGTCGCGATCTACGCGCTCGTCGGCGTGGTGATCGGCCTGGAGAGCCTCGGCATCCCCCTGCCCGGCGAGATCGTGCTCGTGAGCTCGGCGCTGCTGGCCTCGCAGCACGGCGACATCAACCCGTGGGTGCTCGGAGCCTGCGCCAGCGCCGGAGCGATCATCGGCGACTCGATCGGCTACGCCATCGGACGCAAGGGCGGCCGGCCGCTGCTCGCCTGGCTCGGCAACAAGTTCCCGAAGCACTTCAGCGAGGCCAACATCGGGCTCGCCGAGCGCTCCTTCGAGAAGTGGGGCATGTGGGCGGTCTTCTTCGGCCGCTTCGTCGCCCTCCTGCGCATCTTCGCGGGCCCGCTCGCCGGCGTCCTGCACATGCCGTACTGGAAGTTCCTCGTCGCCAACGTCTTCGGCGGCATCCTCTGGGCCGGCGGCACGACGGCCGTCATCTACTCGGTCGGCGTCGTCGCCGAGGCGTGGCTCAAGCGCTTCTCCTGGCTGGGCCTCGTGCTCGCGGTCCTGATCGGCGCCGCGTCGATGCTCGTCATCAAGAACCGCGCCAAGAAGGCCGCGGCGGAGCGCGGGAAGGAAGCCGTCGAGACGGCATCCGAGCCGGTGCCCGTCGCGGACTGAGCCCGGACGACGACGCGAGAGGAGGGCGGCCCCGTGACCGGGGGCCGCCCTCCTCTCCGTACCGCCCCGGATCAGGCGTCGAAGGTCTCCGCGTGGACCTTCGCGAGGTGCAGGTACATCTCGGCGTTCAGCCTGATGCCCTCCTTCTCCTCGTCCGTCAGCGGCCGGCGGACCTTCGCAGGGACACCCGCGACCAGCGACCCCGGCGGGACCTCCATGCCCTGCGGCACGAGCGCCTGCGCCGCGACGAGCGAGCCCGCGCCGATCCGGGCGCCGTTGAGGACCGTCGCCCCCATGCCCACGAGCACGTCGTCCTCGATCACACAGCCGTGCACGGTCGCGTTGTGCCCGACCGTCACCCGCGCCCCGATGGAGACCGGGAAACCGGGGTCGACGTGGACCGTGGTGTTGTCCTGGATGTTGGCGTCCTCGCCCACGGCGATGGGGCCGCAGTCCGCGCGCAGCACCGCGTGGTACCAGACGCTGGCGCGGGCGCCGAGCGTCACCTCGCCGAGGACCACGGACGTCGGCGCCGTGAACGCGGTCGGGTCGACGCTCGGCTCCTTGCCGCCCACACCCTTGATCAACGCCTCTGACATGGTTCGCTCCTGATCGTCAGCCGTACGGTCGCACCCGGGGGTCGCCCCCGCCCGCACCCTATGCCGTGCCCATGACGGACATCACAGCGCACCGCACTGATCAGGCACGACGGTGCCGACTACGGTGGCCGGATGCCCAGGAACAGAAACACGTTCTCCTCGCTCGCCGCCTGGCGCCGCCGGGTCGTCGCCCGTGCCGTGCAGGGCGGCTGGCGCTGGGCGCAGCAGGCCGGTTCCGTCACCGCCGAGCACCCGGGGCGGCTGCGCTTCCGCCGCCTCGGCGCGGGCACCCGGCTCGCCTTCCCGCAGGGCACGGTCTTCGGGGAGCGGTGGATCGAGATCGGCGAGTGCTGCATCATCGCCGAGCAGGTCACCCTGACCGCCGGCATGCTGCCGGGCCTCGACCTCGGCACGGAGACGGTCCTGACCCTCGGCGACGGCGTCGTCCTCGGCCGGGGCAGCCACGTCATCGCCGACACGACCGTCACCATCGGCTCGGACACGTACTGCGGCCCGTACGTCTACATCACCTCGACCAACCACAGCTACGACGACCCGGACGAGCCCATCGGCCGCCAGTGGCCCCGCTCCGAACCCGTCTCCATCGGCCCCGGCTGCTGGCTCGGCACGGGAGCGGTCGTCCTGCCCGGCGCGCGCATCGGCCGGAACGTCGTCGTCGCGGCGGGCGCGGTCGTCCGCGGCGAGGTGCCCGACCACTCGGTGGTCGCGGGCGCCCCCGCCAAGGTCGTCCGCCGTTGGGACGCCGAGAACGGCTGGCAGCCCCCGCTGCGGACCCCGGCGCCGGTGCCGCTCCCGGACGGCGTGACGGCGGAGCAGCTCGCGGCGCTCGCCGCCTGGGAGGCCGAGCAGTCCGGTGCGTCCGAGGCCGCCGTCTCCTCCTGACCCCCCGCGCCGCACCCCGTACGTTCTCCGGCGGTTCGCGGCGCACCAGGGCGTGGGCGAACGGTTCACCGGTCCTGCGCGCGTACGTCATCCGCTCGCGCACTTCGCCGAGCGTGCGGGGCCGGTAGCCGGGACCGCGGCAGCACCCCATGGGGAAGCGGACACCGGCGTGCAGGAGCACGGACAGGGTGCGCCGGGCGGCGGATCAGCCCGTCGCGAGGAGGACCGCGCCCGCGAGGGCGAGTCCCGCTCCGGCCGCCTGGACCGGGCGGAGGCGTTCCTTGAGGACGCCCCGGGCGGCGAGGGCCGTCACCACCGGGTAGAGGCTGGCCAGTACGGCGGCGAGGGCGACCGGGCCGGATCGCGCGGCCAGCGCGTAGGTGCCGTTGGCGGCGACGTCGGCGAGGCCGACGAAGGCCAGGGCCGGGAGCGCGGCGCGGATGACCGAGGGGCCGCCGGCGGGCAGGGCGCGGCCGCCGCGCCGGACGGAGGCGTACAACGCGGCACCGCCGACGAGGACGTTGGTGACGCGCTGCACGAACAGCGCGAGGAAGAGACCGGTGACCGTCGTGGACGCCTCCGCGATCAGGGCCATGACCGCGCCGAAGCCGAAGGCCGCGACCAGGGTCAGCAGCACCGCCCGGCGCTGGACGGGCGCGCCGCGCAGCTCGGGGCCGCCCGCGAGGACGACGCCGAGGATCGCGACGGCCATGCCGGCGACCTGCCACAGGCCGGGGAGGTCGCCCGCGAGCAGTCCCACGCCGATGGGCACGACCACGCCGAGCGAGCCGAGCGGCGAGACGACGCCCATGGGGCCGAGGGCGAGCGCCTTGTAGAAGGCGAGCATCGCCGCCGGGCCGACGACGCCGGCCCCGACCGCGTACCAGAGCCGGGGGTCGGCCTCGGTCCACGCGCCGGTGGCGAGGACGACCGCGCCGAGGACGAGGACGGCGAGGACCTGGGAGACCACGACGACCGTGAGGGCGGGGATCCGCCGGGTGAGGAGCCCGCCGCCGAAGTCGGCGAGGCCCCAGAGCAGGCTGGTGGCCAGGGCGAACAGGGCGGTCATGAAAGCCTCGCAGTCCCGTACGGCGGGACGCAGTACAGTGCGGTGAACGGTCGGGTACAGCCCACCGTAGTTCACTGCATTGAACTATGTCATCCAGAATATTGGACGGAACGTGTCGGACCTCGATCAGCTCACGCAGTCGCTCGCCCGGAACCTGAAGCGCTGGCGCAAGGAGCGGGGCTTCACCCTCGACGCGCTCGCCGCCCGGGCCGGGGTCAGCCGGGGCATGATCATCCAGATCGAGCAGGCCAGGACGAACCCCAGCGTCGGCACGACCGTGAAGCTCGCGGACGCCCTCGGCGTCTCGATCACGACCCTCCTCGACCACGAGCAGGGCCCCCAGGTCCGGCTCGTCCCGCCGGGCCAGGCCGTCCGCATGTGGTCCACCGACACGGGCAGCCACACCACGCTCCTGGTCGGAACCGAGGCGCGCGGCCCCCTGGAGCTCTGGTCCTGGACCCTCATGCCGGGCGAGGGCAGCGCCTCCGACCCGCACCCCCCGGGCACGACCGAGCTCCTGCACGTCACCGCCGGCGTCCTCACGCTCGTCGTCGACGGCGTGGAACACCCCATCCCGGCCGGCACGTCGGCCGTCTTCGAGGCCAACGTGCCGCACACCTACCGCAACGACGGCGGCGAACCGGCCGAGATGACGATGGCCGTCTCGATCCCGCCGGTTCGCTGAGCCGCCGTCCGGCTACCGCGCGTCGGTCGCCGAGGCGCGGTTCAGGCGCGGGATCTCGATCGCCGGGCAGCGGTCCATCACCATGTCCAGGCCCGCCTCGCGCGTCCGCGCGAACGCGGCCTCGTCGACGACGTCCAGCTGGAACCAGACCGCCTTCGCGCCGATCGCGACCGCCTCGTCGGCGATGCCGCCCGCCTGCTCGCTGTTGACGAAGACGTCCACGACGTCCACGGGGAACGGGATGTCGGCGAGGGAGACGTAGCCCTGCTCGCCGTGGACCGTCTCCGCCTTCGGGTGAACCGGCACGATCCGCTTGCCGGAGCGCTGGAGGAACTCCGCCACGCCGTACGCGGCGCGCCGCCGGTTGTCGGAGAGTCCGACCACGGCCCAGGTGTCCCCGGTGGACGTCAGGATGCGGCGCACCGCGTCCTCGGCGGAGTACTCGGTCGGCTCGGCGGTCGTGGTGTCGACGCTCATCGTCTCTGCTGCCTCTCCTCGGCGCGTTTCGGATCGTCCTCGGGGAGAACCGGCGGGGCGCCGCGCTGATTCCCGTACGGCCCGTCGGGCTGATTCCCGTACGGCCCCGTCGGGCTGATTCCCGTACGGCTCCGACACGGCTCCAAGACGGCTCCGCCGTGACCGATCAGCCTTCCCACGCCCGGCGTTCGGCCTCGCGCGGGGACTCGACGACGGCCGGGAGGCCCGGGCCGAAGGTCATCACCGGGCGGGCCGGGTCCCACGGACGCCAGCCCGGGTCGCCGGTGGCCGCGAACGACACCCAGGCCGCGTGCATCGCCTCCGCCAGGTCCCGGGGCGCGTCCGGACCGGTCAGCGCCCGCGTCTCCGGCACGTCGAGCGTGTCGAAGACGAAGCCGAGTTCCAGCGCGTGGCAGGCGCCGAGGCCGAGGACGGGGGAGCGCCAGCCGAACTCGTACACGTACGTGCCGGAGTCCGCCCCCGGCCGCTGCCGCCGGCGCGCGTCGGCGACCCGGTAGAGGGGGAGTCTCATCAGCTTGTCCGTGACGATCGCGCCCAGTACCTCGCCGGGCTTCTCGTCCGGGCGTCCCGCGCGGTACACCCGCGCCGTCCGCCCCGGGACCTTCGCCTTCCGCAGGACGTACCGCTGCGCGAGGCGGCCGATCCGGTCGGTGAGACCGCCCGGCACGAACCAGAGCCGGTACTCCTCCGAGGTCGTCCCGAGCAGCAGGTCCACCTCCGCCGACGCGCCGGCGTCGAGCGCCTCCACCGGGTCGCGCGGCACCACCTCGCCGTCCACCGCCACCTGGAACGACGGACCGTCCGTCAGCGGCGATCCCTCCGCGGTCGCCTCCGTCTGCGCCGCGAGCAGCCGCTCCGGGTCCACGCCCGCGAAGGCCTCCGCCGTCGCCGGTACGCCGAGGACGGCGGCCACCGCCTCCGTGGTCCCGCGGGCCGCGTCGAGCGGCAGCGCGGCCGGCGGCCCGCTCTGGAGCACGGCCCGCCGGAACAGGCCCTCCGCGAGGGGCGACGTCAGGAGGGCGGCGATCGAGATCGCGCCCGCCGACTCGCCGAAGACCGTCACCCGCTCCGGATCGCCGCCGAAGGACGCGATGTTCTCGCGTACCCACGTGAGCGCGGCGATCTGGTCCCGGAGGCCGAGGTTGGCGGGGGCGTCGGGGAAGACCCCGAACCCCTCCACCCCCAGCCGGTAGTTGAGCGAGACGAGGACGACGCCGTCGCGGGCGAAGGTCGTGCCGTCGTAGACCGGGACCGCCGAGGAGCCGTGGAGCAGCGAGCCGCCGTGGATCCACACCATGACCGGACGGCCGCCCGGGTCGCGTTCCCACGGCGCCCACACGTTGAGGTTGAGGCAGCCGTCCCCGGGGACGTCGGGGTCGGGCAGGAGCGCGGCGAGCGGCGGCGCGTACGGGCGCTTCGGCGCCGTCGGACCGAACGCCGTCGCCTCCCGCACGCCCTCCCAGGGCCCGACCGGTTCCGGTGCGCGGAACCGCAACCGGCCCACGGGGGCCTGCGCGTAGGGCACGCCGAGGAAAGCGGCCACGCCGTCGCGGAGCGTGCCGCGCAGCGCGCCCGACGGGGTGCGGACCTCCGCCGCCGTGCTCGTCGATCCGTCCGTCGTCATCGGTTCAGCCCTCCGTCGGTACGTCGTGGGTGGCGGCGGTGCCGGTGCTGCCGGCGTTTCCGGCGCTTCCGGTGCTTCCGGGGAGGGCCGTTCCCGTCGTCAGGGCGCGCTTCAGGACCTTGCCCGTCGGCCCCAGGGGCAGGGCGTCCACGAAGCGGACGATCCTGGGGTACTTGTGGCGGCCGAGCCGCTCCCCGGCCCACTCGACGAGCTCCCCCTCGGTCAGCGGCGCCGAGCCCTCCCTGCGGACCACCACCGCGCAGACCTCCTCGCCCCTGGCGGCGTCGGGGACGCCGATCACCGCGACCTCCGAGACCGAGGGGTGGCGGACGAGCACCTCCTCGACCTCGCGCGGGTAGATGTTGAACCCACCCCTGATCACGAGGTCCTTCTTCCGGTCCACGATCCGCAGGAAGCCCCCGTCCTCCTCCAGGACGCCCAGGTCGCCCGTGCGGAACCAGCCGTCCACGACCGCGGCGGCGGTCGCCTCCGGGTCGTCGAGGTATCCCGCGAAGACGTTGTGGCCCCGCACCACCACCTCACCCACCTCCCCGTGGGCCAGCAACACGATCTCCCGTTCCACGGCGGCGTCCGCGACGCCCACTTCCACGCCCCACACGGGGTGCCCGACCGTACCGGGCCGGCGGCCCAGGTGGGACTGGTTGAACGTGGCGACCGGCGAGGTCTCGGTCAGTCCGTACCCTTCGAGCACCTGGGTGCGGAACGTCTCCTCGAACCGTTCCAGGACGGCGACCGGCAGCGCCGCCCCGCCCGAGACGGCGACGCGCAGGGCCGCGGGGCGGCGGTCGGAGCCCGCGGCCGCCTCCACGAGCGCGTGGTACATGGTCGGCACGCCCATGAAGACCGTCACGCCCTCGTCGGCGAGCACGTCGAGGGCGGCCGGGCCGCTGAACCGGGGCATGAGCACGAGCGTCGCGCCCGCGCGGAGCGTCCCGTTCATCGCGCAGGTCTGCCCGTAACTGTGGAAGAGCGGCAGGCAGCCGAGGACGACGTCGTCCGCGCCGATGCCGAGCAGGTCCCGCGAGGTCACGGACGCGTTCATGACGATGTTGAGGTGGGTCAGGAGGGCGCCCTTCGGACGGCCCGTCGTCCCGCTCGTGTAGAGCACCACCGCGATGTCCTGCGGAGCGGCGGGCTCCGCGGCCGGCAGGGGCTCCGCCGCCGTGGGCGCGCCCTGGAACGCCCGGACCCCGGCCGCCCGCGCGGCCTCGTCCGCCACCGTCCACAGCGGCCCGCCGCTCACGATGCCGACCGCGCCGCTGTGCTCCAGGACGTACCGCACCTCGTCCGCGACGAGCAGCGCGTGGACCGGGACGACGGTCGCCCCCGCCGCGAGGGCGCCGTAGTAGACGCGCAGGAACTCCGTCGTGTTCGGGAGCAGGACGGCCAGCCGGTCGCCCGGCTTCACGCCCGCCGCCCGCAGCCCGGCGGCGCAGCGCAGGGCCTCCGTCCACAGCTCCCGGTAGGTGAGCCGGGCCGCGCCCTCGACGACCGCGATCCGGTCGGGGAAATGGCGGGCGGACTCGCCCAGGACGGCGGCGACGCTCAGGGACATGACACGCTCCAGGGAGGGGCACACGGACGAGCAGGGGACAGGGGGACGGCGCACACCGTTCCGACCCGGCCCAGAATCCGCCGCACCCGCCGCCCGACGCCATGTGCAGATGCCCACCATGCGGTGCCCCGAGCTGGGCAGCGGCCACCCCGTCCCGCCCGGCCCGTGGCATTCGCCAAAAACCGGGGCTACCGTGCGGCACATGACGCACCGACCGGCCGCCGCGTCACCCTCCGACGGCGGCCCCACGCCCCTCGGCACCGCCACCGGCACCACTCACGGCACCGCCACCGTCACCGGCACCACTCACGGCACCGGCACCGCCACCGCCGTCGGCACCGACACCGGTTCCGCCGCCCTGCGGCGCGCCCTCGCCACCGCACTGCGCGCCGACGTCGACCGGCTCACGGACCGGGCCGTCGACGACATCCGCGCCCACTCCGGTACGTACGCCTCCGGAGCGCCCGTCACCCGCCGGGACCTCTGGGAGATCTGCCGCGACAACCTGCTGCGCGCCCTGGAGGACTTCGGCGGCCTCGCCCCGACCGGCGGGGACCTGGAGGGAGCGGCCCGCGTGACCGGCCGCCGCCGCGCCGAGCAGGGCGTCCCCCTCGACACCGTCCTCCAGGCCTACCGGCGCGGCGGCCGGGTCCTCTGGCAGGTCATGGCCGAACACCTCAGGGCCAGGGCCGGCCGCGAGGCCGACAGCAGGGACCTGGAACTCGACATGGCCGGCGGGGTCTGGGAGACCATCGACCGGTACTCCGTCGCCATGGCCGACGAGTACCGGCTCGCCCAACTGGAGCTCCAGAGCCGCCGGGACACCCGGCGCGTCGCCCTCTTCGAGGCGCTCCTCGACGGCCGCGCCGACGACCCCGCCGTGGCCACGGCGGCCGCCGCCGCGCTCGGCGTCCCGGCCATGGACCGGTACGTCGTCGTGGTCGCCGCCCAGGACCCGGCCGCCCCTCCGCACCTCGCGCCCGTCCTGGAGACCCGCGGGATGTGGTCGTTCTGGCGCCCGCGGGCCGGCCGGTACGCCGGCATCGTCCGCCTGCCCCGCCGCGGCACCACCGCCGCCGCCCGGGGAGCCGCCACGAGCCGCGGACCCGCTCCCGGCCGGGACCCCGGCGCCGCCCGGCAGGGCGCGGGGGGTGCCGGAGGCGGGGAGGCCGGGGGCTCCGGCGGCGTCCGGCAGGGGTTCGGCGGGGTCGGCGGTTCCTGCGGGGTCGGCGGGTCCGCCGAGTCCGACGCCCTCCGGGACGTCCTGCGCGAGCTGACCGGTGCCACCGCCGGGATCTCCCCGGAGTTCGAACGGCTCTCCGACGCCGGCCGCGCCCTGCGGCTCGCCGAGCAGACCCTCCGTACCCTCCCGGCGGGCAGCGGCGAGGCCGCCGTCTTCGACGAGCGGCTCGCCGAGGTGCTCCTCGGCGGACGCCCCGACATCGCCGAGCGGATCGTCACCGTCCACCTCGGCCCCGTCCTCGCCACCGGCGGCGAACGGACCGCCCTCCTCACCACGCTCCGCGTCTGGCTCGACCACGGCTGCTCGGCCGCCCGGGCCGCCGAACTCCTCTACTGCCACCGCAACACCGTCCTCAACCGCATCGGCCGCGTCGCCGAGCTCACCGGCCGCTCCAGCGAGTGCGGAGAGGCCCGCCTCGGCTGGGCGCTCGCGCTCCGCGCGCTGCCCTTCGCAGGTCAGGACGGGACGGGCGGCGGCGTCCCCGAACCGGCCGCCGGGGAGTACGGGCCGGACGGAACGTAGGCTGGCGGGATGCAGGAGCAGTACCGCACCCTGGCCCGCGAGGGCGTGCACGAGACCGAGATCAACCGCTCGCGCTTCCTCTGCGCGCTCGCGCCCGTCGCCGACGAGGCCGAGGCGCAGGAGTTCGTCGCGCGCGTCCGCAGGGAGCACCCGACCGCCACCCACAACTGCTTCGCGTACGTGCTCGGCGCCGACGCCTCCGTGCAGAAGGCCAGCGACGACGGCGAACCGGGCGGCACCGCGGGCGTCCCGATGCTCCAGATGCTCCTGCGCCGTGAGATGCGTTACGTCGCCGCCGTCGTGACCCGCTACTACGGCGGCGTGAAGCTCGGCGCGGGCGGGCTGATCCGGGCGTACGGCGGTGTCGTCGGCGAGGCGCTCGACGAGCTCGGCACGATCACCCGGCAGCGGTTCAGGCTCGCCACCGTCACCGTCGACCACCAGCGCGCGGGCAAGCTGGAGAACGACCTGCGGGCCACCGGGCGCGCCGTCCGCGACGTGCGGTACGCCGAGGCCGTCACGATCGAGATCGGCCTCCCGGACGCCGACGTCCCCGCCTTCCGCGCCTGGCTCGCCGACGCGACGGCGGGCACGGCGACCTTCGAGCCCGGCGGAGAGGCGTACGGCGACGCGTGAGGGACAGCGGTCTCGCGTCGCGCGCCGGCTCGGTGTCGTATGGCCCCGCTCACACCCCCGCTCGGGATAGCGTGGACGGCGCACACGGCACCGGAGCGCGTGGGCGCAGGACGGGAATCACGCGGCGAGGAGCGGCACACATGCGGGGTGGGACGGCATCGTGAGGCTCCTGCACACCTCGGACTGGCACCTCGGCCGGTCCTTCCACCGCGTCCCGCTCCTCGAAGCCCAGGCCGCCTTCCTCGACCACCTCGTGGACACCGTCCACGCCCACCGGGTGGACGCCGTCCTCGTCGCCGGTGACGTCTACGACCGTGCCGTGCCGCCCCTCACCGCCGTCGAGCTCTTCGACACCGCTCTGCACCGCCTCGCCGAGGCCGGCGTGCCCACCGTCATGATCTCCGGCAACCACGACTCGGCCCGCCGCCTCGGCGTCGGCGCCGGGCTCATCGGACGGGCCGGCATCCACCTCCGTACCGACCCCGCCGGCATCGGGACGCCCGTCGTCCTCGCCGACGACCACGGCGACGTCGCCCTGTACGGGCTGCCGTACCTCGAACCCGCCCTCGTCCGCGACCAGCTCGGCGCGACGAAGGGCGGCCACGAGGCCGTCCTCACCGCGGCCATGGACCGCGTCCGCGCCGACCTCGCCACCCGGCCCGACGGCACCCGCTCCGTCGTCCTCGCCCACGCCTTCGTCGCCGGCGGCTCGGCCAGCGACAGCGAGCGGGACATCACCGTCGGCGGCGTCGCGGCCGTGCCGGCCGGGGTCTTCGACGGCGTCGACTACGTCGCCCTCGGCCACCTCCACGGCAGCCAGACCCTCACCCCGCGCGTCCGCTACTCCGGCTCGCCCCTCGCGTACTCCTTCTCCGAGACCGACCACCGCAAGACGATGTGGCTGGTCGACCTGGGCCCGGCGGCGCCCGACGGCGCGCTCACCGAGGCCGTACGCCTCGACTGCCCCGTCCCGCGCCCCCTCGCCCGCCTCCGGGGACGACTCGACGACCTCCTCGCCGACCCCGCGCTCACGCCCCACGAGCAGTCCTGGGTCGAGGCCACGCTCACCGACCCCGTACGCCCCACGGAACCCATGGCCCGGCTCGCCGAACGCTTCCCGCACGCGCTCCACCTCGTCTTCGACCCCGAGCGCGCCCCGAGCGACCCCGCCGCCTCCTACGCCCAGCGGCTGCGGGACCGCAGCGACCAGCAGATCGCGGAGGACTTCGTGGCCCACGTCCGCGGCGGCACGGGACTCGACGCGGCCGAACGGGCCGTGCTCCAGGGCGCCTTCGAGGACGTCCGCGTCCAGACGGCCGCACGCGAGGGGGACCGATGAGGCTGCACCGCCTGGAGATCACCGCGTTCGGCCCCTTCGGCACCGGGCAGACCGTCGACTTCGACGCCCTGTCCTCCGCCGGCCTCTTCCTCCTCCACGGGCCGACCGGCGCGGGCAAGACCTCCGTCCTCGACGCCGTCTGCTTCGCGCTGTACGGGAGCGTGCCCGGCGAGCGGCAGAACCCCGGCACCTCCCTGCGCAGCGACCACGCCCCGGTCGGCACGTCCACGGAGGTCGTCCTCGACCTCACCGTGGGGGAACGCCGACTGGAGATCACCCGGCGGCCCGCCCAGCAGCGGCCCAAGAAGCGCGGCACCGGGTTCACCACGGAGAAGGCCCAGTCCTGGCTGCGCGAGTACGACGCCGAGACCGGCGAATGGACCGGTCTCAGCCGCTCCCACCAGGAGATCGGCGAGGAGATCACCCAGCTCGTCGGCATGAGCCGCGAGCAGTTCTGCCAGGTCGTCCTGCTCCCGCAGGGCGACTTCGCCGCCTTCCTCCGCGCCGACGCCGAGAAGCGGGGCAAACTCCTCGGGCGGCTCTTCGACACCCGCCGCTTCGCCGCCGTCGAGGAACGCCTCGCCGACCTCCGGCGCGCCGCCGAGCAGCAGGTACGGGAAGGGGACGAGCGGCTGCTCGCCCTCGCCCAGCGCATGGCACAGGCCGCCGGCGGCCTCGACGCGGCCCGTACCCCCGCCGAGGGGCGCCCCGGCGAGCCCGGAGTCGCCGACACCGTCCTCACCTGGGCCGCCGTGGCCCGCACCGAGGCGGCCGAGACGCTCGACATCGCCGCCGAGCGGTACGCGGCCGCCGAGGCGCGCGAGGCGGGCGCGGCGAGCGCGGTCGACGCGGAGAAGGCGCTCGCCGACCGCCAGGCCCGGTACGCCGACGCGCTCCGGCGCCGCGAACGGCTCACCGCCACCGCCCCCGAGCGCGACCGCCACCAGGCCGCCCTCGACACCTCCCTCAAGGCCGAGCGCGTCGTACCTGCGCTCGACCTGCGCCAGGACGCCGAGCGCGAGCACGCCACCGCCCGCGCGGCCCGCGCGCGTGCCCTCGCGCTGCTCCCCGCCGAGCTCGCCGACGCGGAGGCCGAACAGCTCTCCGCCCTCGAATACCGGCTGCGCGCCGAACTCGGCGGCCTCACCTCGGCCCGCCGCGCCGAGCGCCGCGCCGTGGCCGTCGCCGAGGAACGGGCCGTCCTGGCCCGGGAGGCCCGCGCCGACGAGGACGCCCTCCAGGACGCGGCCGCCTGGCTCACCGACTGGGAGGCACGGCGGACCGCGCTCGCCGAGCGCGTCGAGGCCGCGACGGACGCCGCCACCCGCGCCGAGCACCTCGCCGGCCGCCTGGAACCCGCCCGGCGCCGCCTCGCGGCGGCCCGCCGCCGCGACGCGCTGGCGGCCGACACCACGGCCGCCGAGGGGCGGCTCGCTGCCGCCCGCGAGCGGCGGAACACCGCCCACGAGGCCTGGCTGGACGTCAAGTCCCGCCGCCTGCGGGGGATCGCGGCCGAGCTCGCCGCCACGCTGACGCACGGGGAGGCCTGCCAGGTCTGCGGCTCCACCGCCCACCCGGCCCCCGCCCGCACCACCGCCGACCACGTCGACCGCGCCACGGAGGAGGCGGCGCACGAGGCCTACAGCCGCGCCGACGAGTCCCGCGCCGCCGCCGAACGCGAGCTGGCCGTCACCCGCGAGGCCTGGTCGGCCGCCAGGGCCGAGGTCCTGAGCGCGAGCCGGGCCGACGACACCAGCGGACACCGGCCGGACGGCGACCCCACCGTCGCCGACCTCGCCCGTGAGGTCGACGAGCTCACCCGGCTGCACGCCGAGGCCCACGCCCTCGCCTCCCGGACGCACAGCGCCCGGGAGGCGCTCGCGCGGGCCGAGCGGGAGCACGAGGGGCGGGTCGGCGCGCAGCGCGAGGCCGAGCGCCGGGTGGCCGCCCGCACCTCGCGCCGCGAGGCCCTGGAGGCCGAGCAGGCCGGGCTCGACGAGGAACTCTCCCTCGGGCGCGGCACGTTCGGCAGCGTGGCCGAGCACGCCACCTCCCTGGAGCGCCGCATCGCCCTCCTGCTCGACGCCGCCGGAGCCGTACGCACCGCCGAACTCGCCGCCCAGCGGCTGAAGGAGGCCGACGGCCGGCTCGCCGACGTCGCCTACCGCGAGGGTTTCACCACCCCCGACGAGGCCCGCGCCGCCCTCCTCCCCGTCGCCGAACGGCGCGCGTTCCAGGAGCGCGTGGACGCCTGGCGCGCCGAGTCGGCGGCCGTCGCGGACCGGCTCGCCGAACCCGGCGCCGCCGAGGCCGCCGCGCTCCCGCCCGCCGACCCGCGGGCCGCGGAGGCGGCCCGTGCCGCGGCCGCGGAGGCCCTGCGCCGGGCGGCCTCCGGACTGTCCGCCGCCCGGGACCGGGTCGGCGAACTCGCGGGCCTCTCCCGCCAGGCCGCCACCGAGGTCCACCGGCTCGGACCGCTCCGCGAGGAGTACGACCGGGTGGCCCGGCTGGCCGCCCTCACGGCCGGGACCTCCGCCGAGAACGACCTCAGGATGCGCCTGGAGTCGTACGTGCTGGCCGCCCGCCTCGAACAGGTCGCCGCCGCCGCGACCGCCCGCCTCCAGCTGATGTCCTCCGGCCGCTACACGCTGGTCCACTCCGACGCCCGCGCCGGCGGCAAGCGGGCCGGTCTCGGCCTGCACGTCGTCGACGCCTGGACGGGCAACGAGCGCGACACCGCGACGCTCTCGGGCGGCGAGACCTTCTTCGCCTCCCTGGCGCTCGCCCTGGGCCTCGCCGACGTCGTCACCGACGAGGCCGGCGGGGTCAGGCTCGACACGCTCTTCATCGACGAGGGCTTCGGCAGCCTCGACGAGGAGACGCTCGACGAGGTCCTCGACGTCCTGGACTCGCTGCGCGAGCGCGACCGCAGCGTCGGCATCGTCAGCCACGTCGGCGACCTGCGCCGCCGCATCCCCGCCCAGCTGGAGGTCGTCAAGGCCCGGCAGGGCTCCGCGGTACGGCTCCGTACCGGCGGCGAGGGGCTCAGCGGCTGATCGAACGCCGGGGCAGCGGCGAGGAGTAGACGACGCTCGTCGTCACCGAGCCGAGCGTGGCGATCTTCCCGGAGACCTGCTCCAGGTGCTTCATCGACCGGGCCGCGACCTTGAGGACGAAGCAGTCGTCGCCGGTGACGTGGTGCGCCTCCAGGACCTCGGGCGTGGTGTCGAGGAGGTCGTGGAACGGCTTGTAGTTGCCGTGCGGGTACCGCAGCCGGACGAACGCCAGGATGGGGAGCCCCAGGCGGTCCTGGTCGACGACCGCCGTGTACCCGGTGATCACCCCGGCGTCCTCCAGCCGGCGCACCCGCTCGGTCACCGCGGACGGCGACATCGAGACGGCGCGGGCGAGCTCGGCGAAGCTGGCGCGCCCCTCCCGCTGGAGCGCTTCGAGGATCCGCCAGTCGGTGGCGTCCGGAGTGTATTCGGTGGTCATACGGTCGAGAATGCAGGGAAATCCCCGGCCGATCAAGGGAAAGGCCGGGGATTCTCGTCACGCGGAACGGTGTGGCGCGTGTGCCCTCAGAGGCGCGAGATCTCTTCCACCAGGTCGTCGAGACCCAGCGGCCCCTGCGACAGCGCCGCCATGTGCCAGGCCTTCGCGTCGAACGCGTCGCCGTGCGCCGCCCGCGCGTTCTCCCGGCCGAGCAGCCAGGCGCGCTCGCCCAGCTTGTAGCCGATCGCCTGACCCGGCATCGAGAGGTAGCGGGTCATCTCGCTCTCCACGAACGCCGCCGGACGGCTGCTGTGCAGCTGGAAGAACTCCTGGGCGAGCTCCGGGGTCCACCGCTCGCCGGGGTGGAACGGCGAGTCCGCGGGGATCTCCAGGCCCAGGTGCATGCCGATGTCGACGATCACCCGGCACGCGCGCATCATCTGGCCGTCGAGGTAGCCGAGGCGCCGTTCCGCGTCGGGCAGGAAGCCCAGCTCGTCCATGAGGCGCTCGGCGTACAGCGCCCAGCCCTCCAGGTTGGCGCTCACCTTGCCGATGGTCGCCTGGTAGCGGGAGAGCCGGTCCGCGACGTGCACCCACTGCGCCACCTGGAGGTGGTGGCCGGGCACGCCCTCGTGGTACCAGGTGGAGACCAGGTCGTACACGGGGAAGCGGGTCGTGCCGTCCACGGGCAGCCAGGTGCGGCCGGGCCGGCTGAAGTCCTCGGACGGGCCCGTGTAGTACGGCGCCGCGGCGCCACCGGGCGGGGCGATGCGGGACTCCACCCGCCGTACGCGCTCGGCCAGTTCGAAGTGGGTGCCGTCGAGCGCCTCGATGGCCTCGTCCATGAGCTCCTGGAGCCAGACGCGGATCTCCTCGACGCCCTCGATGTGCGTGCCGTGCTCGTCGAGGTGGGCGAGCGCCTCCCAGGGCCCGGCGCCGGGCAGGATCCGCTCGGCCTCGGTGCGCATCTCGCCGAGGAGGCGGTGGTACTCGGACCAGCCGTACGCGTACGCCTGGTCGAGGTCCAGGTCCGTGCCGTTGAAGTAGCGCGTCCAGCGTTGGTAGCGCTCGCGGCCCACCGTGTCCGGGGCGTCGGCGACGGCGGGGGCGTACACGTCCCGCATCCAGTCCCGCAGCTCCGCGACGGCCGCGGTGGCGCCCTTCGCCGCCACGGCCAGCTCGTCGCGGAGCTCCGCGGGCAGCGTGTCGGGGCCGGAGGCGGCGAACTGCTCGAACCAGCCGGGGCCTTCGCCGTCCGCGCCCGCCCACTCGGTGAGCTGGCCGACGAAGGTCGCGGTGGGGCGGGGCCCGCCGAGGAGTCCGCGCTCCAGGCCGAGGGCGAGCGAGGAGCGGTACCCCTCCAGGGCGTCGGGGACGGCCCGCAGCCGGGCGGCGACCGCCGTCCAGTCCTCCTCGGTCTCGGTCGGCATCATGGTGAAGACGATCCGCACGCTGTGGGCGGGCGAACGCATGTTGCTGACCGTGCGCAGGCTCTCGTGGGCGTCGTGCACGGCGAGTTCGGCGGTGAGGCGCTCGCGCAGCAGACGGGCGCAGCGGCGCTCGGCGTCGCTGTCGGCGCCGGGCACG
Organism: Streptomyces sp. NPDC020807; assembly: GCF_040641575.1. Classification (NCBI taxonomy): domain Bacteria; kingdom Bacillati; phylum Actinomycetota; class Actinomycetes; order Kitasatosporales; family Streptomycetaceae; genus Streptomyces; species Streptomyces sp. NPDC020807. The sequence goes on from NZ_JBFADU010000013.1 coordinate 116,998, forward strand.
GCCTCCGCCGCGTCGAGGGCCGCGAGCGTCCGCCGCGAGAGGTCGGCCACGGCCTTCAGGCCGGCCGGCGAGAAGTCGGGCAGCAGGCCGGCGCTCTCCTTGACTCCCAGGTACGTACCGGTGATCGGGTCGAGGGCGATGAGTGCGTCGACGTGGGCGTCGGCGAGCTGGCGGGGCAGCAGGCTGCTGGAAGTCTCTGGCATGGGGGCCATCCTGACGCTTCGAAAGGGCCGCGTCATCTTCGTCCGGTCTCAGTCGGCTGACAAGGAGGGGCCGTGGGCGGGCGGAAGGAGCGGCCCGCACTCCCACTGCTGGAAGATCAGCCGGGTCTCGACGCGGGCCACCTCGCGGCGCGAGGTGAACTCGTCGAGGACGAGTCTCTGCAGGTCAGCGGGGTCGGCCACGGCCACGTGCACCAAGTAGTCGTCGGGTCCCGTGAGATGGAACAGGGCCCGGGACTCGGGCAGGGCGCGGATCCGGTCGACGAACGGACCGATCAGTTCCCGCCGGTGGGGGCGTACCTGGACCAGCAGGAGCGCCTCCAGGCCGCGTCCGAGTTTGGCCGGATCCAGTCGTAGCTGGTGGCCCAGGATCACACCGGTGCGGCGCAGCCGCGCGACCCGGTCGAGGCAGGTCGAGGGGGCTACGCCCACCTCGGCGGCGAGCTCGCGGTAGGTGGTCCGGGCGTCGTTCTGCAGGAGGCGAAGAATGTGCAGATCGACCGCGTCCAGTACGACAGAATCGGCCATTCGCCGAACGTAGCACGGCATCTTGCCGCTACCTTCCGGTAGACGTTCACAGTGCCGCCATGGACGCCATGGACCGCGACCTCTCGGCCACCCCGAGGGCGCTCGCCACCGAAGCCGTGCACGCCGGACGCGAGGACCTCGCCGGTCTCGGAGTGCACGCCCCGCCGCTCGACCTGTCCACCACCTACCCCTCGTACGACGCCAGGGCCGAGGCGGCCCGCATCGACGAGTTCGCCACCACCGGCGCCCGTCCCGAGGGCCCGCCGGTCTACTCCCGGCTCGACAACCCGACCGTGGCCCGCTTCGAGGACGCCCTCGCCCGACTGGAGGGCGCCGAAGCGGCCGTGGCCTTCGCGAGCGGCATGGCGGCGCTGACCGCCGTCCTCCTCGCCCGCGCGAGCCAGGGCCTGCGGCACGTCGTGGCGGTCCGCCCGCTGTACGGGTGCAGCGACCACCTGCTCGACACGGGGCTGCTCGGCACCGAGGTGACCTGGACCGACCCGGCGGGCGTCGCCGACGCGATCCGCCCCGACACGGGCCTCGTCATGGTCGAGTCGCCGGCGAACCCGACGCTCGCCGAGGCCGACATCCGGGCCCTCGCCCACTCCTGCGGCACCGTGCCGCTGCTCGTCGACAACACCTTCGCCACGCCGGTCCTCCAGAGGCCGGTCGAGCAGGGCGCGCGGATCGTGCTGCACAGCGCGACCAAGTACCTGGGCGGGCACGGCGACGTCATGGGCGGTGTCGTGGCCTGTGACGAGGAGTTCGCCCGTACGCTCCGGCAGATTCGTTTCGCCACCGGCGGCGTCCTGCACCCGCTCGCCGGATACCTGCTGCTGCGGGGCCTCTCCACCCTTCCGGTACGGGTGAGGGCGGCGTCCGCCACGGCGGCGGAGCTCGTCAGGCGGCTCACCACCGACCCCCGCGTCGCCCGCGTCCACTACCCGCGGATCGGCGGTGCGATGATCGCCTTCGAGGTCTTCGGGGACCCGCACGAGGTGATCGCCGGAGTGCGGCTGATCACCCCGGCGGTGAGCCTCGGCAGCGTCGACACGCTCATCCAGCACCCGGCCTCCATCAGCCACCGCATCGTGGCCGAGGGCGACCGGCGCTCGGCGGGCGTCAGCGACCGGCTCCTGCGGATGTCGGTCGGCCTGGAGGACGTCGAGGACCTGTGGCGCGACCTCACGCAGGCGCTCAGCGCTCCGCCCGCCGCACCTCTCCGTGAGGCAGGGACGGGGACGGGGCCGGCGCTGCGGTCAGTCGTGCGGTGATCACGAGGGTGCCCTCCTCGATCTGGTAGTCGAGGGGCAGGCTGAGCGCGCGCATGGCGGCCACCATCCCGGTGTTGGACGCCTGCGTGACCGCGTACACGCTCGCGCAGCCGGCCTCCTCCGCGAGTGCCACGAGCCGGTGGAGGAGCTCGGAGCCGATGCCGCGCCGCTGCCAGTCGTCCTCGACCATGAGGGCGACCTCGGTCTCGTCGCCGTCCCACAGCAGGTGGCCGAGGGCGACGAGCCGGCCCGAGGCCGTCTGGACGGCGAGCGTGCGGCCGAAGCGGGGGCTCAGCAGGTGGTCGAGGTACCGGTCGGCGTCGCCGACCGGGCCGTGGTAGCGCAGGCCGAGGGTGCGGGCCGAGCAGCGGTCGTGCATGGCCCGCGCGGCGGGCAGGTCGCGCTGGTCGGCGCGGCGGACGGTGATCTCGTTGCCCTCGGGCAGGGTGAGGACGTCCCGGCTGCGGGGGAGGCGCGGGCCGAGGCGGGCGTCCAGCTCGACGAGGGCGCGGGCCCGGGCGAACTCGGTCGGCGTGAAGGGGAGGTACGGCCGCTCGACGATGAGCGTGCCGCCGTGCGGGTCGCGCAGCCGCATCACGGTCTCCTCCAGGACCCCTTCGACGGGGGCCTGTTCGCCGAGCGGCCGGCCGGTCAGGGAGAGGGCCGGTACGGAGTGGAGGGTGCAGCGGCCGAGGAGCTGGCGCAGCGCGAGCGGCAGTTCGGCCGCGTCGAGCGCCGTGCGGGTGGCCAGGCCGAGGACACGGGTGGGGGTGTCCACCAGGTCGTGGGCGTCGGCCCGCTCGGTCCAGGTGTCGCGGCCGCCGGCGGCCGCGGTCTCCCGGGCGAGGTCCTGGGCGGAGAGCTCGACGGGGGCGCGGAGCAGGAACTCGTCGACGGTGCCCCGGGCGAGCGGATGGGTCTGGAGGGTGAGGATGTCCACGCCCAGGCGGGCGAGGACCGTGCAGAGCGCGGCGAGGCTGCCCGGGGTGTCCTGGACGGTGGTCCGCATCCGCCAGAGCGTGGTCTCACCGCTGGGCGCCCCCGGCTCGTCGGGAGCGGTCCCGGTCCCGGTGGCGGGCACGGTCACGGTCACGGTCACGGGGGCGGGGGCCGTCCGCCCGCCGGTATCGACGGCGGGCGGCGCATGGCTGTGCCGCCGGGCCCACCAGGTGTGGAAGGTCGCGGTGGCGACCAGGGCGACGGCCGAGAACACCAGGAGGTAGGGGCCGTCGGGCCCCTTGACGATGCTCTTGGCGATCGTGTCGGCCACCACCACGGCCGTGAACAGGGCGGCGAGCTCGATCAGGTCGTGCCGCCAGTGGTGCGGACGGCGGACGCTCTTCGAAGACGTGACATCGGTCATGCCCTCACTGTGACCCAGCGGTGTTGCGTGATCACGAACGCTTTGTGACTGACGGGTTAAGCGCCCGGCTGGCGGCTTAACGACCGATTCAGGCCACTTCTGTCGGAGTTTGACCGGCCCCCTGTCGAAGTGCGCCAAGGAGCCTCCTGGCCTGCGTGACGAGCTGCGAGGAACCCCGCCGCGCGGCGACCGCGGCGAGCCCGTCGACGTCGTCCCCGGCCCCGCACCGCTCCACGCAGTCGGCCGCCACCGCGAGGACCTCGCCGAGACCGCGTACCGGCGTCGCGGCGCCGAGGAGCCCGGGCAGCGTCGCCGCGAGGACCGCCCACACCGTCCCGTACGCCCCCGTCACCGCCGCCGTCCTGGCCGCGTCCGCCAACCGGTTCGCCTTGACCGAACCCTCCGCGAGCAGCCACGCCAGCTCCCCGCCGAGCCGCGCCGCGTCCAGCTCCCCGCGTGCCGCGAGCACGAGCACGGCGTCCACCGCCCGCAGCCGGTCGTCGGCGTCCACGCAGCCCAGGCCGAGCGCCAGCGCCAGGTGGACGGCCGGACCCACCGGGCCCTCGGCCTCGGCCAGGGCCGTCAGGGGCTCGGTGACACCGCGCATGTCTCCGACCGCGCCGTACGCCAGCGACGGAAGCAGACAGGCCGCCAGCACCTCGCGGTCGGCGGGGAGCACCGAGAACCACAGCGCCCCCGCGTGCTTCCCGTGACGGCAGCGGCGCGGCGTCGGGTCCATGGCGCCGAACAGCCACCGGAACGACGGAGGGAACTCCGCGCGCAGCTCGGGCCGCGCGCCGAACTCCACGCCGATCCGGCTCGTCAGCCAGTACGACCGCTGGGCCTGGTCCTCGTCCCTGTCCGAGACACGGTGCCGGGCCGCCACCGGCGCCGCCGCCCGCAACCAGGAGGCGAGCCGGCCTCCGGCCGAGGTGCGGAGCGCCGCCGCATCGTCGGCCGCGGAGTCCGCCGACGGCGCGGTCCGCGCGACCCTGAGCAGGGCCTGCGCGAAGTCGTTCGGAGCGGGCTCCACACCCGCGTTTTGGTAGTCCCGCAGCCGCTCCACCAGGACCGACGGGTCGATCGTCCCCGTCGAAAGGGTCGGTGCGGCGAGCAGGCACGGCAGCGCGCCGGTGCCGACCAGCTCGGATGCCTCCCACAGCCGGGCCTCGGTCACCACCGACAGGGCCCCGCCGAGGCAGTCGGCCTCCACGGGTCCCATCCTGCGGCCGAGGTCGCCGCGGGCAGGGTCGAGGACGCCGAGCAGACCGGCGAGCACCGCCTCCAGGCCCCGGGGCTCGTAGGCGAAGTAGTACGGCTCGTCCCGCCACCTTTCCCACGGGAACGCCGCCCGCACCGCCTCCGCCACCGCTTCCCGGTCCTGATGCGCGAACCGCACCAGACCGTCGAGCGCCCGCTCGAACGCCACCGGGTCCTCTGCGAGCCCCCGCGCAGCCGCCTCCGCCACGGCCTCCTCGACGGTCCCCGCCGGGGCCGCCACCCGCTGGGGCTCCGGCACGGGCGGCAAGATCTCCTCGTACGGTCCCGACGCCTCCGATTCCAGCGCGGAGCCGAACAGCCGCTCAGCCGTCTGCCGATGCGCCGCGCTGAGCAGCCCGGCGGCCTCGGCGAGCTCGCGCCGCACCCCAGGGTCCACGGCGGACAGATGACGGGCCACCAGTTGGAGGGCCCGTTCCTGCACGTCCGTGTCCTCGTTGCCGAAGGCCTCCGTCACGGCCGGAAGCAGGGCGTCCGCCGCGCCGGGCTCGCGCGCGAGCACCGTGCCGACCAGGGCGAGCTGGGCCCGGAGGAGCTTCTTCTCCGTACGGAACAGCACCCCGGACGTCATCTCCGCGAGAGCCCCGACCGGCAGCGTCCCCGCCGCGGCGAGTCCCGTCAGGAGCTCCTGGGCGTAACCGGCGACGATCGAGGGCGTGTCCGCCGCGATCCCGACCCATTCGGGGATCCGCGCCCCCACCTCCTCCGCCTCCGGCGCGAGCAGCCGGACGATCTCCAGCGGGACGCGCAGGTTGCGGATCGGCCCGCCGCGCAGCAGCCGGGACACGCACACGTCGAGGATCCGCTTCCGGTCCAGGGTCCCGTCCGCGACGAGCGCCACCAGCACCGTGGGCCAGTGCCGCTCCGGGCGTCGGCCGGCCTTCCGGGTCAGGCGCTCCGGCGGCTCCGCCATCCCGAGCGCGTGCGCGACCAGGTCCGGCGTCTGCGGGTCGGCCCGCAGCCGCTCGGCGAGCCGGTCGTCGGTCAGGTGCCGGGTCCAGCCGGTGACGTACCCGTCGGTGGGCGCGACCGCGTATCCGGAACGGACCACGAGGCCGTGGACGAGCTCGTACCGGTTCTCCGCCACGACCCGCCTTCCCGCGAGCCGCTCCGCCAGGTCCGCCGCCCACTCGGGGGTGACCTCGCCGAGCGCCGCGAGCGCATGCGGCCCGTCGGTCTCCCACATCAGCAGGTCGCGCGCGCCGAGCCAGCTCGCCGCGGCCGCCGGTGTCGTCAGACACCCGGCCCCCGCCACGTACAGCGCGCTGCAGATCTTGTGCGGGTGGTGGGGCGGCGTCGTCCACTTCCCCGCCTTCACCTCGGCGCGCAGCGCCTTGAGCCGGGTGAGCGCCGCCTTGCGACCGGTGGCGTCCAGCGGTCCGAGGAGCGCGGGCACCTCGGCGGTCCGGCCTTCGAGGACGGCGGCGAGCAGCGCCTCGACGCCGTCCTCCGGACCGCCCGCGGCCTCCGCCCGTACTCCGGACTCCACCCGTACTCCGGCCCCCGCGACGTCACCCGTCGCCGCCCCGTCCGTCCCCGCCATGCTCGCGCCCGCCCCGTCCGTCCCCGCCATGCTCGCGCCCGTCACGTTCGTCCCCGTCCCCATGTCGTCGTTCATGCCGTCCCCGCCCCTCCCGCTCCCGTCGCTCCCCGTCGCGCCATCCGGACCGCGAGCGCGTGCTTGCACGGGCCCCGGCGGCCCCGGTGGTCTGCCCACCACTGGCAGGTGCAGGCGAGCACCCCGTCCGACTCCCGCACGCGGTGGCGGCGTTCGCCCGAGGCCACCGTGGCGAGGTCCCCGGCCAGTTCCACGGCGCCCTCGGCGACCAGCCGGCGGGCGTTCACCAGGCGGGGGTTGTGCCGTTCGGCGCGGTCGGCGGCGTAGGGGAGTTCGCGGTGGAACCAGGCCGCGTCGGCCGGGTCGTACCCCACCCGGCCCGCCGTGCCCAGCCGTGTCAGGGCGGCGCGCACGCGCGGCACCGGCAGGCCGGACCGCTCGGCGAGCTCCGCCGGTTCGACGCGCGGTTCCCAGGCGAGGAGCAGCGCGAGGAGTTCGGCGTCCCCCGCCGCCTCCTCGGTGGCCAGGGCCTCCAGGACCCCGCCCTCGCCGGAGAAGCCCCGCGCCGGGTCGGGCGACAGCGTCATCGTGAGCCGCATGCCGGGCAGGCCGACCTCCCACGCGCTCGCCGTCGCCAGGGTGCCGTCCGGCACCGGGCCGTACACCCGCAGCCCCGTCGCGTGCCGCAGGACCCGCTCCAGTGCCGCGAGCCGCGCGGGGCCGGGGAGGCAGACGGCTCCGGGCCCCGGCCGGGGCGTCGGGCGCAGTGCGCGGCCGGACGGAACGACCCACAGGGGTCCGCGCCCCTGCCCGCGCGGCAGCGTCCGCAGGAAGCGGACGGCCTCCGCCCCGGTCAGCTCCGCCCGCAGGTCGAACCGGGCCGTGACCACCTGCGCCTCGGCGAAGCCCCGCAGCCACCGGTCGGGCAGCGGGACCCGCTTCTCCACGACCGAGCCGTCGAGCGTGGTCACCGCCAGCTCGTCGGGGCCGACCCGCAGATGGAGGGGATCGTCCCCGGTCATCCGCGAGAGGGCCTCGCGGAGCGGGTCGTTGACGTCGACGTTGGTCGTGCCGTGTCCCGTCTCCGTACCGCCGAGTCCCTCGTCGAGGACGTCCAGGCGCGCGTACACCCCGCCGCAGCCCGAGAAGGACTCGAACCGCAGCCGGTCCCCGCTCCCCGTCACCACCGGGTCGAGCGAGCCGGCGGCCGTCCGCCGGTCGTACCGGGCCGCGGCCACGTCGGCGACCGCGAGCAGCCCGCGCGCGGCGGCCTGCGGGGCGGCCAGGAAGCCGGAGAAGAAGCGGGGACGGGCCTCGGCCCCCCAAGGGGTGAGGCCCCCCGCCGTCTCCAGACCCAGCACCCGGCCGGAGTCCGTGGACTCCAGTGCGGAACGGCGCGCGTAAGCGAGCGCCTGTACGGATGGCGTCATGGAGAAGACCCTAGAGCCCGGCACTGACACCGCCCCTGACGAGCCGTCCGGCCCGCACCGCGTCCGCACCGCGTCCGCACCCCTGACGCGCCGTCCGGACCGCCCCGGGCCCGCGCTCACCCGCTGCTACTGGCCGACGAGTCCGGGCCGCAGCACCTTCGTGAACAGGACCGAGCCGCCCTCCGCCCGGAGCCGCACCGTCATCTCCCCGCTGTCCCCGTCGATGTCGACCTCGCCGAAGTACTGCGGGCTCTCCATCGGCGACACGTTCGCCCGCTGCGGCGCCCGGACGAAGACCCGCTCGGGGCCGAAGGTCGCGTCGAGCGCGTTCGCCGGGAAGCCGCCGGCGGCCAGCGGACCCGAGACGAACTCCCAGAACGGGGCGAAGTCCCGGAAGGCCGCGCGCTCCGGCGCGTAGTGCTGCGCCGACGTGTAGTGGACGTCGGCCGTCAGCCAGACAGTGCCGGTGATCCGCCGGTGCTTCACGAACCGCAGGAGCTCCGCGACCTGGAGCTCGCGGCCGAGCGGCGCGCCCGGGTCGCCCTGCGCGACCGCCTCGAAGTCCGCCGACCCGTCAGGGACGACCAGACCGAGCGGCATGTCCGCGGCGAGGACCTTCCACACGGCCGTGGACGCCGCCAGCTCCCGCTTCAGCCACGCGAGCTGCTCCGCGCCGAGGATGCCGGTCGTGTCGTCGGTCTGACGGCCGGGGGAGTTGGCGTTCCGGTACGAGCGCATGTCGAGCACGAACACGTCGAGGAGCGGCCCGTAGCGCACCACGCGGTGCATCCGGGCCTCCGGGCCGCGCCCGCGACCGGCCGGATGGAGCGTGGATACGGGGGTGTACTCGCCGAAGGCGCGCAGGGCGCGCGCGGCGAGGACGTCGACGTCCTTCTCCGTGTAGCGCGGGTCGTCCAGGATCTGCCCGGGGTACCAGTTGTTGCGCACCTCGTGGTCGTCCCACTGCGTGACCGTCGGGACCTGTGCGTTGAAGGCCCTGACGTGGTGGTCGAGGAGGTTGTAGCGGAAGTTGCCCCGGTACTCGTCGAGGGTCTCCGCCACCTTCGACTTCTCCGGCGTCGTGACGTTCCGCCAGATGCGCCCGTCGGGCAGGGTCACGCTCGGCTGGATCACCCCGTCGGCGTACACCGAGTCGCCGCTGCACAGGAAGAAGTCCGGGTCGAGGCGGCGCATCTCCTCGTACGCGCGGAAGCCGCCGATGTCCGGGTTGATGCCCCAGCCCTGGCCCGCGATGTCCCCCGACCACAGGAACCGGACGCCGTCCCGGCGCCGCTCGGGAGCCGTGCGGAAGGTGCCGGTGACCGGCTCCCCCGTACGGCGCGGGTCGTCCGGGTCGGCGAGCGTGACCCGGTAGTGGATCTGCTCGCCGGCGGGGAGGCCGCGCAGCGCGGTGGTGCCGGTGAAGTCGGTGTCCGCGCCGACCAGCGGCCCGTGGTGGCGGCGCACCCGGCGGAACGACTCGCTCGCGGAGGTCTCGACGAGCATCCGCGCGGGCCGGTCCGACCGTACCCACAGCAGCCCGGAGGAGGCGGTGACGTCGCCGGTCTGCACGCCCCACCCGGCCCGCGGCCGTCCCGAGAGCGCGAACGCCGGAGCGGCGGACGCCGGGGACGCGGACGCCGGGGCGCTGAGCCCGGTGCCGCCGAGGGCGAGCGTCGCCGAGGCCGCGAGCGAGCCGCGCAGCAGGCCGCGACGCCCGGGGGAGTACGGGGAACCGGGCACCGAGTGGGTCATGAACGCCTCCGAGAGCGTGTCCGGGCGCGTCCGTCGCGCCGCCGCCCCCTGCCTAACGCGCGGGGACGGCGCCCGCGCGAACCCCGCGTGAACAGAACCGCCGTCGCGCCTCCCACAGCCTGCGACCGACCCCCCGTCTCGACCGCCCCGCCGCCTGCGACCGACCCGCCCTCTCGACCGTCCTGCTGCCGGCGTCCGACCCGCCGCCGGCGTCCGCCGCTTCTGCCGGCGTCCGCCACACCGTCGGTGGCGCCGCCCCTCAGCCGCCCCTGACCGCCTCCGCCAGGAGCCGGACGCCCCGTGCGAGGGCCGACGGCGCCAGATGCGCGTACCCCACGACCAGGCGTATGTCCCCGTCGGCCGGGCGCTCCGTGCCGTAGTCCTCCAGGGTCCGCAGCGCGACCCCGGCGTCCGCCGCCCGTGCCAGGAACCGCTCCCGCGGCCCGAAAACGGCCGGTACGCGCGCGATGACGTGCAGTCCCGCCGCGATCCCGGTCACGCGCGTGCCCGGCAGGTACGCGTCGAGGGCGGCCAGCAGCGCGTCCCGCCGCTCCCGGTAAGCGCGCTGGCAGCGCCTCAGCTGCCGGTCGTACCCGCCGCGCGTCACGAGCTCCGCGAGCACGGCCTGATCGAGTACGGGATTGCCGAGGTCCATCGTGCGCTTGCGCTCCACGAGCTCGGCGAGGAGCGTGTCGGGGACCAGCATCCAGCCGAGCCGCAGGCCCGGCGCGAGGGACTTGCTGACCGTGCCCGCGTACGCGACGCGCTCCGGGTCGAGCCCCTGGAGCGCGCCGACGGGAGCCCTGTCGTAGCGGAAGTCGCCGTCGTAGTCGTCCTCCAGGACGTAACCGTCCGTCTCCCGGGCCCATTCGAGCAGCGCCGAGCGCCGCTCCGCCGACCAGCTGATGCCCGAGGGGAACTGGTGCGAGGGCGTCACGACGACCGCCCCCACCCCGGACGCGGCGAGCGGCCCCGGAAGGAGCCCCTCCTCGTCCAGGGGCAGCCAGCGGGTCTCCACCCCCGCCGAGGCGAAGAGCCGCCCGTGCTCGGGGCTGCCCGGGTCCTCCACGCCGACGGTGCGCACGCCCCGGTCGCGCAGGACGAACCCGAGCATGGTCACCGCCTGCGCGACGCCCGAACACACCACGAGCCGCTCGGGATCGGCGACCACGCCCCGCCGCCGCGCCAGCATCCCCGCCAGCGCTTCGCGCAGTTCGGGAAGGCCGCGCGGGTCCGGGTAGCCGAGGGACGGGTGGGGCAGGCGGGCCAGGACGGACCGCTGGGCCGCGCCCCAGGCAGCGCGCGGGAACAGCGACAGGTCCGGGGTCCCCGGCGAGAAGTCCACCAGGAAGCCCGCCGCCCGGGGCGCGTGGTCGCGCGCCCCGCGCGCGGCCGACCGTGCCGCGCCGCTCACCCAGGTCCCCGAGCCCCGGTCGCTGCGCAGGTACCCCTCGGCGGTGAGCTGCTCGTACGTCTCCGTCACGAGCCCCCGCGACACGCCGAGGTCGGCCGCGAGCTCCCGGCTCGACGGCAGCCGCGTCCCGGCGGTCAGCCGCCCCGACCGCACGGCCTCCCGCAGCGCCTCCTGAAGCGCCGGCCCCCGCCGCCGCGCCGGGGCGCCGGCGGCCGGCAGCAACAGCTCCCAGGCGGGCAGGCCGTGCGGACCGGTCCTTGGAGTCACCGCTTCCGGTGTGCTGTCACGGGCTTCCGGCGGTCTTCTGGTCCGAGCCGATGCCACGTACGCCTCACGATTCCCCTGGCCATGCCTGTCGCGCGTGGTCCACTGCCGACGAGTATGCCGTCGGGGGCGCGGTCCGCTACCGGCCCAGGTCGACGGAGAGGTGCCCGGCGAGCGCGTGGAGGAAGTCGGCCGCGTCGAAGGCCGCGCCGGCCGAGGCCACTCCGACCGCCTCGGTCCGGCCGGTGAGGACACGGTGGACCGCCTCGACCGCGAGCGGCGCGGTCACGGCGTAGATGTCGCGGCCGCTCGCCGTGGCGCGCCGCTCCTGACCGCCCGAGCGCACGACGACGTCCACGAGGAAGGTCTGCGCGGACCGGCCCCGCTCGTCGACGGCGGTCGGGGCGGGGGAGTCGGGGGCCACCACGTCCTTCGCCGCCCCGGTCGTCATGTACGTCCGCACCTCGGGAACGGCCAGGTGGCTGGGGAGGGTGACGACGTCGGCCATGGTGAACTCGCCGATCACGGACCGGTCGCCCACCGGTTCGGGGAAGGACCAGGTCAGCGTCGGCGGAGCGTCGTCGCGGTGCCGGAGGCGCCCGCCGCTGAAGACGACGCGCCGGCCCTGCCTGCGTTCGCGGGACACGGCGCCCGCGCCGCGGGTCCCGGCGGTGGGGTGCCAGCTGCTCAGGGCGTAGGCGACGTGCGCCTCGTCCGCCGACGTCCAGTCGCCCATGGCCGCGGTGGCGAGGAGGTCGCCGAGCCCGCCGAAGAAGGCCATCGCGGGGACGATCAGGGATCCCGCCTCCGCCGCGCGCGCGGAGTAGTGCGCGAACGTGTCGGCGTTCGCCTCGATCTCGGCGGCCACGTCGACGTACGGGACACGGGCCCGCAGCGCCGCCTCGATCAGGCCGGAGGCGGTGGAGGCGAAGGGCCCCGCACAGTTGACGACGGCGTCGACCCCCGCGAGGGCGCGGTCCAGGGCCTCGGGATCGTCGGCGGAGGCGGGCCGGACGTCGAGTCCCGGGTGGTCCGGGAAGGTGTCGGCGAGAGCCGCCAGCTTCTCCGCGTCGCGCCCGGACAGGACCGGCGCGAACCCGCGCTCCAGCAGTTCCGCCACCACGAAGCGGCCGGTGTGACCGTAGGCGCCGAACACCGTGACCTTCTGACCCGTCTCCATCGAACTCTCCCGCCGTTTCGCTCGCTAGTTGAACTGTGTACATCCTGCGGGCCGGCGTACGCCCACCGTGAGTGTCGGAAACGACGTGCTGCGCGCACTTTCGGACATGGGTACAGTCGTCCGCCATGAGCACCGTCGCCCTGGCCGTCGCTGACGGCATGCTCCACTTCGAACTGTCCGTGGCGTACGAGGTCTTCGGCGCCGACCTCACCCACATCGCCGACCCCTGGTACGAGGTCTCCGTCCACGGGGCGGGCCCGGTCCGCTTCGACAGGTTCCTCCTGGAGCCCGAGAGGGGACTCGACCGGCTCCCCGAGGCGGAGACGGTGATCGTCCCCGGTTGGGCCGACGTCGACGTGGACCCGCCGGCCGACCTCGTCGACGCCGTGCGCGCGGCCCACCGGGCGGGCGCGCGCGTGGCCTCGCTGTGCACCGGTGCGTTCGTCCTCGCCGCCGCCGGACTGCTCGACGGCCGCCGGGCGACCACGCACTGGGCGCACACCCGGGCGCTGGCCGAACGCCACCCGCTGGTCGACGTCGACCCGGACGTCCTCTACGTGGACGAGGGCAGCGTGCTCACCTCCGCCGGCAAGGCCGCGGCGATGGACCTGTGCCTGCACCTCGTGCGCCAGGACCACGGCTCCGTGATCGCGAACACGGTCGCCCGCCGCCTCGTCGTGCCCCCGCAGCGCGCCGGCGGCCAGGCGCAGTTCGTCACCGCCCCGATCCCGGCCCGGGACGACCACCCGCTCACCGACCTGCTCCCCTGGGCCATCGCCCGGCTCGGCGGGCCGCTGACCGTGGAGGATCTGGCGCGCCGCGCCCGGATGAGCTCGCGCCACCTCGCCCGCCACTTCCGCGCCGCGACCGGAACCACCCCGCTCCAGTGGCTGCTGACCCAGCGGATCCGACGCGCCCAGGAACTGCTCGAGGCCACGGACGAGAGCGTCGAAGCCATCGCGGCCGCCACCGGCATGGGCACGGCCACCACGCTGCGCCGCCACTTCAACCGCACCGTGGGCGTGCCCCCGGACGCGTACCGCCGTACCTTCCGCGCCGCGCGGGGGACGCGCGGGGAGCCGGTGGACTGAGGCGACGCGCGGGTGGCCCCCGATAGCGGGACCGAAGTGGCCCTCAAACGGGACCGCTTCGCTTCCTACCGTCGGAGGCATGAACGCGAACTCGCTGCGCGGGGTCCTGCTCGTGACCCTCGCCTACGCCCTCGTCGGGGCCTCCTTCACCGCGAACAGCCTGCTCGGCGCCTACCCGTACGCCGGCGGGCAGGCGCTGCGGTACGCCGCCGCCTGCCTCCTCATGCTCCCGCTGCTCGGCCGCGGCGGACTCGCCCCGCTGCGCGGGCTGACGGCCCGGCACTGGGTGCGGCTCGGGGCGGTCGCCGCCGTCGGCATGATCGGGTTCAACCTGGCGGTCCTCGCCGCCGAGCGGACCGCCGAGCCGGCCGTGCCGGGCGTGCTCGTCGGCTGCGCCCCGGTGGTCGTGGCGGTCCTCGTCCCGCTGAGCGAGGGGCGCAGGCCCGCCCCGGCCGTGCTGTACGGGGCGCTGCTCGTCGCCGCCGGGGCCCTCACCGTCCAGGGCTGGGGCCGCACCGACCTGGCGGGGATCGGCTGGTCGGTGGCGGCCCTCGCGGGCGAGGTCGGTTTCACCGTGCTCGCCGTACCCGTGCTGCGCGTGCTGGGACCGAAGGCGCTGACCGCGGCCGTCTGCGGGATCGGCGCCGCCGAGGCGGCACTCGTCGGGCTGGTCGTGGACGGGGCCGCGTTCGTCCGGATGCCGACGGCCGTGGAGACCGGCGCCCTGGTCTGGCAGGCGGTCCTCGCCACGGTCGTCGGGTTCGTCCTCTTCTACATGGGGGTCCAGCGGATCGGCGCGGAGCGCGCCACCCTCTACACGGGCGCGATCCCGGTGGCCGCCGCGCTGAGCGCCGCCCTGGTGGCCGGTGCCTCCTTCGGCGTGCCGCAGGCGGTCGGCAGCCTCCTCGTCGGGGCGGGGGCCGCCCTCGGCACCGGCCTCTTCACGCGCGCGCGTTCAGCGGCTCCCGTCCTCCGCGCGGCTTCCGTCGAGGATCACCCGGGCCACGAGCGCGGGATCGTCGCTCATGGGAACGTGCCCCGCGCCGGGCAGACGGACGAGCCGGGCACCGGGCAGGGCGTTCTTGGCGCGGACGCCCTGGCGGCGCAGGAGGAGGCGGTCCCTGGTGCCCCAGGCGATCGTGACCGGCAGGTCGGGCACGTCGTCGCGGAAGGCGGTGCCCCGGCCCGCGGCGAGGGTCTGGTGGAAGCCGGTGGCCCCGCGCAGCGCGAGCGTCTCGGCGACGACGGCCTCGGGTGAGCGCCGGCCCGGGCGCGCGTAGATGGTACTGGTGAGCACGGTCCGCCCGGCGGCGGTACGGGACAGCCGCTCGATCGCCGGGACGGGCAGCGCGAGGGCCGCGCCCCGCATCGCGCGCAGCGTCCCGAAGGCGTACCGCCGCTCGCCCTCCGACCAGAATCCGGCGGGGGAGAGGGCGGTCACCGACCGCACGCGCTTCTCCCGGCCGAGTTCGAGGGCGAGCAGGCCGCCGAGCGAGTTGCCCGCGACGTGCGGGCGCCCGATGCCGAGGGCCTCGCAGAAGGCGCCGAGCACCGCGCCGACGGCGGTGAGCTCGTACGGGCAGTCGGCGGGGAGCGCGTCGGAGGCGCCGAAGCCGGGCAGGTCGACCGCGACCACGTCCCGTTCGACGGCGAGGACGTCGAGCACCGGCTCCCAGGCCTGCCAGTGGTGGCCGATGCCGTGGAGCAGCAGCAGCGGCTCGCCCGCGCCCCTGCGTTCGTACGCGAGGGACACCGTGCGGGAACCCGCCGGGGTCGGGAACGAGAACGCGATCCGTGCGGGCATGACGGCTCCCTGTCGTGAACGTCTGCGGAACGAGCCTCCGTAGACGGCTCGTCAGCAAGAATTACCGATGAGTAGGAGGGAGTTCAAGCCCCACGCGCGCGGGGGACGGCTCCGCTGGACAACCCGCGCCGGGTGGACTGGGATGACGAGGTGCCCGCCGAGATACCGACCGAGGCCCTGGCCCGGACCGCCCGCCCCGCCCCCGCCCTCACCGACGTCTTCGAGGAGCACCGCCCGACGCTCCTCGGCGTCGCCTACCGCATGCTCGGCCGCGCCGCCGACGCCGAGGACGTCGTCCAGGAGGCCTGGCTGCGCTGGGCGGCCGACGACCGCGCCGCCGTCCGCGAGCCGCGCGCCTACCTCGTCCGGATCGCCACCCGCCTCGCCGTCGACCGGCTCCGCCAGGCGCAGGCGCGCCGCGAGTCCTACGTCGGGCCGTGGCTGCCCGAGCCCGTCGTCACCGACTTCGGCGCGACCGCCCCCGACACCGCCGAGCGCGCCCTGCTCGCCGACTCCATCTCGCTCGCCGTCCTCGTCGTCCTCGAATCCCTCTCGCCCCTGGAGCGGGCCGTCTTCGTGCTCCGCGAGGCCTTCGGCTTCCCCTTCGGGGAGATCGCCGCCGCCCTCGACCGCTCCGAGGCCGCCGTGCGCCAGCTCGCCGGTCGGGCCCGCCGCCACGTCGACGCGGGCAGGCCGCGCTACGACGTCGACCCGGTCGAGCGCCGCGACCTCACCGAGCGCTTCCTCTCCGCCGCGGCCGGCGGGGACCTCGGCGAGCTCCTCGCCCTGCTCGCCCCCGACGTCCGCCTCGTCGGCGACAGCGGCGGGAAGTCCAAGGCGCCCCTGCGGGTCATCGAGACCGCCGACAAGGTCGGCCGCTTCCTCCGGGGCGTCGCGCAGGGCGCGGACGAGGCGTACACCTACCGGTTCGAGGAGCTCAACGGCGGCCCCGCCCTCGTCGCCCTCGTCGACGGCGAGCCCGACGTGGTCCTCCAGATCGAGGCGCGGGAGGGACGCGTCCAGACCGTCTACGTCATCCGCAACCCCGACAAGCTCCGCGCCCTCGCCGCGACCCTCTGACCTGGCGGCCTCCGCGGTCCGCCACCTCACGGGGGTGCGAACGTCCTGTGAACGATCTAGGTCAGAGGGCCACATTCGGGGTCGATTGACGGAGGATTGGTCTTGACCAAGTCCGTGGCTCGCCATATGGTCGCATCGTTAGTGCAGGAACCTTTAATAAATAAGGGCGCGGAAAACGCCGCGGGACACGGCGAATTTTCGGAGGATCAGGGTGGGGACCACGCAGCTGGAAACGGTGCCGGAACCGAAGTACCAGCACCTCAAGACAGTGATCGGCGAAGCGCTCGACTCGGACTTCGCCGTCGGAGAGATCCTGCCCAACGAGCGGGAGCTCGCGGCACGCTTCGGCGTCGCCCGCGCGACCCTCCGGCAGGCCCTGGAGCAGCTGGAGCTGGAAGGCCGGCTCCAGCGCCGCCGCGGCGTCGGCACGACCGTGGCCCCGCCGCGCGTCGGCGTGGACGTCTCCACCGCCCAGCAGACCTGGCCCGGCGTCGGCGACGACACCTGGCAGTCCCTGGACTGCGCCGCCGACGTGGCCCCGGCCGCCGTCGCGCGCGTCCTGGAGACCGCGGCCGACGAGCGGGTGCACGTCGTCCGCCGCCTGCGCGTCACCCAGGGACAGCCGGTCGCGGCCGAACTCCTGTACGTGCCCGCCGCCTCGGTGCCCGACATCGGCGCCGTCGAGGCGCCCGCGGGACCCGGCCGGGCGCGCGTGGTGCTGCGCGAGCTCCAGCGCCTGGCCCTCGACGGCCAGGACCGCTCCGTCGAGCTCGGCTCGGCCCGCGCCGACGACGCCAAGGAGCTCGACCGGCTTCCCGGCGCCCCCGTGCTCGTCGTGACGACCCGCTACCTCTCCGGCGGGCGCACCGCCGCCGTCTCGGTCGCCACCTACCGCGCCGACACCTGCCGCCTCACCTTCGGCGACTCGGTCGACCTGGTGATGGCCTCGTAACGACGCCGGACGACTCCGCGGCCCGGAACGACTCCAGGGCCCGGACGGCTCCAGGGCCCGGAACGACTCCACGGCCCGTCGCGGGACCGCCCACCGAGGCGGTTCAGCGGCGGGCCGTCACCGTTCCGTCGACGGCGAAGAGCTGCTCCTCGACGTGGTCGAGCGCGAGCCGCAGGGCGCCCGTGCCCACCGCCGCCTCGCCGAGCAGGGACAGCACCACGCGCGGCGGGCGCAGGCAGAACCGCGCCAGCTCCTCGCGGAGCGGCGGGAGGACGCCGTCGAGCCCGGCGGCCCAGCCGCCGACGACGACCAGCTCGGGGTCGATCGCGAGCACGAGCGCCGCCACGTCGTGCACCAGCCGCTGGATGAACCGCTCGACCGCCGCCTCCGCGCGCGCGTCCCCCTTGCGGGCGAGCGCGAACACCTCGGCGACCGCCTGCTCGTCCAGCGGGTGCAGCGGCTCGTCCGTCGTCGACAGCAGGTGCTCCGGAGTCACTCCGCGACCGAGCAGGTGCAGGGCGCCGATCTCGCCGGCCGCGCCGCCGAAGCCGCGGTGCAGGCGGCCGCCGATCAGCGAACCGGCGCCCGGGCTCAGCCCGGCGAGGACGAAGACGATGTCGTCGGAGTCGGTCGCGGCGCCCTTCCAGTGCTCTGCGACCGCCGCCGCGTTGGCGTCGTTCTCGACGATCACCGGGCAGCGGAAGGAGCGGCGCAGCCGCTCGCCGAGCGCGAGGCCCGTCCAGCCGGGCAGCGCCGTGCCGAGCCGCACGGTCCCGTCTGCCTCCACGATGCCGGGCGTGCCGACGCCGACGGCCCGCAGGTTCGACCGGGCGACCCCGGCCCTGCGCAGGACGTCCGCGACCACCGAGCGCACCTTGTCCAGGCGCTCGTCCTCGGGGGCCGACTCCGACACCTCGCGCGACCCGGCGCCGATGATCCGGCCGTCGAGGCCGGAGAGCAGGGCGGCGACGCGGTGGGGGCCGATCTCGATGCCGAGCAGATGGCCGGCCTCCGCGCGGAAGCGGAACCTCCGCGCCGGGCGGCCCTGGCGACGGGCCTCGCCCTCCTCGGGCGCGGCCTCGACGACGAGACCGCCTTCCATGAGCCCCTCGACGACGCCCTCGACCGTCGGCCGGGAGAGCCCCGTGATCCGGGTCAGGTCCGTGAGCGTGGGCGCGTCGGCGCCCCGCAGGGCATGGAGTACCACCGCGGAGTTGATCCGCCGCAGCAGAGACGGATCCCCGCCGGTCAGCCGCCCCACCGTGTGTCCTCCCAGCTCGTGAGCATCTCAGCGGATGGTACTCAATGGTCCGGGGCGCGGCGAGCCTCGCCCCCGGGCGGTGCGGGGCGGGCGCCGGTCCGCGCGTCTGACGCCGCGCCAACTGTCAGTGCCGGGCGCTTTACTGGCCCCATGACGACGACACGGCAGCTGGCGACGGTCGACGAACTCCGCGCGCGCTTCGTCGGGGCGGGCGCGGGGGTGCTCCTGGCCGAACTCCCGACAACCGGAGGTGAACCCTCCGGAATCGACGCGGAGCAGTGCGAAGCGGAGCGGGACGGTCTCGTCGCCCTCCTCACCGCCCGCTGGGGCCCGCCCAGGGAGCTGGACCTGTGGCCCGTCGTGGAGCGGACGGTCGCGGGAGAGGCGTTATCCGTGCCCGAGTCCTGGCTCACCGTCGCCGGGCACTGTCCTGAGCCGCTGCTGTGGTGGGACGGCGCGCGGTGGATCGGTCTCGGGCTCGCCCGGTGGGGCGAGGAGGCGCCGCCGCGTCTCCTCGCCCTCGTGACCACGGCCGATCCGCCTCAGGCGCAGGACACGGCGAAGTCGACGTACTGACGGAAGTCGCCGTGCTTGTCACTGCCGCTGAGGTGACTGCCTCCGACCCCGACCGCGAAGCGGAACGGGTCGGCGTTGTACCGCTTGTTGCGGACGTTGGTGAAGCCCATGATCACCGCATGCTGGTGGGACACGTCCCGAGAGCCCTTGCGTGAGCTGTAGAAGGTCCAGGAGAGCCCGGGAGCGCGCGCGATGATCGTCTCGCCGAGCTGGAGCCCCAGGTCGTAAGCGACGGCGATCCACACCGGACGTGGCCGCTTCCCGCCCTCGGAGTCGAAGAAGAGGTGGGCGGCCGTGTCGACGTGGTCCGGGTCCGGTTCGACCTCCGCCCGGTACCAGGCCTCCAGCGCGTCGAGCGCCTCGTCGTCCGTGCCCAGCCGCAGACCGTTCGCCTCGACGAGCGCGGCGAGCACCGCGAGCCGCTCGTCCTTCGTCGCCATCCGGTGGTCGAACTCGCGCCGCGCGGCCTTCGGGTCCATGTCCTCCATCGGACCGTCCTCGACCGGCACGTACGGCCGGTAGTCACCCCAGTCCACGCGGCAGCTCCCTTCACGACTCACGAACCGGGCGGCGGCTCCTGCGCGGCCTCCCGGAGCCTGGCGTACTCCTCGGCCATCGTCGCCGCCGTCCAGCGGGCGTTCAGGCCGCTCGGGTTGGGCAGGGCCCAGACCCGGGTGGAACCGATCATGCGCTCCTGAGGCCCGATCGCCGCCTTCGGCTCGCCGAAGGCCGTCCGGTAGGCGGTGACGCCGACGACCGCGAGCCACCGGGGCGCGAGGCGCTCGACCTTCCCGGTCAGGAGACGTCCGCCCGCCAGGTACTCCTCGCGGGTCAGCTCGTCGGCCCTGGCCGTCGCACGGGCGACCACGTTGGTGATCCCGAGTCCGTACGAGAGGAGTTCCTCCTGCTCGTCGGGGCGCAGCTGCCTCGGGGTGAAGCCGGAGAGGTGGAGCACCGGCCAGAAGCGGTTGCCGGGGCGGGCGAAGTGGTGGCCCGTCGCCGCCGTCATGAGACCCGGGTTGATCCCGCAGAAGAGGACCGAGAGGCCGCCCGCGGCCACGTCGGGAACGACGCGGTCGCGAGCGGCCTCCAGCTCCGCCCTGGTGAACCGGGGGGTACCGGTCAGAGGATCGCGCCGGGCGCGTAGGCGGCGGCCTCCGGGTGCTGCTTGAGGATCTCCTCGATGCGGGAGACCACGGCCGCGACCTGGTCGGCGGCGGCGCCCGTGAAGGACAGCTTGTCCGCCATCAGCTCGTCGAGCTGCGCGCGGTCCAGCGGGATCCGCTCGTCGGCGGCCAGCTTGTCGAGGAGCTCGTTGCGCTCCGCGCCCTGCTCGCGCATGGCGAGGGCGGAGGCCACCGCGTTCTCCTTGATGGCCTCGTGGGCGACCTCGCGGCCGACGCCCGCGCGCACCGCGCCCATGAGGACCTTGGTGGTGGCGAGGAAGGGGAGGTAGCGGTCGAGCTCGCGGGCGACGACGGCCGGGAAGGCGCCGAACTCGTCGAGCACGGTCAGGAAGGTCTCCAGGAGACCGTCGAGCGCGAAGAAGGCGTCCGGCAGGGCCACGCGGCGGACCACGGAGCAGGACACGTCGCCCTCGTTCCACTGGTCGCCGGCGAGCTCGCCGGTCATCGACGCGTAGCCGCGCAGGATGACCATGAGGCCGTTCACGCGCTCGCAGGAGCGGGTGTTCATCTTGTGCGGCATCGCCGAGGAGCCGACCTGGCCGGGCTTGAAGCCCTCCGTGACCAGCTCGTGGCCCGCCATCAGGCGGATCGTCTTGGCGATCGAGGACGGCGCGGCGGCCAGCTGCACCAGCGAGGTCACCACGTCGTAGTCGAGCGAGCGCGGGTAGACCTGGCCGACCGAGGTGAAGGCGTGCGCGAAGCCGAGGTGGGCGGCGATCCGCTGCTCCAGGTCGGCCAGCTTGGCGGCGTCGCCACCGAGCAGGTCCAGCATGTCCTGGGCGGTGCCGACCGGGCCCTTGATCCCGCGCAGCGGGTAGCGGCCGAGGAGCTCCTCCAGGCGGGCGTACGCCACGAGCAGCTCGTCGGCGCCGGTCGCGAAGCGCTTGCCGAGGGTGGTGGCCTGGGCGGCGACGTTGTGCGAACGGCCGGCCATGACCAGCTCCGCGTACTCGGCGGAGAGCTTGCCGAGGCGGGCGAGGACGGCGACCGTGCGGTCGCGCACGAGCTCAAGGGACAGGCGGATCTGGAGCTGCTCGACGTTCTCGGTGAGGTCGCGCGAGGTCATGCCCTTGTGGACGTGCTCGTGGCCGGCGAGGGCGTTGAACTCCTCGATCCGCGCCTTCACGTCGTGGCGGGTGACCTTCTCGCGCTCGGCGATCGACGCGAGGTCGACCTGGTCGAGCACGCGCTCGTAGTCGGCGAGGGCGGCCTCGGGGACGTCGATCCCGAGGTCCTTCTGCGCACGGAGCACGGCGAGCCACAGCTGACGCTCCAGCTTCACCTTCTGCTCGGGGGACCAGAGGACGGCGAGCTCCGCGGAGGCGTAGCGGCCGGCCAGAACGTTGGGGATGCGGGGCTTCGCAGTCACAGCAGTCACGTGGACAGAGTTTACTGGCGATTTCTGCAGGCCAGCGCCACCGTCCGGTGTGGAGCTTGCTACGAGACGCAGGTCACGCCCCGGGCCCCTCAGGGCTCGGCCGGAGCCTCGTACGGCAGCAGCTCGGGGCGCTTCGGGGCGCGCCCGTCCCCGGAGGAGCGGCCCGTCAGGCGGCGGCCGATCCACGGGCCGAGGTGCTCCCTCGCGAAGCGCGCGTCCTCGACGCGCCGGGTCGCCCAGCCGGGGCGTACGGACGGGGGCAGCGGCGCCCGCCAGTCGGTCCCGGGCTCCAGGCCGAGCGTCCGCCACACCGCCTCGGCCACCCGGCGGTGGCCGTCGGCGGTCAGGTGGAGCCGGTCCACGTCCCACAGGCGCGGGTCGCCGAGGACGCCGGTCCCGCCCTCGTACAGGTCGACCACCAGCGCGCCGTGCCGGGCGGAGAGGTCGTCGATGTGCGCGTACAGCTCCTCCATGCGCGGCCGGAAGCGTTCCAGGACCGGTCCGTTCCGGCCGGGGCTGCGCATCAGGACGAGCTGTCCGCAGGAGGGTGTGAGGCGTTCCACTGCCTCGGTGAGGAGGTCCCGCACCCGCACCATGTCGACCTTCGGCCGGAGGGTGTCGTTGAGGCCGCCGACGAGGGTCACCACATCGGCCTTCATCCCCGCGGCCAGGTCGACTTGCTCGTCGACGATCTGCCCGATGAGCTTCCCGCGCACCGCGAGGTTCGCGTACCGGAAGCCCGGCGCGCGGGCCGCGAGCCGGCCCGCGAGGACGTCCGCCCAGCCCCGGTACGAGCCGTCGGGCCCGAGGTCCGACATACCCTCGGTGAAGCTGTCGCCGACGGCGACGAAACTGTTGTACGAAGCATTGATCTCCATGGCGGTGCGATCATACCGCGCGGTATGCGAGCGGTACGCGGCCGCCGCCCTGGAGAACCCGGGAGGGGAAACCCGATGAGCGACGCGCTCCTGAGCACGCTGGCCGAGGCGCTGGCCGAGCTGGTGGCGACGGTCGAGACCTCCGACGACGACACCCTCGACCCCGGCACGGCGGGCCGCTGGCTGGAGAGCACCGCGTACACCCTGCGCGGACTCGACGCCGCCGACCGGCGGGCCCTCGACGGCCTGATCCGGGAAGCCGCCCTGCGCCGCCCCGAGGGCGCCCTGCGCGAGGAGCTCCTCGGGGTCTCCGAGGGCTTCGGCCTCACCGAGGACACCCACGCCGCCACCTGCGAGGCCGCCGCGCACCACGCCCGGCGCTTCGCCGAGACCGTCCGCGGCGCCGACCCCGCCACCCCGGTCCCCACCTGCCCCGGCTGGACCCTCGCCGACCTCACCCGCCACCTCGGCACCGTCCACCGCTGGGCCGGTCACCTCGTACGGACCGGGGCCACCGCCCGGGTCCGTACCCACGACGTCCCCCTCGACCTGCCGGACGACCCCGCCGCGCACGCCGACTGGCTCGCCGACGGCGCCGAGCGGTTCGCCGCCACCGCCCGCGCCGCCGACCCCGACGCCCCGGTCTGGGTGCCGGGAGCCGACGCCCACGTCCGCTACTACCCGCGCCACGCCCTCGTCGAGGCCGTCGTGCACCTGGCCGACGCCGAGCTCGCCCTCACCGGCACGGCGAGCCCCCTCGACCCCGCCACGGCCGCGGACGCCGTCGACCACTTCCTCGGCGACGCGCCCTACATTCCGTGGATCGCCGAACCCGTCGCCCACCTCGACCGCGACGGCGCCGTCCTGCGCCTGGTCGCCCGGGACGGCGGCGCCTGGACCCTCACGCTCGGCGGCGGCGGCTTCACCTGGAGCCGGGGGAGCGGCGGCGCCGAGCCGACCGCCGAGGTCGAGGCCGACGCCGGGGAGCTCCTGCTGCTCCTGCACCGCCGGTACGCCTCCGACGACGCGCGCTTCACGCACCGCGGCGACCGCGACCTCCTGGACGACTGGCTCGCCGCGACGGCGCTCTGACCGGTCAGCCGGCCGCCGCCGCCCGGACGCCCGCGCGGCCGCGGATCGCCTCGCCCCGGGCCCGGATCCGGGCCGGGTCGCGCAGCTCGTGGGCCAGCAGACGGGCCGCCAGTTCGGCGCGCCGGTCGGCGGTGGTGGCGCGGAGCGCGGTGGCCAGACGCTCGGCGGTGGCCTGGTCGAGGGCGTCCTCGTCGGCGAGGAGCCGGGCGATCTCCTCGTCGGACGAGGGCTCGGCCCGCCGGTCCGGGGCGAGGAGCGGGGCCGCGGCCTCCGGCGGGAGGAGGGCGGCGTAGTCGGCGAGGGTCCCGTCGGGGGCGACGAGCAGGAGGTACTTCGCCGACAGGTTCGCCTCCGGGAAGTCCTCCCGCACGGCGAGGGACGCGAGGGTCTCCGGCGGGAGGCCGAGGACGCAGCCGGCGTGGAGGAGGATCTCGCGGACGCGGGCGGACTGCGGGGCGTCCGCGGGGAGCAGGTCGGCGGTCCGGTGGAGGAAGCGGGCGACGACCTCGTCGGCGCCGGAGGTGTCCAGGGCCTCGCCGCCCCGGAAGTAGCGGCCCATGTACGCCTGCCACCAGGCCAGCTGGAGTTCGTAGAGGCTGCCGACGGTGGCGTCGTGGTCGGCCTCGGCGACGAGGCCCTTCTCCGTGAGCTCCCGCAGGAGCGGCATCAGGTCGCGGTAGACAAGGCGGATCCACGGGTGCGGGGAGCGCTGGACGTCCCAGCAGTACTCGTGGGCGTGGTCGGAGAGCAGCTCGGCGAGGCCGATCTCGCCGGCCGCCAGCTCGGTCGTCACGCCGCCGTCCCGGGTGACGTCGAAGCGGTAGAGGTGGTCCTCGGAGACGGGCGGGCGCGAGACCGGGAGCGCGGTGTCGAGGAAGCGCTCCAGGTCGGCGTAGCGGGCGTGGAGGGCGTCCAGGTCCGGGGTGAGCCGGGGGTGGACCGGGTTGGCGAAGCGGTCCTTGAACTTGATGATCTCCTCGGACAGCGCCTGGTAGAGGAAGTACCGGTCGAAGCGGTAGCTGAAGGACAGCCCGATGTACGGGAAGACCGTGCAGCTCCGGCACTCGGAGCGGTGGCCGACCTCCTCGTCCCTGACGCGGACGAACTCCTCGTCCTGGACGAGCTCGGCGAGGTCCCGGTCCCACAGCACCGAGTTGTCGAAGGCGTGGTAGCAGGGCAGGACCAGGCGGCCGTCGGGGCCGATGGTGAGGATCCGCTTGTTGGCGTAGCAGTCGGTGGGGGAGGTGGGGTCCAGCTCCTCCACGTACTTGCGGAAGTGCAGGTTGATCACGGCGAAGGGCTGGTAGAGGAGGCGGAGGAGGTCCTCCGCTATCTCGGACGAGGTCGGGCCGGCCGGGGCGGGTGCCGCGAGAGCGACGGGAGCCGCGGGGGCGCCGGTGCCGCAGGAGGAGCCGGAGCCCGGACCGCCGTCCGCCGGCTTGCCGTTCGTCTGGACGATCTTCAGCTTGCGGGCCGTCCGGTTCATGTCCCGGACGGTGTCCTGCTCGTCGAAGTACTCGAACATCGTCGAGAAGTAGATGGAGACCCGGTTCTCCTGCGCGAAGCGCAGCAGGTCGGGCACCTCGTCCACGTTCTCCCGGGTGACCACGCAGATCAGCTTGAGGTTGCCGGAGCCGGTGGCGCCGATGCGCCGGATGACCTCCAGGGCGCGGTCCAGGGTCGGGACACCGCGGATCTGGCGGTAGCGCTCCGGCTTCAGGGTGTCGAGGGAGACGTTCATCGTGTCGACGTAGGGCACGATCGCGTCGATGTGCTTCGCGAAGCGGATGCCGTTGCTGGTGATCTCCGTGGCCATGCCGAGGGACTTGGCGTACTGGACGATCCCGTTGATGTGCGGGTGCAGAACCGGTTCGCCGCCGGTGAAGTCGACGTACCGCACACCGAGCGCGTGCAGCTGGTCGAGGATCTTCCGCCCCTGCTCCAGGGTGAGTTCGTCGTACCCCTTGAACTTGTCGTCCTGCCAGACGTTGCAGTACCCGCAGAGCGAGTTGCAACGGAAGGTGATGTAGAAGCGGGCCGACTGCAGGGTGCCCGGTGCGGTGCTGGATCTCATGGCTGTGTGTCGTTCCGTCCGTGTGGGAGGGGCTCAGTCCTGGAAGGTGGTCGCGAGGAGTTCGGCGACCGCGATGACCGGCAGCTGGGAGTTCGAGGCGGGGACCGTCGGCAGGATCGAGGCGTCCGCGACCCGGAGGTTCGCGGTGCCCCGCACCCGGCCCTCCCCGTCGACCACCGCGTCCGGGGCGTCCGGCGGGCCCATGGCGCAGGTGCCCACGGGATGCCAGTACGTGCCCAGTGCGTCCCGCAGCTCCCGGGTCCCGCGCGCCGCGAGGTCCCGCGCGGACCGGCCCGGTACGGGGTCGGCCAGGGCCTTCAGGGCGGGCGACGCGGCCAGCCGCCCGACGAGTCCGAGGCCGTCGCGGAGCACGGCCGCGTCGCGGCCCCCGGGATCGGTGAGGAACCCGGGGTCGATGTCCGGGGCGTCCGTCGGGTCGGCGGACCGCAGGCGTACGTGTCCCCGCGAGGCCGGCTTCATGGCCAGGACCGAGAACCCGGCCTCGTACCGGCCCGGCGGCAGCTCGCCGAAGAGCGGCGGGCCCGCCGAGGGCACGAGGTGCAGGTCCCAGGAGCCGTCGTCGCAGGACGAGCTCGCGGCCCGGACCAGCGTCCTGTTGACGTACAGGTCGCCGACCGCCTCGCTCGCGGCGAGCGCCGCGTCGAGGCCCGGCCGCGGCGTCATCGGGACGAAGACGGCCGGCTGGTCGACGAGGTTCTCGCCGACGCCCGGCAGGTCGATCCGCGGGCGGATCCCGAGCCGCCGGAGGTGGGCCGCCGGGCCGATGCCGCTGCGGAGCAGGACGGCGGGCGAACCGAACGTGCCGGAGGCCAGCACGTAGGTGTCGGCCGCCAGGGAGTGGCGGCGGCCGTGCCGTACGAGCTCCGCCGAGCGGATCCGGCCGTCGTCGCCGACGGCCAGCCGGTCCACGGTGGCGTCCGCGAGGACCGTGAGGTTCGGGCGGGCCCGGGTCTCCGGGTCGAGGTAGGCGAAGGCGGCGTTCCAGCGGAGCCCGTCGAGCGCGTTGACGAGCGGGGTGCCGTGGCCGGGGCCGCCGGTGCGGCCCATGTCGACCTCCGTCCAGCCGAGTTCGGCGGCGGCGGTGACGAAGCCCCGGCCCCAGGCCGAGACCTCGTGGTCCGGCACCCGGCGGAGCCGCATGCGCGCGACCGCCGCCTCCCGGTGCCGGTCCAGCTCCGCCTCCCGCCAGCCCGGGCCGCCCGCCGCCCGCCAGGCGGCCAGGTCGGGGGCGGAGGGCCAGGTGTTCCAGCAGCCGTTGACGCAGGAGGAGCCGCCGAGGACGCGGGCACGGTAGCGGTGGACCGGGACGCCGTGCTCCCACACGTCCGCGCGGGTCAGGGCGCGGGCGTCGCGGACCGCGACCGGCCAGCCCGACCGGTCGGGCCCGTAGTCGGGGCCCGCCTCCACCAGGCAGACGGACCGGCCCGGGTCCTCGCTCAGGCGGGAGGCCAGGACGCAGCCCGCCACTCCTCCGCCGAGGACGACGACGTCGTGGCCGGAGGGGCGCGCGGCGTCGCGGCCGGCGGCGGTCCGTCCGGCCGTCACGCCGGCCCGCCCGACCGTCATGCGGGCCCGGCCGACGCGGCCGCCGCCCCGAGCTCCGCCTCCAGCTCCGCCGCGCGCGCCAGGAGTCCCGCGCGGTCGACGCAGTCGGTGCGGGTCGCGGGGACCGTACAGGCGAAGGCGCCGGCGATGGAGCCGTACAGGGCGCTGCGCAGCGGCGTCTCGCCGGACAGCCAGCCGAGCAGGAACCCGGCGGCGAAGGCGTCGCCCGCGCCGTTGGAGTCGACCACCGGTGCGGTCGGGGGCACGGCGGGGACGTGGGTGACCGTACCGTCGGCCAGCAGGTAGCAGCCGTCGGCGCCCGCCGTGCCCACGACGACCTGGGCGCGGCCCCGCTCGGCGATCTGCCGCAGGGTCTCCTCGGGCTTCGCCAGGGCGGTGGTCGACACGAAGACGACGTCGGCCTGGTAGGCGAAGGGCTCCTGGAAGGAGCCGACGCCGTCCCAGTTGTGCAGGTCGGTCGAGATGGTCACGCCGGACTCGCGCAGCGCGGGGATGGCCTCGGCGCACGGGTGGGTGATCGAGACGTGGGCGTGGCGGCTCTTCGCCGCGAGGGCCCGGACGAGCTCGTCGGGCAGCCGGTCCTCGTCGCGCTTGCGGCTGTCGTCGTACAGCGAGAGCCGCCGCCCCTGGGGGTCGACGAGGTTGACCGCCCGCTTGGTGCCGGCCGGAGCCGGGACCTCGGTGAGCGGGATGTCCCACTCCCGGTGCAGGGCCCGGACGAGTTCGCCCTCGTGGTCGTCGCCGAGCACGTCGATGTGGTGGGTGCGCAGGCCGAGGGCGCTCACCGCGAGCGCCACGAAGTCACCGCTCTGCGCGGCCCGTCGTTCGATGGCCGGGACCATGTAGCAGTCGGCGTACGGGAGCGGCAGCTGCGGGACGTGGACGATGGTGTCCACGCCGGCTCCGCCCAGGACGAGGACGTCAATCTCGGTGGTCATCGGGGTTCCTCTCCGTCGTTGCGCCGGGGCGATGGGGTGTCAACTCGCGCCGCCGGGAGGTGAGTCAAGCAGGCGGCACGAGCAGGCCACAAGATCTTGCAGGGTTTTGCAGAAAATCTTTTCAACGGTGGACGGCCCGCCGCCGGGCGGGAACAAGGGGGCGTCAGACGGGGAAGAGGCGCTCCAGGACCGCCGCCACGCCGTCCTCCTCGTTCGTCGGAGCGATCTCGTCGGCCCTGCGCAGGAGTTCGGCGTGCGCGTTGCCCATGGCGACGCCGTGGCCCGCCCAGGAGAGCAGCGGGATGTCGTTGGGCATGTCGCCGAACGCGACGGTCCGTTCGGCGGTGAAGCCGAGCAGCCGGGCCGCCGCCGCGAGACCGGTCGCCTTGCTGACCCCGGCCGGGAGGAGCTCGACCATGTTCTCCCCCGAGTGGGTGACCGCGACCGCGTCCCCGCAGACCTCCTCGGCGGCCGCGGCGAGCAGGTCGTCGCCGAGATGCCGGTGCCGGAGCAGCACCTTGTCCACCGGATGCGTCCAGAGTTCGTCCGGATGGCCGACGACCCGCCAGCCGCACCACGGGTCGTCGTCGAAGCCCGGCGTGACCCGGAACTCCCCGTCCAGGCCCGAGGTCACCACGGCGAGCTCCAGCGGACCCACCCGCTCGGCGATCCGGTCGACCAGGGCCCGGACGGCGGGGCGGTCCAGGGTGGCGGACGTCAGCAGCCGGTCGGCGCCCACGTCGTACAGCTGCGCGCCCTGTCCGCAGACCGCGAGGCCCGAGTACTCCAGCCGCTCCAGGAGCAGGGCGCGGCAGCCGGCCGCGGGCCGGCCGGTGATCACCAGGTGCAGGGCACCGGCGTCCCGGACCCGCGCCAGGGCCGCCCGCGTCCGGTCCGAGACGCTCAGGTCGCGGCGGAGGAGGGTCCCGTCGAGGTCCGTCGCGACGACGGAGAACCGGGCGGACGTCCGCCCGGACGGGTTCTGTGCGGTCTGCTGGCTGGTCACAGGCGCGTCTTTCCTTCGGAGTCGTGCGGGTCGTGCGGGTCGTGCGGGTCGTGCGGGTCGTGCGGGTCGGGCCGGTCATGCGGGACGGACAGGTCGTGCGGGACGGACAGGTCGTGCGCGTCGGACCGGTCGGACAGGCCGTGCGCGTCGGACCGGTCGTACCGGTCTGACCGGTCGTACAGGTCGAGCAGGGCGTGGGCGGCGAGCGTGGCCGCGTCGGTGATCCGCCCGGCCCTGACGAGGTCGCGCCACTCCCCGGGGTCGGCCCACCGCTGGCGCATGTCCGCCTCGGTCGCCTCCCGTTCGGGCCGCCCCTGGACCAGCTCCTCGGCGAGGAAGACGTGACAGCCCTGACTGGCGTAGCCGTACGCCACGTGGACACGGCCCAGATAGGTCATCCGGCCGGCCCGCAGCCCGGTCTCCTCGCGCAGCTCCGCGCGCGCGAGCCCGAGCGGGTCCGCCGGCTCGTGGTCCTCGGGCCAGGAGCCCTGCGGGAACTCCCAGTACCGGCCGCCGACGGGGTAGCGGTACTGCTCCACGAGGTGCACCCGGCCGTCCTGGCGGGGGATCGCCAGGGCGTAGTCGGGCTTGTCGACGACGCCATAGAGGCCCGGGGTGCCGTCGGCGTGCACGATGTCGTCCTCGCGGACGGTCATCCAGGGGTTGCGGTAGACCTCTCGGGACCGGACGGTACGGATCACTCCGCCTCCTTCAGCAGCACGCGCAGGCCCTCCGCGACCCCGCGCACCCGCAGGCCGCGGGCGGCGAGGAAGTCGTCGAGGAGCTCGCTCGTGAGGCAGGTGTTGGTGGGGCGGCTGGCGTAGCGGCCGGCGGCCTTCGGGACCCGGACGACCAGCGACCGGGGCGCGCCGAGCGCGTCGGCGAGGGCCTCGGCCCAGTCCGCGCGAGAGATCCGGTCGGGGCCGCCGAGGTGCAGCAGCGGGGGTGCCCCGGGAGCGAGCACGGCCGCCGTGACGGCCGCGACGTCCTCGACGAGGACCGGGGTCGTCCACTGGTCGCCGGGGACCTCCACCGGCTCGCCCGCGCGCAGCCGATGGGCGCAGGCGGAGAAGAAGTTGAGCCACTTGGTGGTCTCCGGCGGCTCCCAGCCGTAGATCAGGCTGACCCGGAGCACCGTCCCGTCCGCCGACTCCCGGACGATCCGCTCGGCGGCGAGCTTGGCCCGGCCGTAGGCGTTGGCCGGGGCCGTGGGCGCGGACTCGCCGTTGACCGGCGAGCTCCCGTCGAAGACGTTGTCGGTGGAGATCAGCACCGTGCGCCGCCCGGGAGCGGCGGCCGTGAGGCGGGCCGCCGCGGCCGTGTGCAGGGCGGCGGCCCGCGCGGGGTCCGCCTCGCACCAGGTCACGTCGGAGGGGCCGTGCACCAGGACCAGCCGGTCGGGGCGGACGTCCGCGACGACCGACGCGCAGGACCCGGCGTCGGCCGCGTCGAGCCGTACCCACGGCACCCCTCCGGTCGCGGTCCCGGGCGGCCGGCGGGAGGCGAGGACGGGCTCACCGCCTTCCGCCGCCAGGTGCGCGGCGACCGCGCGGCCGACGAAGCCGCTGCCGACGACGAGCGTGCGGGTCATCGGGCCGACACCGCCTTCGGGACGGCGCCGCGCAGGGCGAGCAGCCGTCCCGCGCCGATCAGGCCGTGGTCGTCGTCGGGTTCGCCGAGGACGACCATCGCCCGGATCTCGTCGGCGGTGAGGCCGAAGCAGCCGAGGCGCACGAGTTCCTCGGTGAGCAGTTCGGCGTAGCGGGCGCCGACGGCCAGCGCGAACCCGCCCATCAGGACGTACCGGCGCACGCCGATCGACGTGAACACGGAGGTGATCGCGGAGGCGAGGTGGGCCAGGCCGCCGCGCAGGACCTCGGTCGCGAACGCGTCGCCCGCCCGCACGGCGGCGGCCAGCATCCGGTTGTCGAGCCGCTCGGGGTCGGGGGCGGTGAGGCCGAGGTACGAGCGGGCGTACCGGTCCGGCTCGGCGAGGGCCGCGCGGCGGGCGGCGGCCAGGGCGCCACGCCCCGAGGCGATCCCCCCGAGGTGACCCCGTCCGCCGCAGTCGCACAGCGGGGCCCGGGGACCCGGGTCGCAGGTCCAGTGGCCGAGTTCGCCGCCGTGGCCCTCCGGGTCGAGCAGCACCTCGCCGCCCCGGTAGACCTTGCTGCCGATCCCGGAGCTGACGGTGATCAGACAGAACGGCTGGTCCCCGTCGCCCCCGGGCCCGGCACCGACGTACCGCCAGACGGCTGCGGTGATGTCGTTGACCACGACCACCGGCAGGCCGAGCCGCTCCTCCAGGAGCAGGCGCAGCGGCAGTTGCTCGCCCCGGCCGCCCCACACGGTGGGGGCGGTGACGACCCTGCCGTCGGCGGTGACGGGGCCCGCGAAGGCGACGGCGAGCGCGCTGCTGCCGTGCCGCTCGACCGCCTCGGCCGCGAGGTCCGAGAACTGCCGGACGATCCTGTCCTGGAGCTCGGGGACGGAGGCGCCGGGGTGGCGGGCCATGCCGTCCGTGGGGGTGCGCCGGACGTCGGTGAGGGCGCCGGTGCCGGCCCCGTAGCGGGCGATCCGCAGCGTGGTGCCGCCGAGGTCGGCGACGGTGAAGGCGGAGCCGGAGAATCCGGAGGATTCGCCGTACTCGGAGGACTCAGACACGGGCCTCTCCCCGGGCGTGTGCGGTGGCCGCGCCGTGCGCGGGCTCTGGGATGTGGACGGGGACGCCGCCGTACGCGGACGGGGCGTCCACCTGCTGGACGAAGCCGTCCTCCAGGACGATCGCCGAGTCGATCTCCGCCCCCGGCGGGACGACCGCGCCGGGCAGCAGCACGCTCCGGCTGACCCGCGCGCCGCGCCCGATCCGTACGCCGGGGAAGGCGACGCACCGCTCGATCCGGCCCTCCAGGTCCAGGTCGGCGGGGACGACGCTCCGCTCGACGCCGGGCGCCGCCACCACCAGGCGGCGTTCCGTGCCCGGCGCGAGCGTGCGGGGCAGCCGGCCCAGCGGCAGGGTCGCGCGGTCGTCGAGCATGGCGAGGTGGGCCCGGTGGTAGCGGTCGACGGTGCCGATGTCCTCCCAGTGGCCCGCGACCTCGTGACCGAGGATCCGCTCGCCGCCCGCGAGCATCGCGGGGATGACGTCCCGGCTGATGTCGTGCTGCCAGTCGGTGCCGTCGAGGAGTTCCAGGTAGCGGTGGAGCACGGCCGCGTCGAAGACGCAGAACGCGGCGAACACCAGGTCGCTCGTCGGCTCGGCGGGCTTCTCGACGAACCGGGTGAGCTGCCCCGCGCCGTCGAACTCGACCATGCCGAAGAGGTGCACGTACCGGCGCTCGATCCGCTGGTACGCGACGGTCAGCGCCGCCCCCGAACGGCGGTGCCGCTCGATCAGCGGCCCGTAGTCGAACCGGTAGACGTGGTCGGCGTGCAGGACCAGGACCTCGGAGGCGCCGCCGCCGAAGACGTACGGGGCCTTGCGGATGAGGGCGTCGGCCGTGCCGCGCTCCGGCACACCGGTGGGCTCGGGAAGCGCGCGGGCGCCGCCCTCGCGGTAGGCCCGGTCGTGGGGCCCGAAGTGGACCCGGAACCCGGGTCGCCACCAGGTGCGGTGGAGGTCGTCCATCAGCCGCCGCTCCTCGTACTGGGAGAGCAGCAGCACCTCGTCGAGGCCGGAGTCGGCGGCGTTGGCGAGCGAGAAGTCCACCAGGCGGCAGGCGCCGCCGAACGGGACCAGCGGCTTGAGCCGCCCGTGGCCGAGCCTGCCCATGCGGCGGCCCTCGCCGCCGGCGAGCAGGACCGCGCGTACCCCGTCAGCCATGGTTCACCAGGTCCCAGGTCGAGCGGCCGTTGTCCAGGGTGACGAGCAGGTGCAGCCGGCCTTCGCCGCCATCGGGCACTTCGCCGGTGAACTCGTCTCCGTTCTTGGTGAGTTGGTGTACGAGGACCTCGCGCCGGCCTGTCGCGGCGCCCGGCGCGAGGTGGACGAGCTCCACGCGTTCCGCGTGCGGCAGCCGGTAGACGACACGCCCGTCCCGGACCGCGCAGCGGCCGTCCAGGCGGGCGCGCAGGGCGGGATCGCTGTCCGCGGTCCGCTCGCAGCGGGCGAAGTCGGCCCGGTTCCAGGCCGCTTCGAAGAGCGCGCGGGCCGCCCGCGGGGAGAGCGGGTGGCAGCGGGCGTAGGCCTCGGCGTCGCCCAGGCGGAGCGCCGCCTCGGCGACGGCCTCGCGCTCGTTCTCGTACGCCTCCTCGGTCAGCAGGTCGAACCAGCCGTACCTGAGGGCGAGTTCCGTGCCGAGCGGAGCGGCCTGCCGCCCCTCCCAGAGCGGGGTGAACGCCTCGACGTGGAGTCGCGCGACGCGCTCCCAGGTGAACTGGCGGGCGTTCGCGACGGCGTTGGCGCGCAGCCGGCGGTACTCCTCCGGCCGGTCGCGGAGCAGGGCGGTGGCCTGGTGGAAGCGGCGGGCGAGCGCGTCGACGAGCAGCGGGTCGTCCTCGGCGAAGGACCGGTTGACGGCGAAGCCGGTGGCCCGGTCGGCCTCGGGGCCGTCCACGGGGTCGGCGACGTGGCCGAAGTGCGCCATGCCGAGCTGGGCGGTGGCGATCGGCACCGCGCCGGCGGCCATGGCCTCGCCCTGGGCGATGAGGAAGGTGTCCATCTCGAACTTGGACGGGAAGACGCAGAAGTCCGACGAGGCCGCGTACGCGAGCAGCCGCCGCTCGTCGACGCGCCGCCACTCCAGGTGGACCCGGTCCTTGTGGCGGGCGACGACGTCGTGGACGTACGGGTCGGGGATGCCCTCGTCGCTGATGCAGCGGAGGACGAAGTTGGCGTCGAGGCCCTCGCCGAGGACCCGGTCGACGGCCCGGAACAGCTCGACCTGGCCCTTGTGGTTCACCGCGTACCGCGCGTTGTGGAAGAACGTGGGGAGGGCGGGGTCGAGGCCGAGGCCGCCGAGGACGGCGGCCCGGTCGACGTCCGGCGGTCCGCCGGTGGTCCACGCGTCGCCGACGGCGCAGCCGCCGACGAAGCTCTTGTGGGCGTTGCGGCGGACCGTGTCGTGGACGGGCAGGGTCGCGAAGAGCTGCTCGAAGGGCGTGTCGGCGAAGGCGGTGTAGAAGTCCCGGTGCCCGGGGGAGAGGAAGTCGACCAGGTCGGCGTGGTCGGCGACCAGGTCGTAGACGCCGATGTGGTCGGGGCCGTACTCGTAGTGGAGGTGGGTGAGTTGCTGGTATCCGCTCATCACCGCCTCGTGCGGGGCGGGCGCGCCGTCGGTGTCCCCGGCCGGCGGGGCCGGCGGGAGGACGTGCCCGGCTCCGAGGAAGTCGAGGAGCCGCTCCACCTTGGGCCGGTAGACCTTCTTGGTGATCGGCATGTTGCTCTGCACGGTGCCGACGACCGCCTTCGTCGGGTCGTCCCGGAAGGCCGCGGGCAGCAGGTAGTGGTAGTACGGCTCGTGGGCGTGGACCACGGCCTTCTCGTCGGCGAAGCGGTGGCGTACGAAGCGGACGCTGTCGACCTGGAAGGCGAGCGGCTTGAAGAAGACGAGGTCCTGGCCCTTGCTGGAGTACGGCGGGTAGAACCGGTCCGGCAGCTGGTCGAGCAGCTCGTTGGAGAGGAAGTAGAGGTCCACGCCGTCCAGGCGCAGCAGGTGCGCGGTGGTGGTCAGCGGGATCCGTACCTCGGCGGGGTGGCGGTCGCCCCAGACCCGCGGGTCGAGGACGAGCGGCAGCTCGTACGTGTCCCGGTACGCGACCTCCTCCAGCGGGTAGTGGCGGCGCAGGTCGTCGAGACGGCCGTGGGCGGGGGTGACGACGGAGACGCGGTGGCCCTGCTCGGCGAGGGCCGTGGAGAGGTTCCAGAGGTAGACGGATATGCCGCCCTGGAGGTAGCGGTGGTCGAAGCCGCCGCACTCGAAGTAGGTCTCGATGATGTGCACGGGTGTCAGTCCTCCGCCCCGGCGCCGCGCGGGCCGGAGGCCTCGACGGCGTGCCGCAGGTTGATCGCCGCGTGGTAGCCGCGGTCGTGGGCGTACGCGTAGTCGAGTTCGTGGATCAGGCGGCGCAGCCGGAAGACGCGCCAGGCCGGGTGGCCGGTCAGGTCCCGGCCCTCGGTGATGAGGAGTTCGCCCGTCCGCGCGGCCCAGAGGTTGGCCGCGGCCTGGAGCCTGGCGAGCTCGGCGAGGTCGCGCTCCGTCCAGCCGGGGGTGTCGGGACGACCGCCCGCGGCCGTGAGCAGGGCCGTGCGGCAGGTGTCCTCGGAGTCCTTGCCGAGGACGTCGGCGGCGTGGTCGGAGAACTCGTCGGCGGTGAAGATCTCCAGGCCGCGCTGCATGGCGGCGAGGTCCTGCCAGGGCGACTGGGCCGTGGCGGGGTCCTCCGGGTCCGGGTGCGGGGTCGACAGGTCGATGACGCACAGCTCCCAGCCGCCGTCCGGCCGGATGCTCCGCAGCAGGTGGGAGAGGTGCAGGTCGCCGTGGCAGGGGCCGGCGGGCCACGGCCGCGCCGGGAGGGACGCGGCCCGCTCCAGCTCGCGTTCGAGTCCGGCGACGGCCGCCTCGCGGACGGCCACGGGGAAGCGGGCGTCGGCGAGGAGCTGCGGGCGCAGCGCCGCGAGCTTCTCCGCGGTCCAGTCGCGGAAGCGTCCGGCCGGGAACTCGGGGTGCGGGCCGAGCCGTTCGGCGAGGTCGTGGTGGAAGCCGCGGAGGAACGCGCCGGCCTCGCGCAGCGGCGCGACGAGCGCGCGCTGCGAGGCGGCGACGGCCTCGCGCGGGTCGGCCCCGGCGGCGAGGAGCGGCCACATCGCGCGGATGCCGTCGCGCAGCGGGACGTTCAGGCCGTCGCCCTCGGCGTAGCGGTAGAGCACGCCGAGGGGTTCGCGGGTGCCGGTGGCCGTGTCGACGTAGGTGTACGTGCCCACGGGCCGCTGGGTCCGGCCGCTGTCGGCCATCAGCCGCAGGAGCTCGGGCTCGCGGGTGCCGACGCCGATCCGCCGGTAGCTCTTGTGGGCGTGCGGGGCGCCCGCGAGGTCGACCAGGGAGAGGGCGTTGGAGGACCAGCCGGGCTCGAAGGGCAGCTGCCCCCGGTACTCGGCGGGCTCGCCGCGGAACTCGACGACGTTGCCGCGCCGGGTGGGAAGCCGCAGGCCGTCGCGCATGGCCTGGACGACGAGACGGTCGTAGGTCTCGGTGCGGTCGGCCGCCGTGTCCTCGTCGTCCACGACGGGGACGAACCACCGGCCGGCGGCACCGGGCGCGGCGACGTCTCCGGTGCCGTCCCCGGTGCCGTCCCCGGCCGGGGCGACGACCAGCAGGCGGACGGATCCGAGGACGGCCTCGTCGACGAGGTCGAAGCGTCCCGCGCGGCGGGCGCTCTCCTCCATCCAGGGCGCGGTGCGCAGGAGTTCGACCGTGGCCGGCGGAAGGCCGCCGAGCAGCAGGGTGTCCAAGGTTCAGCTCCCGGTCATCTCGTAGCGGTCGACGCCCCGGTTCCAGACCAGCAGGGCGAGCGTCGCGACGGCGACGGTCACCACCGGGAGCCAGAGCAGCAGCTCCGTCTCCCCGAACAGCAGGTAGGACACCGGGACGTACGCGGTGAAGGCGTAGGGCAGCAGCCAGGTCAGCAGCCACCGGAGGGACGGGTGGTACAGGCCGACGGGGTAGCCGGAGAAGTCGCCGAGCTGGTAGGCCGAGCAGAGGGCCGGGAAGCTGTTGGTGGTCCAGAAGGCGAGGGCGGCGAACGCCGTCTTGATCGAGGCGAGGATCAGCGCCCCGCAGAGCGCCAGGACCGGCAGGAGCAGCAGTCCGGCGAGGCCCGGCCCGTCGTCCATGGCGTACACGGCGTACGCGATGATGCCGATGCCCGTGACGACCTCGCCGAACCCGTCCGGGTAGAGGAAGCGCTCGGAGAGCACGGCGTACAGCGGGTGGACCGGCCGGATCATGTACCGGTAGAACTCGCCTGACTGGATGAGCCGTTGGGCCACCAGCCACAGCTGGTCGGTGAACATCCGGTCCAGGCCGCGCGGCAGCTGCGAGAAGCCGACCAGGAACAGCACCTGGTGGTAGTTCCAGCCCGCGATCACGGGGACCTGCGCGAAGACCATGCCGATCACCGCGAGCTGGCAGCCGACCCGGAGGAGCAGCCCGCCGGCGCCGATCAGGAAGTCCATCCGGTACTCGGTGAGGCGG
The DNA here is from genome assembly GCF_040641575.1 of Streptomyces sp. NPDC020807. NCBI lineage: Bacteria > Bacillati > Actinomycetota > Actinomycetes > Kitasatosporales > Streptomycetaceae > Streptomyces > Streptomyces sp. NPDC020807. Next base: position 154,359 of record NZ_JBFADU010000013.1, read on the forward strand.
CGCAGGCTGACGCCGCTGAGCTGCCAGGTCAGCCGGGAGTAGCGGGCGAGGGTGGTGAGGGCGCTCATCCGCCGAGCACCTCCACCCTGCGGACGGCGGACCGCCAGGCGAGCGCGGCGAGGACGGTCGTCACGGCCGCCCAGACGGCCTGCCCGGCGAGGATGCCCGCGGCCTCGCCGTACCCGTCGTAGTCGCCGAGCAGCAGCCGCAGCGGTCCGTCGACCATGCCCTGGAACGGCAGGGCGTGCGCGACGGCGGCCAGTGGGGCGGGCATGAGGGCCAGCGGCACGACCTGGCCGCCGAGGAAGGCGACGACGCCGTCCTTGACGACCCGGATGCCCCAGATGTTCGTGGTGACGAAGGCGGCGAGACCGACGAGCAGGTTCACCCCGAAGCCGATGACCAGCGAGAACGCGGTGGCAACGACGAACATCAGGGCGTCCGGCCAGGTCGGCGTGGTGAGCGGGACGAACGGCGCGTACAGCAGCACCACCGGGACCGCGACGAGGGCGGTGTTGGTCGCGGAGACCGGCAGCGCCGCCGCGAACCGGGTCAGCGGGTAGCTGACGGGACGCAGCAGCGAGACGGCGATGTCGCCGCGTCGCACCTCCTCGGAGACCGCCTCGTCGACCCGGTTGGCCTGGAGCAGCCCCATCACCTGGGCGAGGAGCACGTACGTGGTGAGCTGGGCGAGGTCGTACCCGCCGGGCGGGGAGCCCGTCCGGCCGGCGTACACCGCGCGCCACAGGAAGACCTGCACGCCGACGGCGGTCGTCGCGGTGACGGCGCTGACGACGAAGGTCGAGCGGTACTGGAGGAGGCTCTGCAGGCTGCTCGTGGCGAAGGGGCCGTAGCGCCGGAGGGAGACGGCGCTCACGCGCGGACCTCCTCGGTGACGTCCGGGACCGGCTGCGTCTCCTGCGTCTCCTGCGTCCTCTGCGTCTCCTGCGTCTCCTGCGCCTGCGGCGACCCCTGGGAGCCGACCCGCGCGGTGTAGATCCGGCGCAGGACGGTCTCCAGGTCGGGTTCCGGGGCGACGCAGTCGGCCAGGTCGAAGTGGTCGAGCAGGAAGCCCATCACCTGCCGGGCCGACCAGCGGTCGGACGGGTAGTCGACGCGGATCCGCCCGCCGTCCGCCGGCCGGGCGGACACCCCGGGCAGCTCGCGCTCGACGAGCTCGACCGCCCGCTCGGCGGACGGCCCGCCGTGGTACTCGAAGACGACCGCCCGGGTGTCGGCGGTCCGCAGCAGCTCGTGCATGCCGCCCTGGTGGACGACCTCGCCGTGGCTGACGACCAGGACCTGGTCGCAGATGGCGGTGATGTCGCCGATGTCGTGGCTGGTGAGCATGACGGTGGTGCCCAGCTCCGCGTTCACGTGGTTGACCAGCTCGCGCACGGCCTCCTTGAGGACCAGGTCCAGGCCGACGGTCGGTTCGTCGAGGAAGACCACCGCGGGGTCGTGCAGGAGGCTCGCGGCGACCTCGGCCCGCATGCGCTGGCCGAGGCTCAGCTGCCGCACGGGGGTGTTGCCGAGGGCGTCGATGTCGAGCCGGTCGCGGTAGAGCGCCAGGTTCCGTTCGTAGACCGCGTCCGGGATCTCGTAGATCCGGCGCAGGATCCGGAACGAGTCGATCACCGGCAGGTCCCACCAGAGCTGGCTGCGCTGGCCGAAGACGACGCCCATGGCGGCGGCGGTGCGGCGGCGCTCCTTGTACGGCTCCACGCCGTCGACCAGGGCGCGGCCCGAGGTCGGGTGCATGACACCGGTGAGCATCTTGACCGTGGTGGACTTCCCGGCGCCGTTGGCACCGATGTAGGCGGCCTTCACGCCCTTCGGGATCTCGAAGGAGACGCCGGAGACCGCGCGGACGATGCGGTGCTCGCGGCTGAGGAGCGTGCCGAGGCTGCCGAGCAGGCCGGGCTTGCGCTCGTGGACCTTGAACTCCTTGACGAGGTTCTCGGCGACGATCACCGGCTCGCCTCCGTCACGCGCTCGAGGGCCTTGCCGAGGAGGGTGACGCCCTCGTCGAGGAGGGCCCGGTCGATGGTGAACGGCGGCGCGAGCCGGATGACGTGCCCGCCGATCGCGGTCCGCAGGCCGAGGTCGAGGGCCGCGAGGTACACCTCGCGGGCGATGTCGGGCGCGGGCGCGCGACTCTCCCGGTCGCGGACGAACTCCAGGCCGTGCAGGAGCCCGAGACCCCGTACGTCCCCGAGGACGTCGAACCGGGCCTTGAGTTCGGCCAGGCGCTCGTCCATGACGGCGCCGAGTTCGCGGACCTGGTCGACGAGCTTGTCGCGGGCGACGACCTCCAGGGTGGCCCGTGCGGCGGCGATGCCGAGCGGGTTGTTCGCGTACGTGGACGCCGTCGACCCGGCGTTGCCCGCCGCCGGGTGGCGCAGCACCGAGGAGCGGCCCGCGAGCGCGGCGAACGGGAAGCCGGAGGCCGTGCCCTTGGAGAGGGTGACGAGGTCCGGTTCGATGCCGAGCTGCTCGCTCGCGAGGAAGGAGCCGGTGCGCCCTCCGCCGGTGAGGACCTCGTCGGCGACGAGGAGGACGCCGTTCTCGCGGCAGGCGTCGGAGATCTGCTCCCAGTAGCCGGGCGGCGGCACGATGACGCCGGCGGCGCCGAGCACCGGCTCGAAGACCAGCGCCGAGACGTTCGGCTTCTCCGCGATGTGCCGGCGGACGAGCGTCGCGCAGCGCACCCCGCAGGAGGGGTACTCCAGGTCGAGCGGGCAGCGGTAGCAGTACGGGGAGTAGCCGAGGACGCTGTTGCCCGCGAAGGCCTGGTTGCCGATGTCCCAGTGGACGAGCATCCGGGCGCCCTGGGTCTTGCCGTGGAAGCCGTGGCGGAGGGCGCCGACCCGGTTGCGGCCGGGTTCGGCGACGGCCTGGACGGCGCGCAGGGCCGCCTCGACGACCTCGGCGCCGGTGGAGAAGAAGGCGTACGTGTCGAGCTCCTCCGGCAGCAGCCGGGCGAGCAGCTCGCAGAGTTCCGCCCGGCCCTCGGTCGCGAAGTCGTGGACGTTCCACAGCTTCGAGGCCTGCTCGGTGAGGGCGGCGACGACCTCGGGGTGGCAGTGGCCGAGCGACTGCGTGAGGGTGCCGGCGGCGAAGTCGATGTACTGGTCGCCGTCGAGGTCGGTGAGGACGGCGCCCCGGCCCTCGACGAAGACCCGGCGGCCGAGCGCGGACTCCTCCGAGGCGCCGGGGGCGAGGTGGGCCGACTCGCGGGCCAGCAGGTCGAGCTGGCGGGGGCCGGTCATCGGGCGCCGCCGATCGGGGCCAGCTCGAAGACGAGGAGGTGGAGGTCGGCCTCCGAGTCGTTGGCGAGGCCGTGGCGGCCGAAGGGGCGGTTGACCACGACGTCGCCGGGGCCGACCGCGAACTCCTCGTCGTCCACGGTCATCCGGCCGCGGCCGGCCAGGACGACGTAGGTCTCCTCGTCGTTGCCGTGGCGGTGCGTGCCTATGGAGGTGCCCGGCGGCAGCACGACCAGGTCGATGAAGGCGACTCCGGCCGGGGCGCGCATCCGGTCGAAGGCGCGGTGGACGTGGATGGTGCCGATCCCGTCGTGGTCCGAGGTGACCGCGCGGAGCAGCCCTTCGTGCAGGTTGGAGACCCGGGCGCGGGTGACTCCGCGGGTCGGTTCGGACGGGATCATCGATGTGGCTCCAGAAGTGGGTGGGGGCGTACGGGCGGGCGCCCTCGGCGTACGGGCGGCTGCCCTCGGCGTACGGGGCGCGCGTGCTCGGCGGGGCGCGCGCTCGCGGCGGTCGACGGGCTCGGCGGTCGACGGGCTCAGCGGGCGACGGGCTCGGCGGGCGCGGGGCGGACGGCCAGGGCGTCGAGCGCCTCCTCCAGGGCGGCGGCCGGGACGTCCTCCAGGTCGTCGACGAAGACCGCCGTGCCGATCCCGTCCGGCACCACGAGGTGCAGTCGCCTGCCGCGCCGCTCCCAGGAGGCCCGCAGCGCCCGTTCCATCAGCTCGGGCGTGCAGGTGCCGGGGTCGTACACGGGCAGGTCGAGCGCGGCGATCAGACGGACGATCCGCTCGCAGTCCTCCGCGCTGATCAGGCCCATGACACGGGCGAGTTCGCTGGAGATCGCCATGTCGATGGCGACGGACTCGCCGTGCGCGACCCGGTACTCGCTCGCGGTCTCGATCACGGGCCCGAAGGTGTGCCCGAAGTCGACGAGCCGGGCCAGGTCGTGCTCGCGGAGGTTGGGGCAGAGCTCCTCCATCATCAGCGCCATGGAGGTGCGGAGCACGTAGTCCTCCACCCCGCGCCCGCCGGAGGCGCCGGCCAGCCAGGCGGGCTCGTCCACCGGCCGGCGGAACACCTCGGGGCACGCCTCCAGGACGCGGAAGAGCCGCTCGTCCCGGATGACCGCCATCTTGGCGATCTCGCCCATGCCGCAGCGGATCTGACGGTCCGGCAGGGTAGTCAGGAAGGCCGGGTCGTTGAGCGAGGCGTGGGCCGGGTGGTAGGCGCCGAGCATGTTCTTGGTGCCGAGGGCGTTCACGCCGGTCTTCACGCCGACGCCGACGTCGACCTGGCCGACGAGCGTGGTGTTGACCTTGATGTAGCGGACGCCCCGGCTGTAGATCGCCGCGGCGAAGCCCACCAGGTCGCAGGTGACCCCGCCGCCGAAGGCGAGCATCACCCCGCGCCGGTCGAGCCCGGCCGCCTTGGCCTCGGCGCAGATCGTCTCGACCGCGTCCATCGTCTTGTGGTGCTCGCCGCCGCCGATCCGCACCACCGACCAACTGCCGGGAGCGAGGCGGGCGTCGAGGTAGCGGCGTATGCGCTCGCCGTAGAGCCGGTCGACGGTGGGGCCGAGGAAGGCCACGGTCCGGCGGCCCTCGCAGTGGTCGGCCAGGGCCGGGTTCTCGGGGTCGAGCAGCGAGCCGACGATGTCGACGCGGTACGCGACGCCGTCCGGCGACAGAAGGGCGAAGCCTCTCTCGTCGGCTCTGACTCCGGGTTCGGTGACTGCTGTCTGCGTCGTCACGGCACTCCTCGGATCGGCCGGCTGCATGCCGGAGTGATCGTCAACTCCCTGGGAGGCGCCAGTGAAACAGCTGATCGATACCGGCCACAAGAGATCTCTGAAAATTTCAGCAACCTCTTGCATGCCGGTCACGCGCGCTGCGACCATCGGGACCCGCCGTCCCCACCGACCAGACCCTGCCGAGGAGCTCCCCATGACCGCACCCGCCGCACCGGCTCCGGCCCGGAGCAGGACGTACCAGGGCTGGTGGCACGACGCCGTCATCTACCAGGTCTATCCACGCAGCTTCGCCGACAGCGACGGCGACGGCCGCGGCGACCTCCCGGGCATCCGCAGCCGCCTCGGCTACCTGCGGGAGTTGGGCGTCGACGCGCTCTGGATCTCGCCGTTCTACACCTCGCCGCAGGCCGACGGGGGTTACGACGTGAGCGACTACCGGGCCGTCGACCCGGTGTACGGCAGCGTCGCGGACGCGGAGGCGCTCATCGTCGACGCCCACGCCCACGGGCTCCGGGTCGTCGTCGACCTCGTCCCCAACCACTGCTCGGACGACCACCCCTGGTTCCGTCAGGCTCTCCGCGAGGGCGCCGGATCGCCGCTGCGCGACCGCTTCCACTTCCGCCCCGGACGGGGCCCGAACGGCGAACTGCCGCCCAACGACTGGATCTCGCTCTTCGGCGGCCCCGCCTGGACGCGGACCACCGAACCCGACGGCACGCCCGGCGAGTGGTACCTGCACCTGTTCGCCCCGCAGCAGCCCGACTTCGACTGGGACTCCCCGGCGGTACGGGACGAGTTCCGCACCATCCTCCGCTTCTGGCTCGACCTCGGCGTCGACGGCTTCCGGGTCGACGTCGCCCACGGCCTGGTGAAGGCCGCCGGGCTCCCCGACGTCGGCCACCACGAGCAGCTCGCCCTGCTCGCCGAGAAGCGGGTCCCGTACTTCGACCAGGACGGCGTCCACGAGATCTACCGCGACTGGCGCACGGTCCTGGAGGAGTACTCCGACCAGCGCATCGCCGTCGCGGAGGCCTGGACCGACACCCTGGAGCGCACCGCCCGGTACGTCCGGCCCGGCGAGCTCCACCAGGCCTTCAACTTCAAGTTCCTGAACGCCGCCTGGGAGGCGGCGGAGCTCCGCGAGCTGATCACCCTCTCGCTCGACTCCATGCTGGCCGTCGACGCCCCCACCACCTGGACCCTCTCCAACCACGACGTCGTCCGGCACGCCAGCCGGTACGCCGAGGGGGACCCGGCCCGCGGCACGCGCCGCGCCAGGGCCGCCGCGCTCCTCATGCTCGCCCTGCCCGGCTCCGCCTACCTCTACCAGGGCGAGGAGCTCGGCCTCCCCGAGGTCGACGACCTCCCCGACGAGGTCCGCCAGGACCCCTCGTTCCGGCGCCCCGACGGCGGCAACGGCCTGCGGGACGGCTGCCGGGTGCCGATCCCGTGGTCCGGCACCGAGGCCCCGTACGGCTTCGGGCCCGCGGACTCCGCCCCCACCTGGCTGCCCCAGCCGGACCGGTGGGCCGAGCTCAGCGTCGAGGCCCAGTCCGGCGACCCGCGCTCCGTCCTGGAGCTCTACCGCAGCGCCCTGCGCTTGCGCCGGGACCACCCCGCCCTCGGCGCGGGCCGGGCCGTGGAGTGGCTGGAGCCCGTCCCCGGCGTCCTGGCCTTCCGCCGCGACAGCGACGCCGGCGGCCTGGTCTGCGCGGTCAACACCTCGGACCGCCCGGTCCCGCTCGACGCCACCGGCCTCGGCGACCCCGTCCTGTGGTCCGCCGAACCCCCCGCCACCGACGCCACCGGAGCCGTACTCCTCCCGGCCGACAGCACCACGTGGTGGCGGGCGCGCTGAACGCCACGAGGGCCCGGGGAGCGGTCCCCGGGCCCTCGGCCCCGCGTACTTCCCGTCCGGTTACGGTGCCGCCGGGCGCCCCACCAGCTCGCGGAGCACGTCCTCCATCGTCACGAGACCGGCCGGCTTGCCGTCCTCGTCGAGGACCGCCGCCAGGTGCGTACGGCTGCGGCGCATCGCCGTCAGCACGTCGTCGAGCGGCGTCGCCGCCCGCACCCGGGCGATCGGCCGCATCGCCGACACCGGGAACGGCAGGTCGCGCGGGGTGACGTCCAGGGCGTCCTTGACGTGCAGGTAGCCCAGGATCCGGCGCTCCGCGTCGAGGACCGGGAAGCGCGAGAAGCCCGTCGACGCCGACAGCGCCTCCAGCTCCTCAGGAGTCGTCTCGACCTGCGCGTACACCACCTTCTCCGCCGGCATCACGACGTCACGGACCGGGCGGCGGCCCAGTTCGAGCGCGTCGTGCAGCCGCTCGGCGGCGCGGTCGTCCAGGAGGCCGGCGTCGCCCGCGTCGGTGACCATACGGGCCAGCTCGTCGTCCGAGAACGTGGCCGCGACCTCGTCCTTGACCTCCACCCGCAGCAGCCGCAGCAGGGCGTTGGCGAAGGCGTTGATCGCGAAGATCACCGGCCGCAGCGCCCGCGCGAGCGTCACCAGCGGCGGGCCGAGGAGCAGCGCCGTACGGGTCGGCTCCGCGAGCGCGATGTTCTTCGGGACCATCTCGCCGAGCAGCATGTGCAGGTACGTCGCCACGGAGAGCGCGATCACGAACGAGATCGGGTGCACCAGGCCGTGCGGCACGCCCAGGGCGTCGAAGACCGGCTCCAGGAGGTGCGCGATGGCCGGCTCGGCGACGATGCCGAGGATCAGGGTGCAGAGCGTGATGCCGAGCTGGGCGGCGGCGAGCAGCGCGGAGACGTGCTCGAGACCCCAGATGACGCTGCGCGCCTTGCGGTCACCGGCCTCTGCCAGGGGCTCGACCTGACTGCGGCGGACGGAGATCAGGGCGAACTCGGCGCCGACGAAGAAGGCGTTGACGACGAGGGTCAGGAAACCGATCAGCAGCTGGATGGCGATCATCGGCCGGCCTCCCCGTTCTCGTGCGCCGCTTCGCGCGTCTTCTCGTTCCCCGTCCCGGGGGACTTGTCGTTCCCGCTCCTGAGGGACTTGTCGTCCCGGTGACCGCGTCCGTGGCGGTGTCCGTGACCGTGCTCCTCCGCGTCCTCGTCCTCCGCGTCCCGGATCGGGGCGTGCATCAGGACGCGCGCCGCGCGGCGGCCCGAGGCGTCGACGACGTCGAGGCGCCAGCCGGCGAGCTCCACGCTGTCACCGACGGCCGGGATCCGGCCGAGCTCGGTGGCGACGACGCCCGCGAGCGTCTCGTACGGGCCGTCCGGCACGCGCAGGCCGATCGCCCCGACCTGGTCCGTACGGGCGGCGCCGTCGGCGGACCAGAGCTCGCGCCCGTCCGCGTCCTCGCCGGCCCGCGCCAGGTCCGGCGTCTCGTGCGGGTCGTGCTCGTCGCGGACCTCGCCGACGACCTCCTCGACGATGTCCTCCAGGGTCACGACGCCGGCCGTACCGCCGTACTCGTCGATGACGACCGCCATGGTCTGCTTCCCGGACAGCCGGTCGAGGAGCCGGTCCACGGTGAGGGTCTCGGGGACGAGCAGAGGCTCGCGGACCATGTCGCCGATGCGGCGGCGCGTCCGCTCCTCGGCCGGTATGGCGAGGACGTCCTTGATGTGGGCGATGCCGACGACCGCGTCGAGGCTGCCCCGGTAGACGGGGAAGCGGGAGAGACCGGTCGCGCGGGTCGCGTTCGCCACGTCCTCGGCGGTCGCCTGCACGTCGAGCGCGGTGACCTGGACGCGGGGCGTCATCACGTTCTCCGCGGTGAGCTCGGCCAGGTTGAGCGTACGGACGAACAGCTCGGCCGTGTCGGCTTCGAGCGCGCCCTCCTTGGCGGAGTGCCGGGCGAGCGCCACGAGCTCCTGCGGGGAGCGCGCGGAGGCGAGCTCCTCCGCCGGCTCCATGCCGAGACGGCGCAGGATCCGGTTCGCGGTGTTGTTGAGGTGGCTGATCAGGGGCTTGAAGGCGGCCGTGAACACCCGCTGCGGGTTCGCCACGACCTTCGCGACCGCGAGGGGCGAGGAGATCGCCCAGTTCTTCGGGACCAGCTCGCCGACGACCATCAGGACGACGGTCGACAGGGCGGTGCCGAGGACGAGGGCGACCGAGGAGGCCACGGAGGGGGAGAGGCCGAGGGCCTCCATGGGGCCCTGGATCAGCTTGGCGATCGAGGGCTCGGCGAGCATGCCGACCACCAGGTTGGTGACGGTGATGCCGAGCTGGGCGCCGGAGAGCTGGAAGGTCAGCGACCGGACGGCCTTGAGCGCGCCGGCCGCTCCGCGCTCGCCGCGCGCGGCGGCGGCCTCGAGCTCGCCGCGCTCGACGGTGGTGAGCGAGAACTCGGCCGCGACGAAGGCGCCGCACGCGAGCGACAGCAGCAGGGCGATCAGGAGCAGGAGCACTTCGGTCATCGGTTCACCTCCGTCCCATGATCAGCCAGCGGGGGAAGGATCGCTCGATGTCGGCACGCTCGATGACGGTGATCGGAGGCAGTGCTACTGGGAGGCTCGCCCATGGGCGGACGCTCACACCTTTCGGTCGTCGGGTTCTTGTACGACGACCATAGTAAAGGACAGGCAAAACGCGGGACGGGTCGCCCCGCCGCCGATCAGGCGCCGAGCGGCTTCGTCCACCGGCGCCAGTGGTCCTCGCGCCCGTACCCGGCCGCCGTCCACAGGCGCCGACCGGTCTCGTTCCGTTCGAGGACCATCGCGTCCGCGCGTCGGCCGCCGAGCGCGACGAACCGTTCCTCCGCGGCGCGGAGGAGGGCCGTGGAGATGCCCTGGCGACGGTGGGAGGGGAGGACGGCGAGCCGGTAGAGGGAGGCGCGCCAGCCGTCCCATCCGGCGATCACGGAGCCGACGATCAGCCCGTCGGCCACGGCGAGGATGAGGGCCTCCGGGTCGCGCTCGACGAGCCGGGTCACCCCGTGCACGTCGTCGGAGATGGAGGTGCCCTCGGCGGACTCCTTCCAGAAGGCCAGGACGGCCTCGGCCTCGTCGGTCCGGGCGGGACGAATCTGTAGGTCGATCATGGTCGGGATCCCACCACGGGGGAGGGGCGGCGGCGACGGAGTTTCGCATCCCGAGACGCCCGTGACCGGTGACGCCCGTGACCGGTGACGCCTGCGACCGGTGACGCCTGCGACCGGTGACGCCTGCGACCGGTGACGCCCGCGGCCCGGGGCGTCGGCGGCCCGAGGCGTCGGCCCCGGCGCGTCACCCGGTCACGAAGCAGAACTCGTTGCCCTCGGGATCCCGCATGACCTGGAAGGAGCCCTGCTCGTCCGTGACGAGGCCCCCGACCCGTACCGCCCCCGACCCGAGCACCGCGTCGGCGGCGAGCCCGGGGTCGGCCACCTCCACGTCGAGGTGCAGCCGGTTCTTCACGGCCTTGCCCTCCGGCACGCGCTGGAAGGCGAGCCGCACGAACTCCGGGGGGTCGACGTACGACCAGTCGGCGGAGCGGTCCACGGGATCACCCCCGAGCAGCCCCGCCCAGAACCGGACGAGGCCGGAGGGATCGGCACAGTCGAAGACGATCTCCTGAACACGCGCGCGCATGCCCGCAGCCCAGGGGGTGTCCGACCCTGATCCGCCGGACAGGACCCGTGGGGTCGGGGTCTTCCCGGACGGCTCGCCGAACCGCTCGACGAACTCCCCCGCGTCCCACGTGCCGCCCAGCGCCGGGGCCAGCCACCCGGCCGCCGCCGCGCGGAAGGCCGTCGGGGCGAGGGAGCCCGAGCCCTCCGGGACCGCGCCCAGGAGCGGGGCGTCCGCCGACTCCGGGAGGTCCGTCAGGTTGCAGCGGGAGGCCAGGTCAGGGTCGTCCGGCCAGCTGCCGACGACCACGCCCAGCTGCTCGATCCCGCGCGAGCGCAGGGCCTCGGCCGTCAGGGTGGCCGAGTTGAGCGTGCCGAGGCCGGCCGTGGCGACGACCAGGACCGGGGCGCCGAGCAGGGCCGCCGCGTCGGCGAGGGTCCCGCCCTCCTCGTCGAAACGGACGAGCAGCCCGCCCGCGCCCTCCACGAGGACCAGGTCGTGCGTGCCCGCCAGCTCGCGGGCCGCCTCGGCGACCTGCCGCGGGCCGACGGGCGCGAGGCCCGCGCGGCGGGCGGCCGTGCCCGGGGCCAGCGGCTCCGGGAACCGGCCCAGTTCGACGGCGGACACCGCGCCCGAGAGGCGGACGACCTCGTCGGCGTCGCCCGTGTCGTCCGGGCCGACGCCCGTCTGCGCGGGCTTCAGGACCGCGACCCTCCGCCCGGCGGCCGTGGCGACGGCGGCCACCGCCGCGGTCACGACCGTCTTGCCGATCTCGGTCCCCGTACCGCTGACGACGACGATTCCCACTGTTCCCTCGGTCCTTCCCTCGGTCCTTCGTTCCCGTTCGCGGGTCAGCCCGCGGCCGCCGCCGCGCACACGGCGGCGGAGATCCGGGCGAGGTCCTCGTTGTCCGTGACGTACGGCGGCATCGTGTAGATCAGGTCGCGGAACGGGCGCAGCCACACGCCCTCCCGGACCGCCGCCCGCGTCGCCGCCGCCATGTCGACGTCGTGGTCGAGCTGGACGACGCCGATCGCTCCCCGCACCCGCACCTCGCGCACGCCGGGGAGGTCCGCGGCCGGGGCGAGCCCGCTCCGCAGCCCCGCCTCGATGCGCTTGACCTCGACCTGCCAGTCCTGGGACAGCAGCAGGTCGATCGAGGCGCACGCCACCGCCGAGGCCAGCGGGTTGCCCATGAACGTCGGGCCGTGCGCCAGGACCGGCACCTCGCCCCGCGAGATCCCGTCGGCCACCCGGCTCGTGCAGAGCGTCGCCGCCATCGACAGGTAACCGCCGGTCAGCGCCTTGCCCAGGCACATCACGTCGGGCGAGACCCCCGCCTGGTCGGCGGCGAAGAGCGTGCCCGTACGGCCGAAGCCGGTCGCGATCTCGTCGAAGACGAGCAGCACGTCGTGCGCGTCGCACGCCTCCCGCAGCACCCGCAGGTACCCCGGGTCGTGGAACCGCATCCCGCCCGCGCCCTGCACCACCGGCTCCACGACCACCGCGGCCAGCTCGTGCGCGTGACGCCCGATCTCGGCGCGCAGGAGCTCCGCGTACGACTCCTCGTACGCGACCGGCGGCGTGTCCACGAACACCTGCGCCTGGAGCACGCCCTGCCACAGCTCGTGCATCCCGCCATCGGGGTCGCACACGGACATCGGCTGCCAGGTGTCGCCGTGGTAGCCGCCGCGCCAGGTCAGCAGCCGCTGCTTGCCGGGGCGGCCCACCGAGCGCCAGTACTGGAGGCACATCTTGGCCGCGACCTCGACGGAGACCGACCCGGAGTCGCTGAGGAAGACGTGCCGCAGCGGCTCCGGGGTGATCTCGACGAGCCGCGCCGCCAGCCGGACGGCCGGCTCGTGGGTGAGCCCGCCGAACATGACGTGGCTCATCCGGTCGAGCTGCCCGCGCACGGCCTCGTTGAGGACGGGGTGGTTGTAGCCGTGGACGGCCGACCACCAGGAGGACATGCCGTCGATCAACTCGTCCCGCCCCTCGGCCGGTTCGGCCAGCCGGAGGCGCACCCCGGACGCGGACGCGACGACCAGCGGGTCCGTACGGCCCGGCATGGGGCCGTACGGGTGCCAGACGTGTGCCCGGTCCAGGGCGAGGAGTTCGTCGTTACGCATTCGGCGCCAGGTCCGTGCCCGCGCCCCGGCGGCGTACCGCCACCAGGTCCGTACGGGCCTCGTCGGCGCTCCGGCCCGGAGCCGTGGCGGCCGCCGTGGGGGCCGTCTCCGCGTGACCGCCGCACGGGCCGCAGCCGCCGCCGCCCTCCTCCGCGTGCGAGCCGCAGCCCGCCGAGGCCTCCGAGCCGCAGCCGCCCGCCGACGCGGAGGAGCCGCAGCCGCCGCCCGCCGCCGCGAGCGCGTCCGCCCGGTGCTTCGGGAGCGTCGTCGTGCCCGCGCCCTCCACCTCGAAGCCGGCGTCCGCGATCATGTCCAGGTCGGCCTGACCGGCCTGGCCCTCGCTCGTCAGGTAGTCGCCGAGGAAGATCGAGTTGGCGATGTGCAGGGCCAGCGGCTGCATCGAGCGCAGGTGCACCTCGCGCCCGCCCGCGATCCGGACCTCGACGTCGGGGCAGACGAACCGCACCATCGCGAGGATCCGCAGGCAGCGCTGCGGGGTGAGGTTCCACTCCTTGGCGAGCGGCGTGCCCTCGAACGGGATGAGGAAGTTGACCGGCACCGAGTCCGAGTCGAGCTCGCGGAGCGCGTACACGACGTCGACGAGGTCCTCGTCGCTCTCGCCCATGCCCGCGATCAGACCGGAGCAGGCCGACAGGCCGGCGGCGTGCGCCTTCTGCACGGTGTCGACGCGGTCCGCGTAGGTGTGGGTCTTGGTGATGCCCCCGTACGTCGCCTCGGACGTGTTGAGGTTGTGGTTGTACGCGTCGGCGCCGGCCTCCTTGAGCCGCTCCGCCTGGCCGTCCGAGAGCAGACCGAGGCAGGCACACACCTCGACGCCCTCGTTCTGCTCCTTGATCGCCTCGATGGTCCTGCCGACGCGCTCGACGTCCCGGTCCGTCGGACCGCGACCGCTCGCGACCAGGCAGACCCGCTTGGCGCCGCCGGCGACGCCCGCCGCGGCGGCCTGGGAGGCCTCGTCCGGCTTCAGCCACGTGTACTTCAGGATCTCGGCCTTGGAACCGAGCCGCTGCGAGCAGTACGAGCAGTCCTCGGGGCACAGCCCCGACTTCAGGTTCACCAGGTAGTTCAGCTTCACGCGCCGCCCGAACCACTGGCGGCGCACCTTCCCGGCGGCCGCCACCACATCGAGCAGTTCGTCGTCGGAGGTCGCCAGGACGGCGAGCGCTTCTTCACGGGTCGGCAGCTCGCGCCGAAGCCCCTTCTCCACCAGCGTGTTCAGCAGGTCCATAAGGGCTGATCCTTGCCTACCGCCCGCCCCCTGGCCAAGGAGGAACCGAACAAACGGTCCGGAACGAGGTGTGTGGATGACCACATCCCGGCCCCGGCGTCCTCCGGTTAGGGTCTGTGCGCTGCCTACAAAAGGATCGCCGCATGTCACAGGCCGACGACGCCCGGGCCGAGGGCCCGCGCCGGACCGCTTTCGACTGGACCGACGCGGAGGCGCGCCGCCGGGCGGAGGCCGGACTCGTCCGGGTGCTGCGGCCCCGGCCCGCCGACTCGGACCTCCTCGACCTGGCGAGCAACGACTACCTCGGCCTCACCCGCCGCCCGGAGGTCACCGGGGCGGCGGCCGAGGCGGCGCGGCGCTGGGGCGCCGGCGCCACCGGCTCCCGGCTCGTCACCGGCACCACCGAGCTGCACACGCTCCTGGAGCGCGAACTCGCGGCCTTCACCGGCTTCGAGGCGGCCCTCGTCCTCTCCTCCGGATACGCCGCCAACCTCGCCGCGCTCACCGCGCTCGGCGGCCCCGGCTCCCTGATCGTCTCGGACGCCTCCAACCACGCCTCGATCGTCGACGGCTGCCGCCTCGCCCGCGCCGAGGCAGCCGTCGTCCCGCACGCCGACCCCGAGGCCGTCGCCAAGACGCTCGACGCGCACCCCGGCCGCCGCGCCCTGGTCGTCAGCGACTCCGTCTTCTCCGTGGACGGGGACAGGGCCCCGCTGGCCGCGCTGGCCCACGCCTGCCGCGCGCACGGCGCCGGGCTCGTCGTCGACGACGCCCACGGCTTCGGCGTCCTCGGCGACGGCGGACGCGGAGCGCTGCACGAGGCGGGGCTCGCGGGCGACGAGGACGTCGTCGCCACCCTCACCCTCTCCAAGTCCCTCGGCAGCCAGGGCGGCGCGGTCCTCGGCCCGGCCCGCGTCATCGAGCACCTCGTCAACGCGGCGCGCACCTTCATCTTCGACACCGGCCTCGCCCCGGCTGCCGTCGGCGGCGCGCTCGCGAGCCTGCGCCTGATCGCCGCCGAACCGGCGCTCCCCGCCCGGGCGGGGACCGTCGCCACCACTCTGTACGAGCTCCTCACGGCGGCCGGTCTGACCGCCGCGCGGCCGGACGCGGCCGTCGTCTCGGTCCGCGCGCCCTCGCCGGAGGCGGCGCTGCGGTGGGCGGCGGACTGCCGCGAGCAGGGCCTGGCCGTCGGGTGCTTCCGGCCCCCGTCCGTACCGGACGGCATCTCGCGGCTGCGGCTCACGGCCCGCGCCGACCTGACCGAGGCGGAGATCCGGCGGGCGGTGGCGACGATCCTGCGGACGGCACCCCAAGGGCGTTGAGCCACGCCGGAGTTCACCGCTTCGGGCGATAGATGCGTACATATCGTGGTGGAAGCCCGCCCGGGGCGGCACGATCGGTGGCACTCTGACGCGCAGCGCAATCCGGGCGGGGCGCGCTTACCGGGGCGGTGTCCCGGGGTGGGAAAGGGACAGCGGCGCCATGGCAGATCATCAGGAAGCATCCGTCACGCTGCCGAGCGATCCCGCCTCGGTGCGCACGGCACGGCGGTACGTCGCGGAGGTTCTGGGCGGCTGGGGGCTCGACGACGGCGCGGAGAGCGCGGACTCGATCCGGCTGATCGTCTCGGAGCTGGCCACCAACGCCGTTCAGCACACCTTCGGGCAGTCGCCGACGTTCACGGTCGACCTGAGGCTGGAACGGGAGGAGCGGCTGCACATCGGGGTGACCGACAGCCATCCGCGCTGGCCCCGGCGGCTGCCGGCGGCGGTGCAGCAGGACAACGGCCGCGGCATGGTCATCATCAGGGTCCTGGCGGCGGAGGCCGGGGGCCGTCTCTCCGTGACTCCGACGGCGGAGGGCGGGAAGACGGTGTGGATCACGCTGCCGTGGACGGCGTCCCTGGCGGCGAGCGTGTAGCGGGCACGTGCCGGAGGCGGGGGGGTGCGGCGGCGCCACCGCACCCCCCGGTCCTCCGGGCTACCGCTCAGGGATCAGCGGACGCGGCCGTAGTAGACCTTCGACGACCAGATTCTGTCGAGCTTCACCCAGGAGCCCGTCTTGGGCGAGTGCCAGATCTTGCCGCTGCCGGCGTAGATGCCGACGTGGTAGACCCTTCCGCCGGAGTGGAAGAAGACCAGGTCCCCCTTCTGCCTGCTGGCCTTGGAAATGTGCCGGGTCTTGTTGTACTGCTGCTGCGCGGTACGGGGCAGCGACTTGCCCGCCTTCTTGTACGCGTAGAGCGTGAGACCGGAGCAGTCGAACCGGGTGGGTCCGACGGCTCCCCATCGGTAGGGCGAGCCCTTCTTGGCCGCCGCGATGCTCAGTGCCTTGTTCGCGTGTGCCGTTGCCGCCTGGGCCTCCGGTGCCGCACCTGGTGCGAACAGCGTGCCGCCGACGGCGGCGAGGGTGAGAGCCGAGACGGCTCCGGCCCGGGACAGCAGGGACGGGACGTGCATCTGCGCGGTCATGCGCAACCCTTCGTCAGCCGCCTGTGAAGGATGACCTGTCGGGTTCGGGCAGGCGAAGATGCCCGGCCGCTCGCGCGGCTTCACCCCAAGGGACGACCACGCCGTCGAAACAGCGCGTACGTCCCGTACTGCCTGGGTCCTCCACTCCTGCCGAACCACTCCTGTCGACCAGTCGTCCGGGGCAGCGGCAGGACTCGGCGTCCGCCCGGACCGCCCCGCCGCGGTGGCGGGGGCTTGTCGTCGTCGAGGATCTTGACCCACGACATGGGCGAATTCCGAGCGGAAACGGCGTTATGTGAGGCTCCTCACGACTGCTCCGTACGGGTGGACAAGCAGCCTTTGTGATCACTGGAGGTTTGGCCGACGAGCCGCGCACCAGCGATGGAACGTTCGATTCCGCCAAATGCGTACACCTGTTGCGCAACTCGCTCCCGTGCGGTGACGCAGTCGTGACTACGCCGAACGGGGGAGGGTTTCTGCGCGCTCCGTCGGCCGTGCGGACCTCGACACGACACGCCCCGACGTCAACTCGCCGGGTCCCCCGGGACGGTGACCCGGCCGGCTCGTCGCTCTCCGTCCAACACCCGTAGCGCACGCGCCAATGTCTCCGCGTGGACCTCGCTCTCGCCCCGCACATGCATGAGCGTCAGCGCCTCGCGCAACGCCTGCGCCCGTCCCACCAGGGCCTGAGCCGCCCGCAACGCCCCATAAGTATGTGTGCCCCTGGATGGATTGATCTTCCCCAGGAGGTCGACGACTTCGAGGTACGCGTCGACGAGTTCGGCCTCGGCCCGGGTCAGGGCGGGCAGCGGCGGCAGGTCGGGAACCACGGCCGCCTCACCGCCCCGACCCGCCGCCGACGGCGCGCCGGCTCGTCACCACGTGGTCCGCCAGGCCGTACGCGACCGCCGCCGGGGCGTCGAGCACGGTCAGCCGCTCGATGTCCGCGTCGACCCGCTCGCGGTCCCTGCCCGAGTGCTCGGCGAGCATCCCGGCGACCAGCCCGCGCAGCCGCAGCAGCTCGCCCGCCGCGATGCCGAGGTCGCTCGGCTGCCCGTGGACGGGCTCGTCGAGCGCCGGTTCCCTGAGGGTGACCCGGGCGCCGGGCAGGATCAGCCGCTTCCCCGGGGTCCCGGCGGCGAGCAGGACGGCGGCGGTGTCGCAGGCCTGGCCGAGGCAGGTGGTCTCCACGTCGCTGTGCAGCGACCGCATCGTGTCGTGGACGGCGCTCATGGCGGTGACCGAGCCGCCGGGGGAGTTGATGTAGAGCGAGATGTCCCGGCCCGGCTCCGCGTGGTCGAGGTACAGGAGCTGGGCGATGACGTCGTTGGACGAGGCCTCGTCGACCGGCGTGCCGAGGAAGACGATCCGGGCGTCGAGGAGCTTGGAGTACGGGTCGAGGGTCCGGGTTCCGAAGCCGGTCCGCTCCGTGAACTCGGGCAGAACGTAGCGAGCGTCCATGGGTGCACACCTCCGTCTGTCAAAAATGTACAGGACGTACAGTCCGTAAGATGGTGAGCATGACCTACGAGATTCCGGTGACGCAAGCGCGGGCTGAGCTCGCCGACCTCATCAACCGCGTCGTGTACGGCGGTGAGCGCGTGGTCGTGACCCGGCACGGGAAGCCGCTCGTCGCCCTCGTCTCCGCCGCTGACCTGGCCGAACTCGAAGCGGCCGAGAAGCCCGCCGACGAGCAGGTGGTCTCCTCGCTCTCCTCCCTGCGGGCCGTCGACTCCTCTCCCGGCGAACAGAGCCGCTTCGGGATCGCCGCCCACCACCGGCCGCCGGGCACTTCCTGAGCCGCGACACACGGAAGCCGCGCACCCCCGTCCGCTGGAGCGGGGGTGCGCGGCCGGGTTGCGGGGCGGGGGCAG
>NZ_JBFADU010000014.1:0-171962 GCF_040641575.1 Streptomyces sp. NPDC020807
GGGCGGGGTCAGCCCGCCTGGGCCGGAACCGGGGGCGCCGTCGGAGCCGCGGTCGGAGCCGGCCGCCGGCGGCGGGCGCCCAGGGCGGTGGCGAGGAGCCCCGCCGCCGCCCACAGGGAGAGGACCAGGAGCGGTCCGGCCGCCGCCGCGCCGTCGAAGGCGGAGACGGACCGGAGCGCCGAGATCGCGGCGCCCGGCGGAAGCCACTGGCCGAGGGTGCCGACGGCCGTGGGCAGCAGCTCGGGGGCGCTGGAGAGACCCGAGTACGCGTTGCCGAGCAGGATCGTCAGGAGGGCCGCGAGGCCGAAGCCCGGCTTCCCGACGAGGGTGGCGAGGCCCGCGAAGGTCGCGCCGATCGCGAGGACGGTCAGCCCGACGACACCGGCCTCGGCCCACCAGTCGCCGGCGAGGGCGCCGAGCCAGCTGTGGGCGACGGCCGCGCCCACGAGTCCCGCGAGGGTCGCCGCGCCCGTGAGGGCGGCCGCCGCGCGGGCGCCGCGAAGGCCGAGCAGGACGGTCGCGACGCCGGTGGCCGCGCCGACGAGGGCGAGCGGGAGCAGGCTCGCGCCGAGCACGGCGCCCCGGGGATCGCCGGCCGGGGCCGCGACCACGTCCGTGACCTCGACCGGCGCTCCGCCCGGCGCCTGTGCGGCGACGGCCTCGCGGAGCAGGGCGGCCACGGCGGGGCTTCCCGCCGACGCGGTCAGCAGTTCCGTGCCTCCGGGGGAGACGACCACGGCTCCGTATACATCGCGCGCCTCGACGGCCGCCCTGGCCGCGGCCGCGTCCTCGTACCGGTGGACCTCGAAGGCCCCCTCGTGCCGTCCGAGCCGCTGCTCGACGGCGCCGGCCGCGGCGGCGGGTCCGGCGACGCCGACCGGGAGGTCGCGGGGCGCGATCCGCGCGGCGGGCCAGGCGAAGACCCACAGGAGCAGGGCGGCGACGGCCGGGATCAGCAGGAGCGCGCCGAGGGTCCTGCGCCCCGCGACGGTGGGCGGGGTGGCGGTGGGCGGGGTGACGGTTGCGGTCGGCATGGCAGCCCCCGATTCAAAGAGAAGGATCGTTCGTTTTACTTCGCCTTCACTGTGCGGCGGCTCGTCGGAGTTGTCAAGAATGAATATTCGTTTTAGGTTCTGGGGATGGCCCGTGTCTCCCAGGAACACCTCGACGCCCGTCGCCGCCAGATCCTCGACGGCGCCGCCCGCTGCTTCGCGCGCAACGGCTTCCACGCCAGCTCCATGCAGGACGTCCTCACCGAGGTCGGCCTGTCGGCGGGGGCGGTATACCGCTACTTCCGCGGCAAGGACGAGCTGATCGAGGCCATCGCCACCGAGGCCTTCACCACCATCCGGGCCGCCTTCGAGGAGGCCGCGCGGACCACCCCGCCGCCCACGCCCGACGTCCTCCTCGGGGCCGTCATCGGGCTCTTCCTCGACACCCGGATCGCCGGCGCCGACCGGCAGGCCTTCGCCCGCCTGGTCATCCAGGTCTGGACGGAGACCCTGCGCAACGAGGTGCTCGCGAAGACCCTGTCGGAGGGCTACAACGGCATGCGCGTCGCCTGGGCCCGGCTCGTCACCGCCTACCGCGACGCCGGAATCCTGACCGCCGACGTCCCCGCAGACCACGTGGCCCGCACCCTCGTCGCCACAGCCCAGGGCTTCATCGCCCAGCAGGCGCTCTTCGGCGACGTCTCCGTCGAGGTCCTGGAGGACGGGCTGCGTGGCCTGATGTCGATGTCCGTCGACCCGACCCGATGATCATCAAAACGCAAAGCCGGAGTTAACGAGCCGGAAAAACTTCCGCCCTAACGTGCAATGTCCGGCCGCGGACCATCCCTTCACAGTTCAACGCTCTGTTGAAGGGGGGTAACGTCCGCGGCTGTCCGGGTGCCGTCCCGGTCGACGACGATGAGGTGGAAGAGTGCAACTGAGCCCGCACGAACAGGAACGCCTGCTCATTCACGTCGCGGCCGACGTGGCCGAGAAGCGCCGCGCCCGCGGCCTCAGGCTCAACCACCCCGAGGCCGTCGCCCTCCTGACCTCGCACATCCTGGAGGGCGCCCGCGACGGCCGGACCGTCGCCGAACTCATGGCCTCCGGCCGCAAGGTGCTCACCCGCGCCGACGTCATGGAGGGCATCCCCGAGATGATCCACGACGTCCAGGTGGAGGCCACCTTCCCGGACGGCACCAAGCTCGTCACCGTCCACGACCCGATCGTCTGACGGGCGGCCGCCGATGATCCCCGGAGAGATCCTGTACGCGGACGGGCCCGTGGCCCTGAACGAAGGGCGCCCGGTCACCCGCCTGACCGTCCTCAACGCCGCCGACCGGCCCGTCCAGGTCGGCTCCCACTACCACTTCGCCGAGGTCAACCCCGGCCTGGAGTTCGACCGGGCCGCCGCGCGCGGCCTGCGCCTGCACATCGCGGCCGGGACCGCCGTCCGCTTCGAACCCGGCATCCCCGTCGAGGTCGAGCTCGTGCCCCTGGCGGGCCGCAGGATCGTCCCCGGCCTGCGCGGCGAGACCGCCGGCCCGCTGGACCGGGGTCCGCTGGACCGGGGCCCGCTGGACCGCCCGCTGGACCCGAACGGAGCCCCCCGTGCCTGAGCTGCACCGCGCCGTCTACGCCGACCTGTTCGGCCCCACCACCGGCGACCGCATCCGTCTCGCGGACACCGACCTGCTCGTCGAGATCGAGGAGGACCGCTGCGGCGGCCCCGGCCGCGCGGGCGAGGAGGCCGTCTTCGGCGGCGGCAAGGTCGTCCGCGAGTCCATGGGCCAGGCCCGGACGACCCGCGCCGAGGGCGCCCCCGACACCGTCGTCACCGGCGCCGTGATCCTCGACCACTGGGGCGTCGTCAAGGCCGACGTCGGCATCCGCGACGGCCGGATCACCGGCATCGGCAAGGCCGGCAACCCCGACACCATGGACGGCGTCCACCCCGACCTCGTCATCGGCCCGGAGACCGAGGTCATCGTCGGCAACGGCAAGATCCTCACCGCCGGAGCCGTCGACGCCCACGTCCACTTCATCACCCCGACCCTCGTCGACCAGGCCCTCGCCACCGGCGTCACCACCCTCGTCGGCGGCGGCACGGGCCCGGCCGAGGGGACCAAGGCGACCACGATCACCCCCGGGCCCTGGCACCTGGCCCGGATGTTCGAGGCGCTCGACACCTTCCCGGTCAACATCGGCCTGCTCGGCAAGGGCAACACGATGTCCCGCGAGGCCATGCACTCCCAACTGCGCGGCGGCGCACTCGGCTTCAAGATCCACGAGGACTGGGGCGCCACCCCGGCCGTCATCGACGCCTGCCTGGGAGTCTGCGAGGAGACGGGCGCCCAGCTCGCCATCCACACCGACACCCTCAACGAGGCCGGGTTCGTCGGCTCGACCCTCGCCGCCATCGCGGGCCGCACCGTCCACGCGTACCACACGGAGGGCGCGGGCGGCGGGCACGCGCCCGACATCATCACGGTCGTCTCCGAGCCCTACATCCTGCCGAGTTCGACCAACCCGACCCGGCCGCACACCGTCAACACCATCGAGGAACACCTCGACATGCTGATGGTCTGCCACCACCTCAACCCGGCCGTTCCCGAGGACCTCGCCTTCGCCGAGTCCCGCATCCGGCCCTCCACCATCGCCGCCGAGGACGTCCTGCACGACATGGGCGCCATCTCGATCATCTCCTCCGACTCCCAGGCCATGGGCCGGATCGGCGAGGTGGTCATGCGGACCTGGCAGACCGCCCACGTCATGAAGCGGCGGCGCGGCGCCCTCCCCGGCGACGGCCGCGCCGACAACCACCGGGCCCGCCGCTACGTCGCCAAGTACACGATCAACCCGGCCGTCGCGCAGGGCATGGACCACCTCGTCGGTTCGGTCGAGACCGGCAAGCTCGCCGACCTCGTGCTCTGGGACCCCGCCTTCTTCGGTGTGAAGCCGCAGCTCGTCGTCAAGGGCGGCCAGATCGCGTACGCGCAGATGGGCGACGCCAACGCCTCCATCCCGACGCCCCAGCCCGTCATGCCCCGGCCGATGTTCGGCGCGCTCGGCAAGGCGGCGCAGGCCGGCTCGGTCAACTTCGTGGCGGAGGCGGCCATCGAGGACGACCTGCCGCGACGGCTCGGGGTCGGCAAGGAGTTCACGGCGATCCGCTCGACCCGCCGCGTCACCAAGGCCGACATGCGCGAGAACGACGCCCTGCCCCGGGTCGAGGTCGACGCCGACACCTTCACGGTGACCATCGACGGCGAGGTGGTGGAACCGGCCCCGGCCGCCGAACTGCCCATGGCCCAGCGCTACTTCCTCTTCTAGGGCGCCGCCATGTCCCGCTCCGCACTCCTCGTGCTCGCCGACGGGCGGTTCCCCGCCGGCGGGCACGCCCACTCCGGCGGCGCCGAGGCCGCCGTCAGGGCGGGCCGCCTCAAGGACGCCGCCGACCTGGAGGCCTTCTGCCGGGGCCGGCTGCACACGGTCGGCCTGACCTCCGCCGGACTCGCCGCGGGGGCGGCCCACGGCCTCGACCCGTACGCGCTCGACGCGGCGGCCGACGCCCGGACGCCCTCACCCGCCCTCCGGGCCGCAGCCCGCAGGCTCGGCCGCCAGTTGATGCGGGCGGCACGGGCCACCTGGCCGAGCCCCGAACTCGACGCGCTCGCGGCCGCGTTCCCGCGCGGCGCCCACCAGCCCGTCGTCCTCGGCACGACCGCCAGGGCGGCGGGACTCGGTCCGGAGGACGCCGCCCACTGCGTCGCGTACGAGACGGTCGGCGGCCCCGCCACCGCCGCCGTACGCCTCCTCGGCCTCGACCCGTACCGGGCGACCGCCGTCCTCGCCCGCCTCGCGCCCGAGATGGACCGCGTCGCCGCGCGGGCGGCGGAAGCCGCGCGGGAGGGCGTCGACGCGCTCCCCGCCGCGTCCGCGCCCCTGCTCGACCTCACCGCCGAACACCACGCGGCCTGGCCGGTCCGCCTCTTCGCCTCGTAACCCACGGAACCCCAGGAGTCGCCTCCATGCACCTCGGTCACGACCACCACCACGGCGCCGTCTCCGCCGACGCCCACCGCCCCGACGGCACCCGCCGCGCGCTCCGCATCGGTCTCGGCGGCCCCGTCGGCTCCGGCAAGACCGCGACCGTCGCCGCCCTCTGCCGCGAACTGCGCGACAGCCTCTCGCTCGCCGTCGTCACCAACGACATCTACACCCGCGAGGACGCCGAGTTCCTGCTCCGCAACGCCGTCCTGCCGCCCGAGCGCATCCAGGCCGTCGAGACCGGCGCCTGCCCGCACACCGCGATCCGCGACGACATCTCCGCCAACCTCGAAGCCGTCGAGGAGCTGGAGGAGTCGGTCGGGCCGCTCGACCTGATCCTCGTCGAGTCCGGCGGCGACAACCTCACCGCCACCTTCTCCAAGGGCCTCGTCGACGCCCAGATCTTCGTCATCGACGTCGCGGGCGGCGACGACATCCCCCGCAAGGGCGGCCCCGGCGTCACCACCGCCGACCTGCTCGTCGTCAACAAGACCGACCTCGCCCCGTACGTCGGCTCCGACCTGGACCGGATGGCCCGGGACGCGGCCGAGCAGCGCGGCGAGCTGCCCGTCGCCTTCACCTCGCTGCGCGCCGAGAACGGTGTCGGGCCGGTCGCCGACTGGGTCCGCGGCCTGCTCGCCGCCTGGGTCGCATGAGCCTGCGCGCCACCGCCCGCCTCGCCGCCGCGGCCGACGGCACCCTGCCCGTCCTGGAGAGCGACGGGCCCCTCGCCCTGCGCCGGACCCGGGGCCCGGAGCCGTACACCAGGGTCACCGTCGTCGGGGCGATGAGCGCCCCGCTCGGCGGTGACCGGCTCGCGATCGAGACGGAGGTACGGGACCGGGCCAGGCTCCTCGTCGACGCGGCCGCCGCCACGATCGCCCTGCCGGGGCGCGGGCGCGAGCCCGCCGCGTACGAGCTGCGGATGACGGTGGGGGAGGGGGCGGTGCTCCGCTGGCTGCCCGAGCAGCTCGTCTCCGCCGCCGGCTCCGACCTGCGCACGCGCACCACCGTCGACCTCGCCGCCACGGCGCGGCTCGTGCTGCGCGAGGAGCAGGTCCTCGGCCGGCACGGCGAACCGCCCGGCACGCTCTCGGCGCGGCTCACCGTCCGCGTCGCCGGACGGCCGCTGCTCGACCAGGAGCTGGCCTACGGGCCGGGGGCACCCGGCGGCTGGGACGGCGGCGCCGTCCTCGGCGGCCACCGGGCCACCGGGCAACTCCTCGTCGTCGACCCCGCCTTCGGGGACAAGCCGGTGGAAACGCGGCTTCTCGGGGAGAACGCGGTCATCGCGCCGCTCGCCGGACCCGCCGCGCTCGTCACCGCCGTCGCCCCCGACGCCCTCGCGCTGCGCAGGCTGCTCGACGCGGCCCTCGCCGAACTCGCCCCGTTCTGAAGGGCGCTGAGCGCCAGGCGGGGGTGTCCGCTCAGCGGTACAGGACGCCCCGGTATGGGTTCGGTAAAGAAACAGGCGAAACAGGTGTACGCCCTTTTCTCGTGTGTCGCGAGGAAGCAGGATCCCCCGAACAGACTTTCACCATCTGGGGGAGGACCCTTGAGACGTACGACAGCGCTCGGCTCGGCCGGCACGCTGATAGCCGGCACGCTCGTCGTGGGCGCGCTCGCGGCCCCGGCGGCGAACGCCGACAGCAACCGGCAGCTGCGCGACGCCGAGTCGATCGGCGTCGCCGTCGCCGCCGCGCGGGCCGCGCAGAGCGGCATCGACTGGCAGGACTGTCCCGAGGACTGGGGCCTGGAGAAGCCGATCCAGTGCGGCTGGGTCACCGTCCCCGTCGACTACGCGAAGCCCAACGGCAAGAAGATCAAGATCGCCGTCGACCGCATCGGCGCCACCGGCACCCCCGCCGAGCGCCAGGGCGCGCTGCTCTACAACCCGGGCGGCCCCGGCGGCTCCGGCCTCCGCTTCCCGCGCCGCGTCACCACCAAGAACGCGATCTGGGCGAACACCGCCAAGGCCTACGACTTCGTCGGCTTCGACCCGCGCGGCGTCGGCCACTCGGCCCCCATCTCCTGCGCCGACCCGACCGAGTTCGTCAAGGGCCCGAAGGCCGACCCGGTCCCGGACACCGAGGCCGACAAGCTGGCGCAGCGCAAGCTCGCCGCCGAGTACGCCGACGGCTGCGCCGAGCGCAGCGGCGACATCCTGCCGTACATCAACACCCTCAACACCGCGCGCGACCTCGACGTCGTCCGCGCCGCGCTGGGCGAGAAGAAGCTCAACTACGTGGGCGTCTCCTACGGCACCTACCTCGGCGCCGTCTACGGCACGCTCTTCCCGGGCCACGTCCGCCGCATGGTCCTCGACAGCGTCGTGAACCCCTCGACGCGCAAGATCTGGTACGAGGTCAACCTCGACCAGGACATCGCCTTCGAGGGCCGCCTCAAGGACTGGATGGCCTGGGTCGCCCAGAACGACGCCGCCTACCACCTCGGCGACACCTACGAGGAGGTCCGGCAGCAGTGGGAGACCCTGCGCGCCGCCGCCAAGAAGGAGCCGCTCGGCGGCAAGGTCGGCCCGGCCGAGCTCGTCGGCTTCTTCCAGAACGCCCCGTACTACGACTCCATGTGGAAGCCGGTCGCCGAGGCGTGGAGCGCGTACGCCGCCGGTGACCCGCAGCCGCTGATCGACTCGGCCGCCTCGGACCCGTCCGACGTCGCGGGCAACACCTCCGCCGAGAACGGCAACGCCGTCTACACCGCGGTCGAGTGCAACGACAACCGCTGGCCCACCAGCTGGAGGAAGTGGGACCGGGACAACAGCCGGCTCCACGAGCAGTACCCGTTCATGACCTGGTCCAACGCCTGGATGAACCTCCCCTGCGCGACCTGGTCCGCGCCGCGCCAGACCGCGGTCCAGGTGAAGACCGGCAAGGGCCTGCCGCCGGTGCTCATCGCCCAGTCCGAGCGCGACGCCGCCACGCCGTACGCCGGCGCGGTCGAGCTGCACAAGCGCTTCAAGGGCTCGCGCCTGATCACGGAGAAGGACGCCGGCTCGCACGGCATCACCAACCTCCTGAACCCGTGCCTCAACACCAAGGTCGAGGCCTACCTGGTCGGCGGCAAGCTCGACGCCACGGACCAGACCTGCGCCCCGCACGCCACGCCGAAGCCGTAGCCACGGCAAGGGTGTGACCCGAGGGGGCGGCCGTCCGACGGCCGCCCCCTCCCCGTGCTCCGGCTCAGCCCCGGTGCTCCGCCAGCCAGGCGTCCTCCGCCGCGTAGTCGAAGAGGTCGATCGGGTACTTCGCGAGCCCCGGGAAGGCCTCCCGCCAGTCCCGGTCGCCCAGGTGCGCGCCGAGCCACGCGACCGTCTCCGGCAGCGACTCCGCGTACGACACGACCGGCCGGTACCCGAGCTCGCGCTCCGCCGACGTCATGTCGAGCACGACGGAGTGCGGGGCGGACCACGGCGTCGCCCCCACGAGGTCCCCCGGCGGCGCGCCCTCGACGAGCACCGACTCGCTCTCCACGCCCATCACGGCGTCGATCGCCGCCCCGATCTCCGCGACGGTCGGCGCCTCGGGGTCCCCGCCGTTCAGCACCCGGCTCCCCGGGTTCGCCGCCGCGAGCCGGACGAGCTCCGCGAGGTTGTCCACGTGCACCGGGTGGAAGCGCGAGGCGCCGCCGTACGCGAGCGGGCGCACCCGCCGCGCGTCGAGCACCCGCTTCACGAACCACAGCTCGCGCGGGCCGGGGCCGTACGGGCCGTGGATCGCGCCCGGCCGCAGCACCGTCGTCGGCAGCGCGTCACCGGCCCCGAGCACCTCCCGCTCCAGGGCCGCCTTCCGCGCGCTGTACGAGCCGTCGCCCGGGGCGACCGTCCGCCAGTCCGCCGCCACCGGCACCGGGTAGGCGGGGAAACCGTCCGGATCCCCCGCCGTTGCGAAGCTGCGCCCCCGCTCGTCCTCGTACACCGCGCAGCTCGACACCACGACGGCCGAGCCGACCCGGCCGGCCAGACCCGTCAGCTGCCGGCCGTGCCCCTCGTCGAACGCGACGATGTCGACGAGCACGTCGGCGCCGTCGCCGAGCCCGGCGGCGAGCGCCCCCTCCTCGGTACGGTCCAGCCGCACGGTCCGGACCTCGTCCGGCCACCCCTCGTCCCTGACGCCGCCCCGCGAGGCGGCCGTCACCTCCCAGCCGTCCGCGAGCAGCGCGCGCACGGAGGCCCGTCCCACCTGTCCTGTCGCACCCAGCACGAACGCGTGTCCCTTGGTCATGATCGAGACGCTACGGCCGCCGGGGCCCGGCGCCCAGGGGATTGCGCCGTGCGCGGATCCGCCCTCAGCGTCGGCGACGCGGGAACTTCCGTGCCGGAGCGTCGTCCGCCGCCTCGGCCGCCTTCACGACGGCCGCGTACGCGTCCACGTACTCCTGTCCGGAGAGCCGCAGGATCTCGTACATGATCTCGTCGGTCACCGCCCGTACGACCGCCCGCTCGCCCTCCTGCCCCGCGAAGCGCGAGAAGTCCAGCGGGGCGCCGAAGCGGATGGTGACCCGGCGGATCCGCGGCACGACCTTCCCGGGCGGCTGGATCTCGAAGGTGCCGATCATCGCGCACGGCACCACCGGCACCCCGGCGGTCAGGGCCATGACCGCCACCCCGACCTTGCCCTTGTAGAGCCGGCCGTCGTGCGAGCGGGTCCCCTCGGGGTAGATGCCGAGGAGTTCGTCCCTGGCCAGGACACCGAGCCCCTCGCGGATCGCGGCCCGCCCGGCCTCCTTGCCCGAGCGGTCCACCGGGATCTGCCCGGCGGCGCGGAAGAAGGCGGCCGTCAGCCGGCCCCTGACCCCGGGACCGGTGAAGTACTCCTGCTTGGCGAGGAAGGTGATCCGCCGGTCGAGGACGACGGGCATCAGGAAGTGGTCGGAGAACGAGAGGTGGTTGCCCGCGATGATCGCGGCCCCCTCCTCCGGGACGTGTTCGAGCCCCTCGATGCGCGGCCGGAAAAGCAGCCTGAGCAGCGGACCGAGCAGTACGTACTTCATCAGCTGGTAGAACACCGCGACCCCCGTCGTCGTCCGTCAGTCGTCGTCCGTCTGTCGTCGATACGTCGTCCGTCAAGGCCGTTGTATCCGTCCGGGGGCCCGTGGTCCACTGGTGGGGGAGCGTCATGATGACGGGCGAGCGCGGAGCCAGACGCCCCGGCCGCGCCCTCACCGCGCTCCTCTGCGCGCTGACGGCGGCCGGGCTGTACGGCTGCTCGGATCCCGGCCGGACCCCACCGGAACCGTCCCCGCCGCCGGCCACCACGAGCGCCCCCTCCACCCCCGCCGGGACGTCGCCGCTCACCGGCCTCCCCGCCCGACCCGCCCCCGTCCTCGCCGTGAAGATCGACAACGTGGCCGCGGCCCGCCCGCAGACCGGGCTCGGCTCCGCCGACCTCGTCTACGTCGAACAGGTCGAGGGCGGCGTCACCCGTCTCCTCGCCGTCTACTCCGGCACCCTCCCCGAACGCACCGGCCCCGTCCGCAGCGCCCGCGAGTCCGACATCGCGCTCCTCGCGCCCTTCGGGGAACCGGTACTCGCCTACTCCGGCGCGCAGACCGCCCTGCACCCCCTCCTGGACGCGGCGCCCCTCCACCTCGTCACCGAGACCACGGACCCCGCCGCCTTCCGGCGCTCCCCGGCCCGGCCCGCCCCGCACAACCTCTACCTGCTGCCGGCCGCGGCCCTCGCCACCGACCCCGACGCCGCGAACGCCCGGGACGTCGGACTCCGCTTCGGCCCCGCCCCCGCCACGGGCGGCACCGCGACCCCCACCTCGACCGTCCGCTTCCCCGCCGCCCGCTACACCTTCACATGGTCGGCCGCCGACCGCGCCTGGCGCGTCGCCATGGACGGCCGCGAGGCCCGCGCCACCGACTCCGGTCCGCTCACCCCGGAGACGGTCGTCGTCCAGCGCGTCACGATCCGCCCGTCGCGGTACCACGACAAGTTCGGCTCCGTCTCCCCGTACACCGAGACCGTCGGCAGCGGTACGGCCCAGGTGCTGCGCGACGGCCGCTCGTACGAGGCCCGCTGGTCCCGGCCCACGGCGGCCTCGGGCACGACGTTCACCACCCCGGCCGGGGCACCGCTCGCCCTCGCACCGGGCCAGACCTGGATCGTCCTCGCCCCGCGCTGAGGGGTGCCCCGCTGGATCAGGAGGCGCCGGGCGGGCGGCCGTGCGGCGAGGACGGGGTCGTGCCCGTGCTGTCCGCCGCGGCCATCCCGATCGTCGCCACGATCAGCACCACCACCCCGAACCAGAGCCAGCCGCTGCTGCCGAGCGCCACCGTGTACGTGGTCGTCAGCACGAACGCGGCGGCGGTGAGTGCCGTCATCGTCTTCGTGGGACCGGACATGAGTCCGCCCTCCTCCCGAACGGGGCCGCGGAAGCCGTCAAGGCCATCGTGACCCCGCCGCGGGGGAGGGCGCCAGGTGAGGGAGGGGATTCCCGGGAACTACTTGCTTCCGCTGCCGGCCCGGAGCGAGGCCAGGTACGCGTTGTACGCCGCCAGCTCCTTGTCGCCGTCCCGGTCCGCGGCCCGGTCCAGGCGGACCGCCTGCCGCTGCTCGGAGTGGTACCACTGGTAGACCAGGGCGATCAGGACGAGGACGGACGGGATCTCGCTGAACGCCCAGGCGATGCCGCCCGCCGCGTGCAGGTCGTCGAGCGCGTCGATGCCGAGCGAGGCCGGCGGGTTCGCGTAGGTCTCGATCATCGGCTCGCTCGCCATCATCAGCGCGATGCCGAAGAAGGCGTGGAACGGCATGCCCGCGAAGAGCTCCAGCATCCGCATCACGTACCCCGGCCGGTGCGGGCCCGGGTCGACGCCCATGATCGGCCAGAAGAAGACCAGACCCACCATGAGGAAGTGGACCATCATCGCGACGTGCCCGGTCTTCGACTCCATGAGGAAGTCGAAGAGCGGCGTGAAGTAGAGCGCGTACAGGCTCGCGATGAACATCGGGATCGTGAACGCCGGGTGCGTGATGATCCGCATGTAGCGGCTGTGCAGCAGCTTCAGGAGCAGCTCGCGGGGGCCGAGCGAGCCCCGGCCCGCGACCGGCAGCGCCCGCAGCGCCAGCGTCACCGGCGCGCCGAGCAGCAGCAGGATCGGCGACAGCATGGAGATCACCATGTGCTGCACCATGTGCACGCTGAACATGACCATGCCGTAGTCGTTGAGCTTGGTGCACATCACCAGGGCGATGCTCAGGACGCCGACCGTGAAGAACACCGTCCGGCTCACCGGCCACGCGTCACCGCGCCGCCGCAGCCGCGCCACGCCCCAGCCGTACAGACCGAGCCCCACCAGGGACCCGATCAGGAAGAAGAGGTCGGGCGAGAACTCCAGGGCCCGACCCAGCGTGAACGGCGGCAGATCCATCGTCATGCCGTGCCCGCTGTGATCCATCTGCTTACTCCTGGAGCCCGATTCGCGCTTGTTGTCCGCACCAGACTAGAACCGCCCCCGGCCGCGACGGCGACCGGGGGCGGTGTCTTGCGACGTCGTCACGCGACGGAGTCGTCAGAGCACGCACTCCGCCTCGGCGTAGCGGTCGGCCGGGACCGTCTTGAGGGACTCCACGGCCGAGGCCAGCGGGACCATCACGATGTCCGTGCCGCGCAGCGCCGTCAGCATGCCGAACTCGCCGCGGTGCGCCGCCTCCACCGCGTGCCAGCCGAAGCGGGTCGCGAGGACGCGGTCGTACGCGGTGGGGGTGCCGCCGCGCTGGACGTGGCCGAGGATGACCGGGCGGGCCTCCTTGCCGAGGCGGTGCTCCAGCTCGGCGGAGAGCTGGTTGGCGATGCCGGTGAAGCGCTCGTGGCCGTAGATGTCCGTACCGGCGCTCTTGAAGTCCATCGTGCCCTCGCGCGGCTTCGCGCCCTCGGCGACGACGACGATCGCGAAGCGCTTGCCGGCCTCGAAACGGGCGCCGACGCGGGCGGCGAGCTCCGCGATGTCGAACGGACGCTCGGGGACGACGACGGCGTGCGCGCCGGCGGCCATGCCGGACTGGAGGGCTATCCAGCCGGTGTGACGGCCCATGACCTCGACGACGAGGACGCGCTGGTGGGACTCGGCGGTGGTCTTCAGCCGGTCGAGGGCCTCGGTGGCGACGGTGACGGCGGTGTCGAAGCCGAAGGTGACGTCGGTGGAGGCGATGTCGTTGTCGATCGTCTTCGGGACGCCGACGATGGGCAGTCCCGCCTCGGAGAGGAGGTTGGCCGCCTTGAGGGTGCCCTCGCCGCCGATCGGGATGATCGCGTCGAGGCCGAGGTCCGCGACGTGGCCGCGGGCGGTCTCGACGCCGCCGACCAGGTGCGCGGGCTGGACCCGGGAGGATCCGAGGATGGTGCCGCCGCGGGCCAGGATGCCGTTCACGGCCTCCAGGTCAAGCTTGCGGTAGTCGCACTCCAGGAGGCCCTTCCAGCCGTCGTGGAAGCCGATGACCTCGTCACCGTGGTCGACGACGGCGCGGTGCACGACGGAACGGATGACAGCGTTCAGACCGGGGCAGTCTCCGCCGGAGGTGAGCACGCCAATGCGCATAGCCCAAAAACCTTTGCAACGTGGGCCGACTCCCGGACCACGTCGTCCGGCTGGATCCCCGCCACCCTATCGTCGCAGGGTGGCGGGGCCGAACCGGCTGTCCGCACAGTGGACAACGTACGGGTGTACGAGGGGGTCACTGCGGGACGCGGGTGACGCGCGCGGCCTCAGGAGGGCTGGGTCGCCGCCGCGATGCGCTCGGCGCGCAGCGCCTCGTACCACCGGTCGTCGGTCGGCGGCAGCGCGTTGACGTCGAGGGCCAGCTTCAGGAGCAGGTCCGCGATCTGCGGATTGCGGGCCATGACGGGGCCGTGCATGTACGTACCGAAGACGGTGTCGTTGTACGCGCCCTCGGTGCCGTCGCCGGTCCCGTTGCCGTTGCCGAAGACGGGCCGGGCGAACGGCCGGGCCGTCGGGCCGAGGTGGGTGACGCCCTGGTGGTTCTCGAAGCCCGTCAGCTGGGGCAGGCCGAGGCGCGGGTCGATGTCCGCGAGGACGTCGCCGACGCACCGGGCGCCCTCGCCGCGGACGGTCGTCACGTCGAGCAGGCCGAGGCCCGCCTGACGCTCGCCGACGTCGTTGACGAACTCGTGGCCCAGGATCTGGTACCCGGCGCAGACCGAGAAGATGATCGCGCCGTTCGACGCCGCCCGGCTCAGACCGCCGTCGCGGAGCAGCCGCTCGGCCGCCAGCCGCTGGGGCCGGTCCTCGCCGCCGCCGATCAGGTAGATGTCGCCCGAGGTCGGCACGGGCTGGTCGCTGCGGACGTCGACGCGCTCGACGTGGAGGCCGCGCTGCTGGGCGCGGCGCTCGACGACGAGGACGTTGCCCTGGTCGCCGTAGGTGCTGAGCAGATCCGGGTAGACCCAGACCAGGCGCAGGCTGCTGTCACTCATGCTGCAAGTCCTTTGCGGGTCAGTTGCCGACGCGGCGGCGGACGTCCTGGAAGGCGGTGTAGTTGGCGATCAGCTCGATCTGCCCGGGCGGGGCGATCGTGACGGCCTCGTCGAGCGTCTCGCACACGCGGAAGTCCACGCCCGCGACCTCCAGGCGGACCGCGAGGTCCAGCTTGCGGTCACCGATCACCATGATCGGGTGGCCGGCGAGCCGGCCGTAGTCCACGTCCCACAGCCAGGAGGTGTCCGTGCCGTCGGCGCCGCGCGCGTTGACGGCGAGGATCACCGGGGCGGGCGGACCGTCGATCAGCGAGAAGGTCTCCAGCCAGCCGGCCGGGTTCTTCGCGAGCAGCAGGCGCAGGTCGCGGCCCTGGAAGTTGACCACGTCGTAGCGTCCGGCGACGGCCTGCACCTGGTACATGCGCTCCAGGGCGACCTGCGGCGGCACGCCGAAGACCGCGGCGACGGCCGCCGAGGTGGCGGCGTTCGCCTTGTTGGCGCGGCCGGGAAGCTGGAGCCGGATCGGCCAGGCCGAGCCGTGCGGGTCGAGCACGTGGTCGCCGGAGAGCGCCCAGCTCGGCGCGGGACGGCGGAAGCCGCACTCGCCGCAGAACCAGTCGTCGCCGGGGCGCTGCATCACGCCGCCGCAGGCGGGGCACGACCAGGCGTCGTCCTTCCACTCCTGGCCGGCGGCGACCCACACCACGTTCGGCGAGGAGGAGGCGGCCCAGACGATCAGCGGGTCGTCGGCGTTGGCGATGACGACGGCCTTGGTGCCGTTGAGCCCCTCGCGCCACTTCTCGGCGAGCATCCGCGTCTCGGCGGCGCGGTCGAGCTGGTCGCGGGAGAGGTTGAGCAGCGCGATCGCCTTGGGCGTGGTGTCGCGGGCGACGCCGGCGAGGTACTTCTCGTCGACCTCGATGACGCCGTACTTGGCGTCCGAGCCGCCGGCCAGCGCCGAGGTGATGCCCGCGGGCATGTTGGCGCCGAGGGCGTTGGAGACGACCGGGCCGCTGGCGCGCAGGGCCTCGGCGATGAGCCGGGTCGTCGTCGTCTTGCCGTTGGTCGCCGACACCAGGACGACGTCCAGGTGCTGCGCGAGCCGACCGAGGAGGTCCGGGTCGAGCTTGAGCGCCACCCGGCCGCCGATCACCGATCCGCTGCCGCGCCCCGCAGCCCGCGACACCGCGGCCGCGGCCTTGCCCGCCGTCACGGCCAGCTTGGCGCGCGGCGACAGCGGCTCTGGATTCCCGGGGTGTCCTGACATCGTTCTTGTTCCTCCTTGCGTCGGTCCGGGCTCAGCCTATCGAGATCCGGCCAGCAGCCCGAACAGCGGCACCGTCCTGGGGCGCGGAAACAGCCTGGTGGCGGCGGACCGTACCCTTACGGCCATGCGAAACCGCCCCATCCCCGGCAGTTCCGGCCTCGTGCGGGAGATGACTCTCCTCGGCGACCCCGTGCTGCACGCGCCCTGCGCGCCCGTCACCGACTTCGGACCCGAACTGGCCCGCCTGGTCGAGGACATGTTCGCCACGATGTACGCGGCGAACGGCGTGGGCCTGGCGGCGAACCAGGTCGGCGTGGGGCTGCGGGTCTTCGTCTACGACTGCCCGGACGACGAGGACGTCCGCCACCTGGGCCATGTGGTGAACCCGACGTTGGTGGAGGCGGACGGCGACGTGATCCCGGGCCCGGAGGGCTGTCTCTCCCTGCCGGGCCTCGAAGCGCCGACGCCCCGTTTCGACCGCGCGGTCGTCGAGGGCGTACGGGTGGACGGGACGCCGGTACGGATCGAGGGCACGGGCTTCTTCGCCCGCTGCCTCCAGCACGAGACCGACCACCTGGCGGGCGGGGTCTACGCCGATCACGTGACGGGGTGGCGCAAGTCACGGCTGCTGCGCGCGGTGCGCAGGCAGCCGTGGGGGAGCGGCGCGGACAGGATCGCCTGAGCTCCCCTCGTACGCCTCAGAAGCCGGGCCCGCCCTCGCGGTCGTCGGCCAGGGCCAGGCGGCCCCAGAGGAGGTCGGCGAGGCTGGTGACGAGCTCGGCCCGCGAGCAGGGCCGCTCGCCGAGCCACCAGTCGCCGGCCGCGTGCATCATGCCGACGATGCCGTGGCCCCAGATCCGGGCCTGTACGCCGGCGGCGGGGCCGAGGTCGACCCGCTCGGCGATGACCTGGCCGAGCTCCTCGCCCATGCGGCGCAGCAGCGGGGCCGAGTGGCGGCCCACGTCGAAGCTCTGCTCGGCCTGGTGCGACTCCTCGGCCGGGTGCATGAGGAAGCGGTAGACCTGCGGCATCGCCTCGATCGAGGCGAGGTAGGTGTCGAGCGTGGCCTCGACGCGGCGGCGCCGGTCGGCGGGGGCGTCGAGCGAGGCCCGCAGCGCCGAGAGGAGCCCGTCCGTGTGGCGGGTCGCGAGGGCCCGGTAGAGGCCGCCCTTGTCGCCGAAGTGCCGGTACAGGATCGGCTTGGTGATGCCGGCCTCCGCCGCGATGGCGTTCATCGAGGCCTTGGGCCCGTCCCGGAGCACCACCCGGTCCGCCGCCTCCAGCAGTTCGCGCCGCCGCTGTTCGGCGGGCTTCTGCTGGTCGGTGGTCCGGTGTGTGATGTCCATAG
Organism: Streptomyces sp. NPDC020807; assembly: GCF_040641575.1. Classification (NCBI taxonomy): domain Bacteria; kingdom Bacillati; phylum Actinomycetota; class Actinomycetes; order Kitasatosporales; family Streptomycetaceae; genus Streptomyces; species Streptomyces sp. NPDC020807. The sequence continues at coordinate 17,119 of NZ_JBFADU010000014.1, forward strand.
CGTCTCTCCCCGCCCGTGCGATTCCGTGAGGCTGTCGCAAACTAACACCCGCACGCGGTTCGGCGCCGAGCCGTCCGAACCGCTCCGCCGCAGGTTGACAGCCCGTACCCGCCGGTAACAGACTGCCGTTACCGCAAGTAACGTCTGCTGGGGAGGGAACGATGACCGAGTTCACGCTCGAACTCAACGACGACCAGAAGCAGGTCCGCGACTGGCTGCACGGCTTCGCCGCCGACGTCATGCGCCCCGCGGCCGCCGAATGGGACGAGCGTGAGGAGACCCCCTGGCCGATCATCCAGGAGGCCGCCAAGCTCGGCATCTACTCCCTGGACTTCTACGCCCAGCAGTTCTTCGACCCGACCGGCCTCGGCGTCCCGATGACCATGGAGGAGCTCTTCTGGGGCGACGCCGGCATCGCCCTCTCCATCGTCGGCACCGGCCTCGCCGCCGTCGGCGTCCTCGCCAACGGCACCGAGGAGCAGATCGGCACCTGGGTCCCGCAGATGTACGGCGACGCGAACGACGTGAAGGTCGCCGCCTTCTGCTCCTCCGAGCCCGACGCCGGCTCCGACGTCGCCGCCATGCGCACCCGGGCCGTCTACGACGAGGCCAAGGACGAATGGGTCCTCAACGGCACCAAGACCTGGGCGACCAACGGCGGCATCGCCAACGTCCACGTCGTCGTCGCCGTCGTCGACCCCGAGCTCGGCTCCCGCGGCCACGCCTCCTTCATCGTCCCGCCGAACACCCCCGGCCTCTCCCAGGGCCAGAAGTTCCAGAAGCACGGCATCCGCGCCTCCCACACCGCCGAGGTCGTCCTCGACGGCGTCCGCGTCCCCGGCCACTGCCTCCTCGGCGGCAAGGACAAGCTCGACGAGCGCCTCGCCCGGGCCCGCGAGAAGGCGAGGCAGGGCGGCGGCGCGAGCGTCAAGAACGCCGCCATGGCCACCTTCGAGGCCTCCCGCCCCGCCGTCGGCGCCATGGCCGTCGGCACCGCCCGCGCCGCGTACGAGGTCGCCCTCGACTACGCGAAGACCCGCGTGCAGTTCGGCCGCCCGATCATCGAGAACCAGGGCGTCGCCTTCCAGCTCGCCGACATGCGCACCCAGATCGACGCGGCCCGCCTCCTCGTCTGGCGCGCCTCCTGGATGGCGACCGCCGGCAAGCCCTTCACCTCCGCCGAGGGCTCCATGTCGAAGCTGTACGCCAGCGAGGTCGCCAAGCAGGTCACCGGCCAGGCCATCCAGATCCTCGGCGGCAACGGCTACACCCGGGAGTACCCGGTCGAGCGGATGCACCGCGACGCGGCGATCTACACGATCTTCGAGGGCACCAGCGAGATCCAGCGGATGGTCATCAGCCGCGCGCTCGCGAAGTAGCCGGGCGGCACGTGTGAGGGGGACCGGGCCCCCTCACACGATGCAGAACTCGTTGCCCTCCGGGTCCTGGAGCACCACCGCGTAGTAGTCCATGCCGCTCGGCTCGTCCATCGCGTACAGCACGGTCGCGCCGAGCGCCCTCAGCCGGGCCACCTCGCCGTCCACCCGCTCCCGGCGCACCGCGAGGGGCACCTCGCGCCCGCCGCCGACCTTCAGGTCGAGATGGACCCGGTTCTTCACCGTCTTGGGCTCCGGGACCCGCTGGAACCAGACCCGGGGGCCCGCGCCCGTCGGGTCCACGATCGACTCCGGCAGCTCCCCGGCGTCGTCGCCCAGCTCCTCCTCGGGCACGCCGATCGCCCGCCAGTACTCCCGCCAGCTGGCGTGCCCGCCCGGCGGCGGATCGGGGACGTACCGCAGGGCGTCGATCCAGAAGGGCACGAGGCGCTGCGGGTCGGCACAGTCGATGGTCAGCTGCAGGGTGAGCTCGGGGCGGTTCATGGGACGAGCCTCCCAGACGCCACCGACAATCGCCCCCGGGGCACGGGGGCATGGACCAACCGGCAGCAAACGGACGTGAGTTCACGCCGCCCTGTCGGTCCGCCACGGCCTGGGGCACAATCACCCCGCCGGTGACGACCAGGTGCCGTACGGGCGCCGACCGGGGGACCGTCCAGGGGGAACAACCATCATGGCCACCACCAGCAGGCCCGCAGCGCCCGCCGCACCCGAGCTCGCGGGACTCCCGCTGCTCGGCTCCATGTTCGAACTCAAGAAGGACTCGCTCAGCACCTTCCTGCGCGCCCACCGCGCGCACGGCGACGTCGTCCGCATCACCGCCGGCCCGCCCGGCATCCGCGCGACCGTCTACGGCGTCTTCTCCGCCGAGGGCGCCCAGCAGGTCCTCGCCACCCAGTCCGCCAACTTCCGCAAGGACAACGCCTTCTACCGGGAGATCCGCGAGTCCTTCGGCAACGGCCTGCTCACCAGCCAGGACGAGGACTACCTCCGTCAGCGCCGACTGGTCCAGCCGCTCTTCACCAAGCGCCGCGTCGACGGCTACGCCGACGCCGTCGCCGCCGAGGTCACCACCCTCATGGACGAGTGGCGCGACGGCGGCTCCGAGGTCGTCGACGTCCTCCACGAGATGACCCGCTTCGCCCTCCGGGCGGTCGCCCGCATCCTCTTCGGCACCGACGTCGACGAGGCCGTGGACATCGTCGAGCGCAGCTTCCCCGAACTCGCCCGGTACGTCCTGACCCGCGGCTACTCCCCGGTGACCGTCCCGCGCCAGTGGCCCACCCCCGGCAACCGCAAGGCCGCCGCCGTCCACCAGGCGCTCTACGAGGTCTGCGACCGCATCATCGCCGCCCGCCGCGAGGCCGGCCGGGCCGACGGCGACGGACAGGACCTCCTCACCCTCCTCGCCGAGGCCGAGAGCGCCGAGGACGGCAGCTTCGACGCCACCGAGCTGCGCGAGCAGGTCCTCATCTTCCTGCTCGCCGGCCACGAGACGACCGCGACGTCGCTCGGCTTCGCCCTCCACCTCCTCGGCCGCCACCCCGAGGTCCTCAAGAAGGCCCAGGAGGAGGTGGACACGGTCCTCGCGGGCCGGACGCCGGGCGCCGCCGACCTCGACGCCCTGCCGTACGTCACCCGCGTCCTCAAGGAGACGATGCGGCTCTTCCCGGCCGCCCCGGCCGTCGGCCGCCGCTCCGTCGAGGCCACCGAGGTCGACGGCGTCGCCATCCCCGCCGGGGCGGACGTCATCGTCGCCTCCTGGGTCACCCACCGCCACCCGGACTACTGGGAGGACCCGGAGACCTTCGACCCCGACCGCTTCACCCCCGAGGCCGAGGCCGCCCGCCCCCGGTACGCCTGGTACCCCTTCGGCGGCGGCCCGCGCGCCTGCATCGGCCAGCACTTCTCCATGCTGGAGTCCGTGATCGCGCTCGCCATGATCCTCCAGCGGTACGACGTCGAGGCCGTCGACACCGAGGTGCCCGTCACCGTCGCCATCACCCTCACCGCCCAGGGCCCGGCCCGCTGCCGGCTGCGCCCCAGGGCCGTCTAGGGCGGTCCGGCGGCGGGCCCCGGCGGGCCCGCCGGGCACGCGAACGGCCCGCCCCGGGCGGGGGCGGGCCGTTCCGCGCGGAGGCGTACGTCAGGCGAGCTGCGCCTCGATCGCCGCCACGACCTCGGCGGCCTCCGGCTCGGTGCGCGGACGGAAGCGGGTGACCTGCCCGTCCCGGCCGATCAGGAACTTCTCGAAGTTCCACTGGACGTCCCCGGCCTCGCCCTCGGCGTCCGCGACCTTCGTCAGCTCCGAGTAGAGCGGGTGCCGCTCCGCGCCGTTCACGTCGGTCTTCTCCAGGAGCGGGAAGGACACGCCGTACGTCGCCGAGCAGAAGGTCGCGATCTCCTCCGCGCTCCCCGGCTCCTGGCCCGCGAACTGGTTGCAGGGCACGCCGAGCACCGTGAAGCCGCGCTCCCCGTACGCCTTCTGCAGCCGCTCCAGACCCTCGTACTGCGGGGTCAGGCCGCACTTCGACGCCACGTTCACGACGAGGACGGCGTGGTCCCGGTAGTCGGCGAGCGAGACCGGCTCGCCGGCCAGCGTCTTCAGCGGAATGTCGTACAGGCTCATGGGCTGCTCCTCGTCGGAAACACGGAAATAGGGTTGGATCACACCATGGGAGACGAACCACTGGACATCGCGATCGATTCCGCACCGCACGAAGGACCCGCCCGGGTGTGGTGCCGGCTCTGCGGCCGTCCCCTCACCGGCAGCGACTCCCGCCGCACCGGCCTGGGCCCGACCTGCGACGCCAAGCTCCACCCGGCCGGGCCCGACATCCGCACGCGGCGCCACGACGTCGACCAGGACACACTCCCCGGGATCTAGCCGGCGTCCGGCAGCCGTCCCAGCGAGCGGACGAAGAGCAGCAGCGCCGCCACCAGGCCCACGCACGGGATCCACATCGCCGTGTCCGGCGGGAACCAGGACGTCAGCCAGCCCGCGAAGGCCGCCCCCAGGGCCGTACCGCCGAAGGCGAAGAACCGGTAGACCGCGCCCACCCGGCCCTGGTACTCGGCCGCCACGCTCTCGTGCCGGACGGCGATCGAGTGCACGTTGAAGACCGTGAGGCCGACGCCGTACGCGAAGAAGGCCAGGGCCGCCAGGGCCGCCGCCGGGTACGGCGAACCCGCCGGGGACAGCGGCAGCGCGCACGGCGCCAGCGAGGCGAAGCCCATGGCCCAGGCCATGACGTGGGTCCGCTTCATCCGGGCCGCGAGCCTGGAGGCCGCCGCCGCGCCCGCCACCGAACCGAAGGCACCGACGCCGAGGAGCAGGCCGACCGTCGTCGTCGACATGCCGAGCACCCGCAGGGCGTGGATCAGGTACAGGGTGATCAGCGCCTGCTCGAAGAAGTTGAACAGACCGCCCTGCACGAGCAGCGCCCGCAGCAGCGGGCTCGACCGGACCACGCGCGCACCCCTGGTGAAGCGCGACCACCACGACTCGGTGGTGGCGACCCGCTCGCCGAGGTGCAGCCGGGCCCGCAGGCTCAGGACCGCGCCGAGCGTGAACACACCCGCGATGGCGCCCAGGACGCCCGCGCCGGACAGCCCGATCAGCACGCCGGCCAGCGCCGGGCCCACGACCTGGGCGACCGACAGCGTCAGCTGCATCTTGGAGTTGGCCGCCAGGATCTCGCCCTTCGGGGAGACCTGCGGGATCACCGCGAGCGTCGTCAGGTCGGCCACGGACGAGATCGCGCCGGTGGCCGTCACCAGGACCCAGAACATCGGCGTCGACAACTGGCCGCCCGCGGCGAGCACCGCCGCCAGGGCGAGCAGCGCGGCCCGGCCCAGGTGGCAGACGAGGAGCAGCACACGCCGGTTCACCCGGTCGACGATCATGCCGCCGATGGGCGTCATCACGAGCGTCGGCAGGAACTGGAGCGAGGTGGTGATCGCGATCTCGGCCGGGTCGAGGCCGAGCAGCGCGGCGGCGATCAGCGGGTACGCGTAGTAGAGCACCTGGCCGGCGGTCTGGGCGCACGACTGGCTGAGCCAGAAGCGGTTGAAGTCGTCCCACAGGCGGGCGGGGGCCGCCGCGGGGGCGGACCGTTCGTCAGTCCTCAAGGTCGCTCCAACCCTCGGGGCGGCGGGCGGCGAGCACCCGGCTCTGCTCCACCAGGAGAGGCAGACGGGCGAGTTCGAGGCCGGGCAGCAGCGCGTGACCGCCGTCCGACGGCAGCGACACGACGGTCGCCAGGGCGCGCGGGTGGGCCCCGCGCATCAGCTTGGCGTCGAGCGTCCCGACACCGAGGTCGATCCGGCGCACGCCGGTGCGGGCGGCGAGAGCGACCGGACCGTGGACGGACACCTGGGCGTAGTCCATCGCCCCGCGCGCCTCGACGGCGGCGTGGTCCAGGCCGCAGACGCGGACCGACATCTCGTCCCCGTGGCTCACGCACAGCGAGAAGGCGACCGCGCGGCCCTCCTCGCGGACGACGAACGCGGCGGGACGGAGGTCGGGGGCCGCGCACGCGCGCAGGTAGCGCGCGAGGGCCGGGACGTCGGGGGTGTGGCCGTGGCGGGCCATGACCTGGCCGAGCAGCGGCGCGAGCTCCTCGCTCAGCCCGGCCACGGCGGCCGGGTCGAGCTCGGGCTCCACCGGGCCTCCTGCCGCGTCGATCGCGGCCAGGTCGGCGCGGAGGCGGCGGCGCCGGCTCGCGCGCACCGACGTGAGGAAGCCCTCCGCCTCGCCCTCGGGGACCCGGAGCTCGGCGGTGGTGTCCGCGAGGAGGACCCGCGCGCCGGGCAGCGCCTCCGCGAGGCGGTGGGCGAGCGCGGGCGGGGTGTACGTCCACACGACGGCGTGGTCGGGAAGGTCGGCGCGGATCGCGGCGGCCAGCGCGGTGACGGCGGCCGCGCGGAGCTCCGTACCGGCCGTCCCGGGAGCCCACAGGAGGCCGTTGCCCTGGCCGTTGCGGGTGCCGACGAGGGCGTGCGGGAGGGCGCGGACGGCGTCGGCGTCCTCGACGAGCCCGGGGTGCAGGCTCCAGGGGCTGTACGTGGGGCTGGGCGGGGCCGCGTCGAAGAGGTGGACGGGCGCCCCGGCGAGCCAGCCGCCGTCCGGACCGGCGACGGCCCGGAAGGCGACGGGCAGCGCCGGGTTGGAGCGGGTCAGCGCCTCGCTCCAGGGCCGGCTGACGTACAGCGAGTCGGCCTCGGAGAGGGCGGCCCAGACGTCCTCGGGAACCTCGGCGAGCGAGGCGAAGCGGTGGACGTCAAGGCCCGGGGCCCGGTGACCGGCGGCCGTGGCCGCTTCCGGCGTCACCGGCGTCCCGTCGCGAGCGGGGACCGCTCGACGCCCTCGGAGAGCGCCTCGGAGGCGTCGTCCCCGAGGTGGATCACGCGGTTGTCCGCGTCGACGTGGACCACGCGGGGCAGGAAGTCCCGCGCCTCGGACTCCGGAACCTGCTGGTACGCGATGATGATCACGAGGTCGCCGGGGTGGACCAGGTGGGCCGCGGCCCCGTTGATGCCGATGACGCCGCTGCCGCGCTCGCCCTCCAGGACGTACGTCTCCAGACGGGCGCCGTTCGTGACGTCGACGATGGCGACCTTCTCGCCCGGCAGCAGGTCCGCCGCGTCGAGCAGGTCGCGGTCGATCGTGACCGAGCCGACGTAGTGCAGGTCGGCCTGGGTGACGGTGGCGCGGTGGATCTTGGCGCTGAAGAGGGTGCGGTACACGGGGGGTCGGCTCGTTTCGTTCGAGGGGGGCGTGGGGTTCGGGCGGGGGGTGACGCGGACCGTCACGGCGGCCGCCGCGTCGAGCAGGGCCTGGCGGGCCCCGGCGGCGGAGTCGCCGACCCCGCGCAGGTGGAAGAGGGAGCCGCGGTAGTCGCGCGGCGGCGCCACGGCGGTGCCGGGCTCGGCGACGCCGGTCACCTCGCGGACCCCGGGCGCGCGCTCCGCGCGGTCGAGGCCGGAGATGCCGTCGAGGACGCCCTCCTCCGTGGGGAACACCTTGCGGATCGCCCCGAAGGTGCCGGGCACCGGCACGGCGGCCGGGGCGACGCCCGTGGCCGTGGACAGGACGAGGTCGTAGTACCCGCCCTCGTACACGTCCTGGAGCATCGGCGTGATGAGTCCGCCGGGCAGCCGCGCGTTGAAGTCGACGAGGACCGGGCCGTTCGCGCCGAGCATGAACTCGACGTGCAGCGGGCCGCCGAGGATGCCGAGCGCGTCGGCGATCCGCTGGACGGTCTCCGCCATCTCCGCGACCGTGCCGGCGGGCAGCGCCGCCGGGTAGGTCCAGCCGAGCTCGACGAAGTGGGGCAGCGCGCCGAACTCGCGGTCGGTGACGCCGAGCGCCGTGAACCGGCCGCCCGTGACCAGGCCCTCCACGCTCACGAGCGGGCCGTCGACGAACTCCTCCAGCATCAGCTCGCCGCCCAGGTAGCGGTCCTCGGCGAGCAGTTCGGTGAACCTCCCGGCCGCGTCCGACGGCGTGGCCGCGTACGCCACCTGCTGGCTGCCGCTGCCCCGCACGTTCTTCAGGACCACGGGCCTGCCAAGGCGCGCGGCGAACGCGCTCGCCTCCGCCTCCGAACGGGCGTCGGCCCAGGCGATGTTGGCGACGCCCAGACGGTCGAGGAGCTCGCGCATCCGCCGCTTGTCGCGGATGACGGCGGCGGCCTCGACGCCGAAGAGCTCGGCCGAGCACGCCTCGCTGATCGCGGCGCCGCTGAGCAGGAACCGGTCGGCGGCGCAGACGACGCCGTTGATCCGGGGAAGCAGGCCGGTGGCGGCCAGCTCGGCGGGGACCTCGGGCTCGTCAAGGGACGCGCAGACGACGAGCCGGCCTTCGGCGCGGAGCGTGTCGAGCACCTCGCGGCCGGGCGCCTCGGCGTACTTGCCGGGGTCCGTGGTCAGGAACACCGGGCGGTACCCGGCGGCCTCGGCGTGCGCGAGGAGCCGCAGTCCGCTGCCGGTGGACGCGCCCTCGACGAAGGCGACGAGCGGGGCCGCGGAGGGGTTCGTCGCCGGCTGGGCGTCCTCGTGGCGGTCAGGCCTGGGCATGGGCGACCTCTTTCCTGGGGGCGCGCGCGGGGGCGACGACGTGGTGGTGGCGGGCGGGGGAGCGTCCGCCGGGAACGGCGGCCGCGGGCGGCTCCGCCGCACGGCTCGCCAGGACGTTCCCGACGACGAGGTCCGACAGGTGGCCGAGGCAGCTGAGGTTGGCGAAGCCGGGGCCCTGGGTGACTCCGGCGAGCGCCGGTGCGTACAGGGCGGGCGCGGGGCCGTCGAAGCGCAGGTTCGGCCCGATCCGGCGCTGGGCCGCCGCCAGGTCGAACGAGTCGTCCGCCCCGCCGGTCAGGAGCGCGCGGGCGCCGGGCGTCAGGAGGCCGTCGATCTGCTGCCAGGGGTCGAAGCCCGTGGCGTTGAGGACCAGGTCGAAGCGGCCGAGCGAGCCCGCGTCGCCGTGGAGTTCGAGGGCACCGTCCGTGCCGGCCCCGCCGTCCACAGCCGACACCGAGCGGATCGCCGCCCGGTGCACCCGCCCGCCGACCGCCTCGGCGAGCCGCTGGGACAGGGCGGGGGAGACCACGCCCCGGTCGGTCCGGGAGATGAACGTGCGCCGGTCGCCCTCGGTGAGCGCGGCCCAGTCGGTGCCGGAACCGGCCGTGTACCTGCGGTTCACGTCGTCGGACTCGTCGCGGACCCGCAGGCCTCCCGGGGCGAAGAGTTCGAGGCGCGCGTCGGGGACGAGCCCGTGCACGTACAGCGCGAGGCTGGCCGCCGACTCGCCGCCGCCGATCACGGCGACGCGGGCGCACGGCCGCTCCCCGAGCAGGCGGGCGAGCTCGGGCCGGTGGACCCCGGCGTCGACCAGGCGCGGGTGCGTGAACGACGTCGGCCCCAGTCGGCGCGGGACGCCGGGGCCGGTCACGAGGACGGCCCGGGAACGGACGGCACCGGTGGACGCCCGGCCCGTGGCGTGCCCCGCCGAGGCCGGGCCCGTGGTGTGGACGAGCCACTCCCCGTCCACCACGTCGAGCGCGGTGACCCGCGCCCGTACGACCTCGACGGCGTCGCCGCAGGAGCGGACGACCCACGCCAGGTAGGAGCCGAACAGCCGGTGCTCGGGGGCCGGGCAGCCCCGGTCGACCCAGTCGCCGAGGCGGCCGGTCGCGGTGAGGAAGGCCTGCCAGCTGTAGCGGGTCATCAGCCGGTCCAGCTCGGCCGCGCGGGGCCCGAAGGCCGCCGCGCTGGCGTAGGGGAAGCCGACGTCCTTCTCCGGCCGGGTGCCGAGGTGCTCGGTCCCGGTGGTGAAGCCGTGCGCGCCGCCCCAGTGGGCCGCCGGGTCGTGCTGCTCGACGACGAGGACGCGGGGCGCGCCGAGGCCGAGCTCGCGGACGGCGGCTGCCTTGGCGCAGACCGCCGCGGCCTTGGGGCCGAGACCGACCACGACGAGGTCGTGGGCGGCGGCCTCTTTCGGGAGGTGAGCCGCCATCAGGCCGCCACCCCCAGGAGCGCGCACGCCTCGACGGCGAGGCCGGCGGCGAGCCGGATGCCCGAGCCGTGGGTGCCCGAGACGCAGACCAGGCGGCGGGTGCCCGACAGGTCGGCGACGACGGGGACGCTGCCCTCCGTGTACGTGTCCACGAAGATGCGGCGCTCGGTGAGCCGGGCCCGGGGACCGAGGTGGTCGCGCGCCACGGCCAGGGCCTGCGCGTCCGCCTCCGGGCTGGGCTCGCCCTCGGCGACCGGCACGTCGAAGACGTCGTGCTTGACGCTCATGGCGTAGCTGCCGGGGACGGTCGGCTGCGGGAAGAGGAACGCGCCCTTCTCCAGGTCGACCACGGTCGTGGTCAGGGGGCGCTCCGGGTCGCCGGCGAAACGGTAGCCGTACACCTGCTTCGTGCGGACTCCGGAGCCGGCGAGCGGCGGGAGGAGGCCGGGGGCCCAGGGGCCCGCCGCGACGACCACGGCGTCGTACTCCTCGCGCCCGCCGGCCGCGTCGACGACGACGCCGTCGGCGAGCGGCGAGTCCGCCGCGACCGGGGTGCCGAAGCGGAACGTCGTCCTGCCGCCGGCGCGGAGCCGGTCGAGCAGCAGGGCGGTGAGCCGCTGCGGCGAGATGACGTACCCCTCGCCGAGGAGGCCGCGGACGGGCGTCTCGCCGTCGAGGGCCAGGGGGCGGGTGACCTCGGCCAGGTCGCCGTAGGCGAGGCCGCGGATCCGGGCGTCGGACTCGGGGGTGCCGGAGCGCCAGAACGTACCGGTGCGGTGCCGGTACCGCTCGTCGGCGCCGAGCCCTGCGCCGAAGGCGCGGTGCCACTCCTCGCCGGTCTCGACCAGCCGCCGGTGCCGCTCGGTCCAGCCGTGCGGCACGTCGCTGGCGCCGGCGTACGCGGTGGCCCCGGAGGCCGCCTCGGGGCGGGCCTCGTGCACGTGGACCTCGGTGACGGCGTCCGACTCCGCGAGCAGGTGGGCGACGGTCAGGCCGACGGCGCCCGCGCCGATGACCGCCGCTCTCACGGCTTCACCCGCTTCCACCACAGGGCGAGGAAGACCATCGGCTCGTCGCTGGTGCAGTACACGGTGTGGAAGGCGCGCGCCGGGATCTCCACGGGCGTGCCGGGACGCATCTCCAGGCGGCCGTCGGGGAGTTCGACGTACCCGGCGCCGGAGTCGGTCACCCAGACCTCGGCGCTGTCGTGGGAGTGGCCCTCGGTGCGCCCGCCCGGGTCGACCGTGAGCAGCATCGAACCGAAGTTGATCCCGATCGCGGTGGCTTCCATTTCCACGTGGGTGGTGGAGGTTTCGGAGGACATGATCAGACTCCCGTGGTCATCGTGACGCCGTCGAGGGAGACGCAGCCGGCGAACCGCTCCGCGTCGAGCCGGCCGAGGACCGGCGGGGCGCCGGCCGTGGTGCGGCGGGGGTCGAGACCCGCGTCGAGGACGGCGTCCAGGCCGGCCAGGGTGGGCGAGGTCTCGCCGGTGAGGTGCTGCCAGAGGGCCGTCGCGAACCGCGGCATGAGCGGTAGGGCGAGGTGCGCGAGGCCGGCGAGGTAGGTGGCGGCGCCGGACGGCGTGCGGAGCAGCAGCTCGCCGCGGTCCAGCCACTCGCGCAGGACGCGGTAGGCGCCGTTGACGGTGTGGCCTTCGAGGCCGAGGGCGCTGGTGAGGCGCTCCAGGTGGGCGGCGAGGAACGCGCGCTCCCAGTGCGAGGGGACGACCGGGCCGTCGACGGGCGCCTGGGCGCCGGAGAGCAGGCCGAGGGCCTCGGTGATGCCCGCCCCGACCTCCGCCGCGGTGGCGTTGTGGAAGGCGACGAACTCGCGCGGGTCGAAGTTCTCCGAGGTGAACTCGGGGTTGCGGAAGCACAGGTAGAGGCGGGCGAGGTCCGGGTCGGCGCCGCCGGTCTCGACCAGGTCGCCGGCCCAGATGACGTGGCGGCGGCTGGTGGAGAACTTCTTCCCGTCGAGGCGGTAGAACTGGTTGATCAGGTAGTGGTCGATCGCCTTGTACGTGTCCTGGCCGAGGATCGCGCCGAGGCCGCCCACCAGGTACGGCAGGGCGTTGTCGATGCCGAAGCCGACGACCGTGGTGACGTCGGAGCCGGCGGCCAGCGGGTAGGGGTGGCCGGTCAGCTCGCTGTAGCGCTCGGCGGCCAGGTAGTGGCAGGCGATCTGGAGCGTGGCGCCGTGCCAGACGACCTGCTCCTCGGTGAGGCCCTCGTCGGTGCGCGGGATGCCCCAGCGGCTCGGGACGGTCAGCCGCACGTCGGTGCCGTTGCGGGCCAGGTAGCGGTCGAGCAGGGCGAGGAAGTCGCCGCGGACGCCCGCCGCCTCGGCGGCGGCGCGGAGCCGGGCCGGGCCGTCGGCCAGGTCGAGGTGGAGGACCTGGACGTCGTCGAAGGTGAGCTCGCCCTCGAAGTGGGCGGGGCGCAGGCCGTCGACCTGGTGCGGGGCGTGCAGCCCGCCGCAGCCCTCGCAGGAGTAGCCCGTCATGCCCTCGCCGCAGTCCGGGCAGGAGCCCTGGTGCCAGCCGCTGGTGACGATGTCGCCGAGGCGCGGGCCCGTGGCGGGCGTGGTGGCGCCCTCGGGGACGGCCGTCAGGCGGGGCATCGGGTCGGTGACGATCCGGGTGCTGCCGGCCGCGATCACCGCGTCCAGGAGGGCGTGGTTGACCTCGGCGTAGCGCTCGGCCCACTCGGGCGAGAGCGGGTCGATGAAGTCGTCGTACTCCAGGAGCAGCGCGCCGAGGTCGCCGCGGATCTGCTCGTGGTAGTCGCGGGCCACCTCGACCGAGGTGCGGCCCTCCTTGTGGCCCCGGATGGCGACGTGCGACTCGTGGCTGTCGCTGGTGGCCACCATGGCGACGTCGGCGCCGCTCCAGCGCAGGTGGCGCTTGAGCACGTCCATGCGCAGGAGGGGGCCGGCGATGTGGCCGAGGTGGGCGCGGCCGTTGGGCACCAGGCAGACGGGGGCGAGGAAGTACCGCTCGCCGGACCGGGAAAGTCCGTGCAGCCGTGCGGAGGGCGAATTCATGATGGCAGGTCCGTGCTTCGCGAGGGAACGAATGAGGATTCGGAAAGGGAGAGACCCTTCGCGGAAAACTCTGCCGAAAAGAGGAGGGCGGTGTCGAGAGATGGCCGGTTCAGGTAGGTGACATGGCAGAGGGATGCCATGGGCGGCGCGGGGGAAAAAGGAAAAGCGCGCCCGGCACCCCCGGAAAAGGGGAATGCCGAACGCGCTGTGCGCGGCGGGGAGGCGTCAGTTGCCGCCCGGCGCCATGTCGTACGTGACCCACATGGTGCGGGTCGCCAGCTGGTCGTACTTGGAGCGGGCACGGTGGTTGTCGTCGGCGGTGATCCACCGGACGACGCTCCAGCCGCGCTCGGCCGCGATCCCGCGCAGCGCGCCGAGCAGCGCGTCGGCGGCGCCGGAGCCACGGCTCTCGGGAGCGACGAAGAGGTCGTCGAGGAAGCCGCCGGTGGTGGCCGAGAGCGGGCGCGCGAACGGGCGGTAGTGGGCCAGGCCGACGAGCCGGCCCTCGCCGTCCTCGGCGACGAGCGCGTTGACCTCGTGGGCGGGGTCGTTCACCCACGACCAGACGCGCTCGGCCTGCTCCTCGGTCTGCTCGACCTTGTAGAAATCGGCGTAACCGCGGTAAAGGGCGCGCCACTGGGGGAAGTCCTCGGCGCGGGCGGCACGGACCTTGATGTCGTTCGACATGAATGCACACTTTCGTCGGAGGGGTGCGGGAAGAGAAAGAGGAGAGAAAAGGAGAAAATGGTTCTAGAGAATGCGGAGCTCCGCTGCTCGGAGTCCCGCCTGGAATCGGCTCTTCGCCCCCAGGACGTCCATGATCTTCGCGGTGATCCGGCGCGTGGTGCGCACCGAGACGCCGAGCCGCTGGGCGACCGCCTCGTCGGTGAGCCCCTGCGCGAGCAGCCGGAGCACCTCGCGCTCCTGGCGCCCCAGGAGGCTGTCCTCGGTCGGCAGCGACTCGATCAGCGGCATGCCGGTGGCCCACACGTGCTCGAACAGCGCGCACAGCGCGGTGACGGTGCCGGGACCGTGCAGCAGGACCGCGCCCTCGTCGCTGCGCTCCGGGTTGGCCGGCACGAGGGCCGAGCGCCGGTCGAAGATGACCATGCGCAGCGGCAGGGCGGCGACGGTCCGGGTCTGGCCGCCCCGGGCGCCCAGCCAGGCCGCGTAGGCCGCGCTCGGCTGGTGGCCGCGGACGCTGTCGGCGTACAGGGTCCGCATCCGCACGCCACGGGCGAGCAGCTTCTCGTCGAGCGGGCGGGCGGCGTTGAGGTTCTCCTCGGTCTGCACCCGGCCCGGGCTGAAGGCGGCCAGCTCCTCGGTGACGTCCTCGACGAGCTCGGTGAGCCGGGCCCGTACGGCCTCGACGCCGTCGAGGTGCTCGACGTGCGGGTGGGACCCGAGGCCGTGCGACTGGGCGAACTTCGCGATGAGCGCGGCGGCGGCCGCGCGGCTCTGCTCGATGCGGTGCTGACGCTCGACGAGCTCGGCCTGCTGCTGGGCGAGGAGGGCCTCGAGGCCGTACTCGGGGCTGACGACCCGGGCGGGGGCGCCGTTCTCGAAGGGGCCGCGGAGCAGGGAGAGGGCGGCGAGCCGGTCCATGGCGGCACGCACCTCGTCGGGTGCCGCGCCGGTCCGGCGTGCGATCCCGGCCACGTCGATCTCGGGTTCGCCGAGCATCACCTGGTAGGTCGCCTCGGCCAGCGGATCGAGGCCAAGTGTTTCGAGCATGGGGGTCCCCTCGTGTACGAAGAACCGATCATGCTGGAGGCGGCCGGTGAAGCCCTCTGACACGGTGGCGAAAGCGAGGGCTCTGACCTGCCCTGATGGACGATTGACCGGATCCGGCCACTGAGTGGGTGTCATGGTTTGTCCTGCGTGAGCAGTTTTTCGTAGTACTCGGCGACCATGCCGGGCCAGAGCCCGTCCAGGCGCCACGGCACGGCGTCGAGCGGCAGGCAGGCGGCACGGGCCCGGAGCTCGGCCAGCGGGAGCGAGGAGGCCCGGACGAAGAGGGTCAGCACGACGGTTCCCGGCTCCTCTCCTCGATACTCCGTCAGGTGTTCGACCCCGACGGAGGCCAGGACCCCCGCCCGCTGCACGGGGGTGCAGAGCGGAACGGGCGCGGCGCTCGCGGACCGGAAGCGGACGTGGATCAGGTACATGCGCCCACTCCCGATGGCGGTCGACGACGGGGCCGGGACGCGGAGGAGGTCTCCGCCGTCCGACGTCACCCTCCCCCGTCCACGGGGCGCCTGTCGACGGTTCCCGGGGGCAGCTTCGTGTCATCTTCCGGGGGTGGCAACACCCTGCCGCGCGGGCCCCCGATGGCAGCTTCCGGCCCCGTCACCAAGGTGCCGTCCCAGGACCTGGCACAGGGCCCGGCCGGCAGGCCACGATGACGGGGCGGCGCTCGCCGCACCACCCGCCCACCGCACGGAACACCGCACGGAGCCCTGCCATGACGCGTTCTCTTCAGCTCGCCCGCGCCGCCCTGACCGTCCTCGCCCTCGGCGCCCCCGTGGCCGTGGCCCAGGCCGCCGACGCTCCGCACCACGCGATCTCGGCCACGGCGCCCGTCACCCAGGACGCCGTGACCGCCACGGGCACCGCGACCACGACCGGCACGGACTCCGCCGGCTGGCAGTGAGCGGCCCCGCGGGGTGACACGCCCCTCCGGGAAGCGACACCCCTACGGGGGCGGCACCCCTACGGCGCGAGGGGGCGGAACAGCCCCTCCTGCACCACCGACACGAGCAGCCGGCCCTCGCGGTCGTAGATGCGCCCCCGTGCGAGGCCCCGCCCGCCCGTGGCGATCGGCGACTCCTGGTCGTACAGGAACCACTCGTCCGCCCGGAACGGCCGGTGGAACCACATCGCGTGGTCCAGGGACGCCATGTCGAACCCGCGCCGGCCCCAGAGCGGCTCGACCGGGATCCGTACCGCGTCCAGGAGCGTCATGTCCGAGGCGTACGTCAGCGCGCACGTGTGGACGAGCGGGTCGTCGCCCAGCGGCCCCACGGCCCGCATCCACACCGCACTGCGCGGGTCCGCGTCCTTGACCTCCTCCTGCGTCCACCGCAACCGGTCGACGTAGCGGATCTGGAAGGGCTGACGCCGGGCCATCCGCTCCAGCATCTCCGGGAGTTCGCCCAGGTGCTCGCGGATCTCGTCCGCGAGGTCCGGCAGCGCCTCCGGGTCGCCGAGGTGCCTCGGCGGCAGCTGGTGCTCGAAGGCGCCCTCCTCCGGCTTGTGGAAGGAGGCGGTCAGATTGAAGATCGTCCGCCCCTCCTGGATCGCCGTGACCCGCCGGGTCGTGAACGAGCGGCCGTCGCGCACCCGCTCCACCTGGTAGACGATCGGCACGCCGGGCCGCCCCGGCCGCAGGAAGTAGGCGTGCAGCGAGTGCACCGGCCGGTCGCCCTCGGTGGTCCGCCCGGCCGCCACGAGAGCCTGCCCGGCGACCTGCCCGCCGAAGACCCTCTGCAACGACTCCTGCGGGCTGCGCCCACGGAAGATGTTCACCTCGATCCGCTCCAGGTCGAGCAGGTCGACAAGCCTCTCGGCGGGGTTGGTCACGGCTGGACTCCTCTACAGCTGGCCGACGGACGTGACGCGGACGACGGCCCGGCCCTCCTCGTCGGAGGCCGCGAGGTCCACCTCCGCGCTGATGCCCCAGTCATGGTCCCCGTTCGGGTCGGCGAACGTCTGCCGGACGCGCCACAGACCGTGCGCCGCGTCCTCCTCGATGGCGAGCAGCTTCGGGCCGCGCGCGTCCGGACCCGTACCCAGGTCGTCGTACTCGTCCCAGTACGCGTCCATCGCCTCGCCCCACGCGTCCGCGTCCCAGCCGGCGTCCGCGTCCAGCTCGCCGAGCGCGTCCACGTTGTCGAGCGCCGCCAGCTCCACCCGGCGGAACATCGCGTTCCGCACGAGGACCCGGAAGGCGCGCGCGTTCGCCGTGACCGGCTTGACCTGGTCGGCCTTCTCCTGCGCCTCCTCGGCCGTCTGGATCTCCGGGTTCGCCAGCTGCTCCCACTCGTCGAGCAGGGAGGAGTCCACCTGGCGCACCATCTCGCCCAGCCAGGCGATCAGGTCCTCCAGGTCCTCGGTCTTCAGGTCGTCCGGGATGGTGTGGTCGAGCGCCTTGTACGCGCTCGCCAGGTAGCGGAGCACGATGCCCTCGGTCCGGGCCAGCTCGTACCAGGACGTGAACTCCGTGAAGGTCAGCGCCCGTTCGTACATGTCACGGATGATCGACTTCGGCGACACCGGGTGGTCGCCGACCCACGGGTGCGACTTCCGGTACACGTCGTACGCGTGCCAGAGCAGCTCCTCCAGCGGCTTCGGGTACGAGATCTCCTGGAGCCGCTCCATCCGCTCCTCGTACTCGACGCCGTCCGCCTTCATCCGGCCGACGGCCTCGCCGCGCGCCTTGTTCTGCATCGCGGCGAGGATCTGGCGCGGGTCGTCGAGCGTCGACTCGACGACCGAGACCATGTCGAGGGCGTACGAGGGGGACTCGGGGTCCAGGAGGTCGAACGCGGCGAGCGCGAACGTCGACAGCGGCTGGTTGAGCGCGAAGTCCTGCTGGAGGTCGACCGTCAGCCGGATCGTGCGGCCCTCGGCGTCCGGGGTGTCCAGCTGCTCCACCACACCGCCGTCGAGCAGCGAGCGGTAGATCGCGATGGCCCGGCGGATGTGCCGCAGCTGGTTCTTGCGCGGCTCGTGGTTGTCCTCCAGGAGCTTGCGCATCGCCTCGAAGGCGTTGCCGGGACGGGCGATCACCGAGAGCAGCATGATGTTGGTGACCTTGAACCGCGAGGTCAGCGGCTCGGGCTCGGCGGTCTGGAGCTTCTCGAAGGTGGCGTCGCTCCAGGCGACGAAGCCCTCCGGGGCCTTCTTGCGGACCACCTTGCGGCGCTTCTTCGGGTCGTCGCCGGCCTTCGCGAGCGCCTTCTCGTTCTCGATGACGTGCTCGGGGGCCTGCGCCACGACGTACCCGGCGGTGTCGAAGCCCGCCCGGCCCGCACGCCCGGCGATCTGGTGGAACTCGCGGGCCCGGAGCGTCCGCACCCGGTTGCCGTCGTACTTCGTCAGCGCCGTGAACAGCACCGTGCGGATCGGCACGTTGACGCCGACGCCGAGCGTGTCCGTCCCGCAGATCACCTTGAGCAGACCGGCCTGCGCCAGCTTCTCGACGAGCCGCCGGTACTTCGGCAGCATGCCCGCGTGGTGCACGCCGATGCCGTGGCGCACGTACCGCGAGAGGTTCTGGCCGAACTTGGTGGTGAAGCGGAAGTTGCCGATCAGCTCGGCGATCCTGTCCTTCTCCTCGCGCGTGCACATGTTGATGCTCATGAGCGACTGCGCCCGCTCGACGGCCTGCGCCTGCGTGAAGTGGACGATGTAGACCGGGGCCTGCTTGGTCTCAAGGAGCTCCGTCAGGGTGTCCGTGATCGGCGTCATCTCGTACGCGTACGAGAGCGGGACCGGCCGCGTCGCCGACCGGACCACCGAGGTGGGCCGGCCCGTGCGCCGGGTCAGGTCCTTCTCGAACATCGACACGTCACCGAGCGTCGCCGACATCAGGACGAACTGCGCCTGCGGCAGTTCGAGCAGCGGGATCTGCCAGGCCCAGCCGCGGTCCGCCTCCGCGTAGAAGTGGAACTCGTCCATGACGACCTGGCCGACGTCGGCGTCCTTGCCGTCCCGCAGCGCGATCGAGGCGAGGACCTCGGCCGTGCAGCAGATCACCGGCGCGTCCGCGTTCACGGAGGCGTCACCGGTCAGCATGCCGACGTTCTCCGTGCCGAAGAGCTTGCACAGGTCGAAGAACTTCTCCGACACGAGCGCCTTGATCGGCGCGGTGTAGAAGGTCACCTGGTCGTTGGCGAGCGCCGTGAAGTGCGCCCCGGCCGCGACCAGGGACTTCCCCGAGCCGGTCGGGGTGGACAGGATCACGTTCGCCCCGGAGACCACCTCGATCAGCGCCTCCTCCTGGGCCGGGTAGAGCGTGATGCCCTGGTCCTCGGCCCAGGAGGAGAAGGCCTCGAAGAGGGCGTCGGGGTCGGCGTTCGGCGGGAGCTGATCGATAAGGGTCACCACCCCATCTTGCCCGCAATCCGCTCGGATGAGGGAACCGGCGGACCACCGCGTTGATCACGGACCGTTCACGGAGGATAGGCTCGTCCGTCGACCGGCCGTCAATTGTGCGCCGGCGTACGAGAAACGGGGCGGCAGACACCATGATGGGACCGGCGCACTCACTGTCCGGAGCGGCGGCATGGCTCGGGGTGGGAGCGGCCGCGGCCGCCTTCGACCACCCCATGCCCTGGCCCGTGCTCCTCGTCGGCGCGCTCATCTGCGCGGGCGCGGCCCTCGCGCCCGACCTCGACCACAAGTCGGCGACGATCTCCCGCGCCTTCGGACCGGTCTCACGCGTCCTGTGCGAGGTGGTCGACAAGCTCTCGTACGCGGTCTACAAGGCGACCCGCTCCTCCGCCGACCCCCGCAGGTCCGGCGGGCACCGCACGCTCACCCACACCTGGCTCTGGGCGGTCCTGATCGGCGCCGGAGCCTCCGCCGCCGCCGTCACCGGCGGCCGGTGGGCGGTCCTCGCGATCCTCTTCGTCCACCTCGTCCTCGCCGTCGAGGGCCTGCTGTGGCGGGCGGCCCGGATGTCCAGCGACGTCCTCGTGTGGCTGCTCGGCGCGACCAGCGCCTGGATACTCGCGGGCGTCCTCGACAAGCCCGGCAACGGCGCGGACTGGCTCTTCACCGCACCCGGCCAGGAGTACCTGTGGCTGGGCCTCCCGATCGTCCTCGGCGCACTCGTCCACGACATCGGCGACTCCCTGACGGTCTCCGGCTGCCCCGTCCTCTGGCCGATCCCGGTCGGCCGCAAGCGCTGGTACCCGGTCGGCCCGCCGAAGGCGCTGCGCTTCCGTGCCGGCAGCTGGGTCGAGCTGAAGGTCCTCATGCCCGTGTTCATGCTGCTCGGCGGCGTGGGCGGGGCGTCGGCCCTCGGATACCTGTAGGCACCGACCGGCGTACGCGAGAGGGGCCGCACCGGACGATCCGGTGCGGCCCCTCTCCCGTGCGCGCGGGATCTCACCCGTGCCAGGACCGCCACAGCGCCGCGTACGCCCCGTCCGCCGCGACCAGCTCGTCGTGGCTGCCCAGCTCGCTGATCCGGCCGGCCTCGACCACCGCGATCAGGTCGGCGTCGTGCGCGGTGTGCAGCCGGTGCGCGATCGCCACGACCGTGCGGCCGTCCAGGACCCGGGCGAGGGACCTCTCCAGGTGCCGGGCCGCGCGCGGGTCGAGCAGCGAGGTCGCCTCGTCCAGGACCAGCGTGTGCGGGTCCGCCAGGACGAGCCGGGCCAGCGCGATCTGCTGGGCCTGCGCCGGGGTGAGCGCCCGGCCGCCCGAGCCGACCTCGGTGTCCAGACCCTCGTCGAGCGCCCTCGCCCAGCCGTCGGCGTCCACCGCCGCCAGGGCCTCCCACAGCTCGTCGTCGGCCGCGCCCGTCCGGGCCAGGAGCAGGTTGTCGCGGAGCGAGCCGACGAAGACGTGGTGCTCCTGGTTGACCAGGGCCACGTGCTCGCGGACCCGCTCGGCGGCCATCCTCGCCAGCTCGGCGGCGCCGAGCGTCACGGAGCCCGCGCGGGGCGCGTAGATGCCGGCGAGCAGCCGCCCGAGCGTGGACTTGCCCGCGCCGGAGGGGCCCACCAGGGCCAGCCGGGTGCCGGGCGCCACCTTCAGGGACACCTCGTGGAGCACGTCGACGCCCTCGCGGTACCCGAACCGGACCTCGTCCGCCCGCACCGCGCGCCCCTCGGGCCGCACGCTCGCGTCGCCCGCCTCCGGCTCGATGTCCCGGACGCCGACCAGCCGGCCCAGGGACACCTGCGCGACCTGGAGCTCGTCGTACCAGCGCAGCACGATCCCGATCGGGTCGACCAGCATCTGCGCGAACAGCGCGCCCGTCGTCAGCTGCCCCACGTCGATCCAGCCCCGGAAGACGAAGAACCCGCCGAGCAGGAGGACCGCGCAGAGCACCGTCATGTGGGTGGCGGTGACGACCGGGAAGAGGACCGAGCGCAGGAACAGCGTGTACCGCTCCCACGCCACCCACTCGGTGATCCGCCGCTCGGAGAGCGCGATCCGCCGCGCGCCGAGGCGGTGCGCCTCGACCGTGCGGCCCGCGTCGACCGTCTCCGCCAGGGCGGCGGCGACCGCCGCGTACCCCGCTGACTCCGAGCGGTACGCGGAGGGCGCCCGCCTGAAGTACCAGCGGCAGCCGACGATCAGCACCGGCGCGGCGATCAGGGCGGCGAGCGCGAGCGGGGGAGCCGTCACCGCGAGCCCGCCGAGCAGCAGGGCCGCCCAGGCGACGCCGATGACGAGCTGCGGCACGGCCTCGCGCATCGCGTTGGCGAGCCGGTCGACGTCGGTGGTGATGCGGGAGAGCAGGTCGCCGGTCCCGGCCCGTTCGAGGACGCCGGGCGGCAGACCGACCGAGCGGACGAGGAAGTCCTCGCGCAGGTCGGCGAGCATCTCCTCGCCCAGCGTCGCCCCGCGCAGCCGGACGAGACGGGTGAACGCGGTCTGCACGAGCAGCGCGACCGCGAAGAGCGCGACCGTCCGCTCCAGGTGCAGGTCACGGGCCCCGGCGGAGAGCTCGTCGACCACCGAGCCGAGGAGGTACGGGCCGACCATCGAGGCGATGACGGCGACCGCGTTCACCCCGACGAGCAGCGAGAACGCCGTGCGGTGGCGGCGCAGCAGCGCGCGCACGTACGCCCGCACGGTCGCGCCGCCCGCGACGGGCAGCGTCGTCGCCGTCGTCGGGGCCGCCGGGTCGTACTCCGGAGGCGCCAGGCCGATCATGCCGTTTCCCCTTCCAGCGCGGTGAGTTCGTGGGTGCTCCGGGAGGCGGTGGCGATTTCCTCGTCCGTCTCGCGGGTGACGACCGCCCGGTAGCGCGGCTCCTTCGCGAGGAGCTCGCGGTGGGTGCCGACGGCGACCGCCTGTCCCTCGTGGACGAGGACGACCCGGTCGGCGCGGTCGAGGAGGAGCGGCGAGGAGGCGAGGACCACGGTGGTCCCGCCCGCGCGGAGCTCCGCGATCCCGGAGGCCACCCGGGACTCGGTGTGCGCGTCGACGGCCGAGGTCGGCTCGTCGAGGACGAGCACGCCCGGATCCGTCACCAGCGAGCGCGCGAGCGCGAGCCGCTGCCGCTGGCCGCCGGAGAGCGACCGGCCGCGCTCGGTGATCCGGGTCCGCATCGGGTCCCCGTCCGTGTCGACCGAGGCCTGCGCGAGGGCGTCGAGGACGTCCCCGCACTGGGCCGCGGCGAGCGCGTCCTCCGGCCGCACCGCCCCGGACGAGGGCACGTCCAGGAGCTCCCGGAGCGTGCCGGAGAGCAGTACCGGGTCCTTGTCCTGGACGAGGACGGCGGTACGGGCGGTCTCCAGCGGCAGTTCGTCCAGCGGGACGCCGCCGAGCAGGACGGAGGTGTGGTCCTCGCCGGGCTCCGCGGGATGGCCGCCTAGCCGGTCGGCGAGCCGCCCGGCGACGTCGGGGTCGCCGCAGACGACGGCGGTGAAGTGCCCGGCGGGGGCGAGGAGCCCGGTCAGCGGGTCGTACAGGTCGCCGCTCGCGCGCTCGCCGTCGGCGGTCGCGGTCGCGGTCGACGTGGCGGTGGAGGCCGTGGTCGCGGGTGCGGTCGAGGCCGTGGCCGACGTCGAGGCCGTGGTCGTGGTCGTGGTCGTGCTCGTGGACGTGGTCGTCCGGGTCAGCGCGAGGACCCGCGCGGCCCGTTTCGCGGAAGGCCGCGAGAAGGAGTACGCCATGGCGATCTCCTCGAAGTTCCGCAGCGGGTGGTGGGTGAGGGCCACAGCTCCGTAGATCATGACCAGCTCGCCGACCGTGATGCGTCCGTCGAGCGCGAGCCGCGCCCCGTACGCCACCACGACGATGAGCAGGACGCCCGGCAGGACCACCTGGATCGCGGCGATCAGCGCCCACATCCGCGCGCTGTGCACGGCGGCCTTGCGGACCTCCTGCGAGGCCGCCCGGTAGCGGCCGAGGAAGAGCTCCTCGCCGCCGATGCCGCGCAGGACCCGGAGCCCGGCGACGGTGTCCGAGGCCAGCTCCGTGGCCTTGCCGGCCTTCTCCCGCTGGACGTCGGCCCGGCGCGTCGCCCGGGGGAGCAGGGGCAGGACGGCGAGTGCGAGGACCGGGACGCCGACGGCGACGACGACGCCCAGGGCCGGCTGGTAGACGACGAGCGCCACGCAGACGACGAGCAGGGTGGTGGCCGCGGCGGCGAACCGGGAGAGCGCCTCGACGAACCAGCCGATCTTCTCGACGTCACCGGTGGAGACGGCGACGACCTCGCCCGCGGCGACCCGCCGGGTCAGGGCGGAGCCCAGCTCGGCGGTCTTGCGGGACAGCAGCTGCTGCACGCGGGCGGCGGCGGTGATCCAGTTGGTGACGGCCGTGCGGTGCAGCATCGTGTCACCGACGGCGATCGCGACGCCGAACACCAGGAGCAGCCCGCCGGCGAGGGCGAGCCGCCCGCCGTCCCGGTCCACGACCGCCTGCACGGCGATCCCGATGCCCACCGGCAGCGCGGCGATGCCCAGCTGGAGCAGCAGCCCCCAGAGGAGGGCCTTCACCTGCCCGCCGAGCTGGTTGCGGCCGAGCCAGAGCAGGAACCGGGTACCCGAACGGACGTCGGGGACCCCTGGGTCGGCGTAGGGAAGATCTCGAATCTGCATGGCGTCCCAGGGTCTTCGGTCTGCCGGGGGACGCACCGATGGCGTGCGAACGCCAGGGGGCGCGGGTGTCCGGCGGGGGATGGAAACCGTGCAAGGTTCGCGTCTTCCCCGGGACGAGGCAATCGATTTTCCGCGTGACGGTCCACGACGGAACAGATCGCGCCAAGGTCGGACAACTAGCCGAAGAAACGCCTGAGCCCTGTCGGTGCGGCCGGGGCGCTCCTCCCCCTGACCTCCTCCTGCCGGGTCACCAGTTCACCGACGCTCACCCGGAAGCGGGACTCGCCGTACCCGCGCCCCAGCTGGACGAGGAACGCACCGTCAGGCATGCGGTAGACCCGCCGCTCCGGCCGCCCGCCGCGGCCGAGCGACCGGGCGGTCTCCTCCGGTACGTGGCCGTCGGCGAGCGCCCGCGCCGCCGCGTCGGCCGCCGCCCGGCCTCCCGCGACCTCGGTGGTCCCCGTCAGGTGCCACCGGTACAGGTCGTGGCCGTGACCGTCGATGCTCGCGTACCCCTTGGTCTCCTCCTCCAGGAGGACACACCATGTTCCCGTCATGGGAGGAGACTAGGGGGTGCCGGGCGGGACCGGCCGTGCCGGGCGGGACCGGGACGTGTCAGGCGGGCCTGACCGAGTCGACGCCCGATCGGGGCGTGCGCCATTCGCCCCGGGTGAAGTCGGGGAAGAACTGCGGCGCGCCCTGGGCCTTGATCGAGGCGTGGCTCAGCGGTACCGGGGCCGTCCAGGTGGCGGCGTCGTAGACGTCGAAGTCAGGGACCAGGCCGAGCTGGAGGCACTGCGTCAGGCGGTACAGCATGATGTAGTCCATGCCGCCGTGGCCGCCGGGCGGGTTGGCGTGATCCTTCCACAGCCAGTGGTCGAACTCCTCGGCGTACGAGGAGAAGTCGGCCCACTGGTCGTTCTTGTGGTCCGGTTCCAGGTAGATCCGGGCCGGGTAGTCCTCGAAGACGCCCTTCGTGCCGCCCAGGTGGTTGATGCGGCTGTACGGGTGCGGGGTGGACACGTCGTGCTCGAGGCGGATGACCCGGCCCTTGGCCGTCTGGACCAGGCTGATCGTCCGGTCGCTCTCGATGTACGTCTCCTTCCAGCTCGGGTCGTCGGCCAGCATGTGCTCCGCGCGGTACTCGGCGAGGGCGAGCGCCGGGGTGCCGAAGCTGCTGATGCTCACCACCCGGTCGCCGCGGTTGACGTCCATGTAGTTGGCGACGGGCCCGAAGCCGTGGTTCGGGTAGAGGTCCCCGCGCAGCCGCGTGTGCCACTTCCGCCGCCAGGGCCCCTCGTAGTACGTGGGCGAGAACATCAGGCCGCGCAGGTCGTGGTTGTACGCCCCCGCTCCGTGGAGCAGCTGGCCGAACTTCCCCGCGTGGGCCATCCGCAGGACCCGCATCTCGTTCCGGCCGTAGCAGCAGTTCTCCAGCTGCATGCAGTGGCGGCGGGTCTGCTCCGAGAGGTCGACGAGCTCCCAGAGCTCGTCGATCCGCATGGCGGCCGGACACTCGACGCCGACGTGCTTGCCGTTCAGCATCGCCGCCCTGGCCATCGCGAAGTGGCTGTCCCAGGGGGTCGCCACGTGGACGAAGTCGACGTCGGTGCGGGCGCACAGCTTCTCGTAGTCGTCGTCGCCGTTCGCGTAGACGGCGGGGGCCGGCCGGCCGGCGGCGACCACCTTGGCGGCGGCCCGCTGGGCCTTCTCGCGGACCGGGTCGCAGACGGCGACCACCTGGACCCAGGGGAGCGTGAGGTAGAGGCCGACCATGGCGCTGCCGCGGTTGCCGAGGCCGATCACGGCGACCCGGACCGTGGAGCGGCCTTCGAAGGGGACGCCCGCCATGGTGGCGCCCCGGCGCGGGGGAGCCGACACGCTCTCGGCGGAGGCGGTCCCGGCGTGCGCCGGACCGGTCCCGGCGGCCGTGATGCCGAGTCCCGCGCCCGCCGCCCCGGCCGTCGTCCTGAGGACGTCACGGCGGCTCGGAGTGCTCGGAGTGCTCGGGGTGCGTGGAGTCCGCTCGTTCATGGAACCTCCCGGGGCTGTCTGCACGGCTGATTCATGAATCCCGCGGAGGACCATGGCCCCCGTGGCGGACCGCGCGCAAGGGCACCGACAGGACGCTCGCGACGGGTAGTTGGACTGTACTGTTCCGCGTCTCGTGTCGAGCCGCGGCGAACTCGGCAGCTCACCCGAACATACGAAGGACCCCTCACCGTGGGGGGTGAGGGGTCCTTCACCAGCGCCTTTTCGACTGACGTGAGGTCAGGAGCGGTCAGGGGCGCGTCGCGAGCTCCAGCGCGAGGAGCGCCGACCGGTAGCTCCGGCCCGTGGCCCGGTCCATCCCGATCTCGCACATGCGGTTGGCCGAGAGGTGCTCGTCGAAGGGGCGGGAGGTGACCTCCGCCGCCTCGCGCGCGGTCGCCGAGGCCGTCAGCTCCGGGTGCAGCATGCCCCGGTCGCCCGCGAAGGCGCAGCAGCCCGCGTCGGCGGGGACGAGGACCTCCTCCGCGCAGGCCTCGGCGAGCGCGGTCAGCTTGTCCGCGTCGCCGAGGTGCCGCATGGAGCAGGTCGGGTGGACCACGGCGGAGGAGACCCGGCGCCGCACGTCGAGCCGGGGCAGCAGCTCGTCCGCCGCCCAGACGAGCGAGTCGACCACGGTCAGTTCGGCGTGCAGCTCGCGGTTGTCGTCCGTGAGGTACGGGACGACCTCGTGCGCGATGCCGAGCGTGCACGAGGAGGCGTCCACGACGAGCGGGAGGCGGCCGCCCGCCGTCCAGCCCCAGGCCGCCTCGACGATCCGGTTCGCCATGACCTCGTTGCCCCGCTCGTACCCCTTCGAGTGCCAGATGGTGGCGCAGCAGGTCCCGGCCACGTCGTCGGGGATCCACACCGGCCTCCCGGCGCGCGCCGACACGGCGACGACCGCCTCGGGCAGCGACGGGCCCGGAAGGCCGTCGGGCCCGGCGAAGATGCGGTTCACGCAGGCCGGGTAGTAGACGGCGACGGCCGCGGGACGGTGGGTGCGGGGCAGCCGCCGCGCCGCGGCGCCGGGGATCTCCGGCAGCCACTCCGGTACGAGGTCGGGGCGCACCGCCTTGCGGGCGAGGCCGGTCGCCCTCTCCAGGACCCGGTCGCCGATCCGGTCGGCGGCGGCGACCGCGAGCCGCGCCGAGGCCTCGACCGCGCGGAAGTTCCTCGCCGCGAGTGCGGCGATCCGCTCCTCGCGCGGCGAGTGCCGCTCGTGCCGGAACTCCTTCATCAGCGCGCCCGTGTCGATGCCGACCGGGCAGGCGAGCTTGCAGGTCGAGTCGCCGGCGCAGGTGTCGACGGCGTCGTAGCCGTACGACTCCAGGAGACGGGCCTCGACGGGCGAGCCGTCGGGCTGCCGCATCATCTCCCGGCGCAGCACGATCCGCTGGCGCGGAGTGGTCGTCAGGTCGTGGCTGGGGCAGGTCGGTTCGCAGAAGCCGCACTCGATGCACGGGTCCGCGATCCGCTCCACGGTCGGGATCGTCTTGAGCCCGCGGAGGTGGGCCTGCGGGTCGCGGTCGAGGACGATCCTCGGGGCGAGCACGCCGTCCGGGTCGATGACCTCCTTGACCCGCCACATCAGCTCGGTCGCCTTCGCGCCCCACTCCAGTTCCAGGAACGGCGCGATGTTCCGGCCGGTGGCGTGCTCCGCCTTCAGCGAGCCGTCGAATCGCTCCACGGTCAGCTTGCAGAACTCGTCCATGAAGGCCGCGTACCGCTCGACGTCCGCGGGGTCCGCCGCGTCGAAGGCGAGCAGGAAGTGGAGGTTGCCGTGGGCCGCGTGCCCGGCCACGGCCGCGTCGAAGCCGTGCCGCGCCTGGAGGTCCAGCAGCTCGGCGCAGGCCTCGGCGAGCCGGTCCGGCGGCACCGCGAAGTCCTCGGTGATCAGGGTCGTGCCGGAGGGCCGGGAGCCGCCGACCGCCGTCACGAAGGCCTTGCGGGCCTTCCAGTAGCCGCCGATCCTCCCGGGGTCGCGGGTGAAGGCGTTCTCCACGGAGGGCACGGGGGCCACCAGGTCGAGCCCGTCGAGGACGGCCCGCGCCGCCCGCTCGTACGCCTCGCGCCCCGCCGCGTCCGGCGCCCGGAACTCGACGAGGAGCGCCGCCGTCTCCTTCGGAAGCTCCGCCCAGTCCGCGGGGACGCCCGCGACGCTCACCGAGGCGCGCAGGGTGTTGCCGTCCATCAGCTCGACGGCCAGCGCCCCGGCCTCGTTGAACAGCGGCACGGCGGCCGCGGCCGCCGGCAGCGAGGGGAAGAAGAGCAGGGCCGTGGAGACCTCGCGGTCCAGCGGCAGGGTGTCGAAGACGGTCTCGGAGATGAAGCCGAAGGTGCCCTCGGAGCCGACCATCAGGCCGCGCAGGATCCGCACGGGCGTGTCGCCGTCGAGGAAGGCGTCGAGTCGGTAGCCGTTGGTGTTCTTGATGGCGTACTTGGCCCGGATCCGGGCCGCGAGCTCGGCGTCGGCCTCGATCTCGGCCTTGAGCGCCATCAGCCCGGCGCAGAGCCGCGGCTCGGCGCGTGCCAGCTCCTCGTCGGCGGCGGGGTCGGCCGTGTCGACGACGGTCCCGCTCGGCAGCACGAAGGTGAGCGAGGCGAGCGTGCGGTACGAGTTCCGGGTCGTCCCGGCCGTCATGCCCGAGGCGTTGTTGGCGACGACGCCGCCGATCGTGCAGGCGATGGCGCTGGCCGGGTCGGGGCCCAGGACCCGGCCGTACGGGGCGAGGGCCGCGTTGGCGCGGACGACGGTCGTGCCGGGGCCGATCCGGGCCCGGGCGCCGCCGTCGAGGACCTCGACCCCCGCCCAGTGCCGCCGGACGTCGACGAGGATGTCCTCGCCCTGCGCCTGGCCGTTGAGGCTGGTCCCGGCGGCCCGGAAGACGACCTCGCGGCCCTTGCCGTGGGCGTACGACAGGACGGCGGAGATGTCGTCGACGTCCTCGGCGACGACGACGACCTGCGGCACGAACCGGTAGGGGCTGGCGTCGGAGGCGTACCGCACGAGGTCCGAGACCTTCGACAGGACCTTCTCGGGACCGAGGAGCGCGGACAGGTCCTCGCGGAGCCGACGGGGGGTCCCGCGCGCGGAGAGCTCGGGGACCCGGTCCGGCGCGGGGTTCCGCTTCGTCCCGGGGCGGAGGGCCTTCGGGTTCGGCTCAAGCAGCGGCATGTCACGGCTCCCCTTCGGCGCGGCCCGTGCCCGGGAGGCGCGCCCGGGGGATCAGCAGTCCCGCGCCGGGCCTCGGTCGACCAGGGCGGACAGCAGACCTCCGAGCACCTCGCGCTGATCGACGGTCAACGGATCAAGGATGTCCTCTGCGGCCGCCCTTCGCGCGCTGCGCAGCTTCCGCAGCGTGGCGCGCCCCTCGTCGGTCAGCTCTATCCGCACCACCCGGCGGTTGTTCGGGTCGGGCACCCTGCGCACCCGACCGCTCGCCTCCAGACCGTCGACGAGACTGGTCACGGCCCTCGGGACGACTTCGAGCCGGGTCGCGAGGTCGGCCATCCGGGGCGGCTCGCCGAAGTGCGCGACGGTGCGCAGGAGCCGGGACTGCGCGGGGGTGATGCCGACCGGCTCCAGGTGGCGCTTCTGGATGCGGTGCAGGCGGCGGGTGAGCCGCAGCAGCTGCTCGGCGAGGAGGCCGTCGGCGTCGACGGCGGCGTCCGCGACGGGGTCAGGGGTGGCGGTGTCGGTGGCGTCGGCGGAGGCGTCGGTGGCGTCGGCGGCGGCGGTCGGGCCGTCGGGGGTGCTCATGCGGGAACAATATCAGGACCATGTTCATTGTGAGCATAGGTAACAATGAGCTAAGCTCTGCTTCGGCAGAATCACCGAACACCCGTAGGAGCCCATGCATCCCCACGACCGGTCCGACTGGACGCCCCCGCCCCGCGACGCAGGCCGCCCCAAGGAGCCCGCGCAGGTGCGGCGCATCCTCCGGCTCTTCCGTCCCTACCGAGCCCGCCTCGCGCTCGTCGGCCTCCTGGTCGGCGCCGCCTCGCTCGTCTCGGTCGCCTCGCCGTTCCTCCTCAGGGAGATCCTCGACACCGCGATCCCCGAGGGGCGCACCGGGCTGCTCAGCCTGCTCGCCCTCGGCATGATCGCCACCGCCGTCCTCACCAGTGTCTTCGGCGTCCTCCAGACCCTCATCTCGACCACCGTCGGCCAGCGCGTCATGCACGACCTGCGGACCGGGGTGTACGAGCAGCTCCAGCGCATGCCGCTCGCCTTCTTCACGCGCACGCGCACGGGCGAGGTCCAGTCCCGCATCGCCAACGACATCGGCGGCATGCAGTCGACCGTGACCTCCACGGCCACCTCGCTCGTCTCCAACCTCACCGCCGTCGTCGCGACCGTCGTCGCCATGCTCGCGCTCGACTGGCGGCTCACCCTCGTCTCGCTGCTCCTGCTGCCCGTCTTCGTCTGGATCAGCCGCCGCGTCGGCCGCGAGCGCAAGGCGATCACCACCCAGCGCCAGAAGCAGATGGCGGCCATGGCCGCGACCGTCACCGAGTCCCTCTCGGTCAGCGGCATCCTCCTCGGCCGCACGATGGGCCGCGCCGACTCCCTCGCCAAGTCCTTCGCCGAGGAGTCCGAGCGCCTCGTCGACCTCGAAGTGCGCTCCTCCATGGCCGGACGCTGGCGGATGTCCACCATCGGCATCGTCATGGCCGCCATGCCCGCCCTGATCTACTGGGCCGCCGGCATCGCGCTCCAGTCGGGCGCCCCCGCGATCTCGCTCGGCACGCTCGTCGCCTTCGTCTCGCTCCAGCAGGGCCTCTTCCGTCCCGCCGTGAGCCTGCTCTCCACGGGCGTGCAGATACAGAGCTCGCTCGCCCTCTTCCAGCGGATCTTCGAGTACCTGGACCTGCCCGTCGACATCACCGAGCCCGACGAGCCCGTCCGGCTCGGGAAGGTCCGCGGCGAGGTGACCTTCGAGAAGGTCGACTTCCGGTACGACGCGGACGCGGGCGCCTCCGCCGATGCCGCCGCCTCCGCCGACGGTCCCGCCTCCGCCGACGGAGGCGGCGGCAAGGGGCAGGGCAAGGGGCTCTCCAAGCGCGCCCCGCAGGGCCGCGCCACGCTCAACGGCATCGACCTCACCGTCCCGGCCGGCGGCAGCCTGGCCGTCGTCGGCCCGACCGGCTCCGGCAAGTCCACCCTCAGCTACCTCGTGCCCCGGCTCTACGACGTGACCGGCGGCCGGGTGGCCCTCGACGGCGTGGACGTCCGCGACCTGGACTTCGACACCCTCGCGCGAGCGGTCGGCGTCGTCTCCCAGGAGACGTACCTCTTCCACGCCTCCGTCGCCGACAACCTGCGCTTCGCCAAGCCGGACGCCACCGACGAGGAGATCGAGGCCGCGGCCCGCGCCGCGCAGATCCACGACCACATCGCCTCCCTGCCCGACGGCTACGACACCCTGGTCGGCGAGCGCGGCTACCGCTTCTCGGGCGGCGAGAAGCAGCGCCTGGCCATCGCGCGCACGATCCTGCGCGACCCGCCGGTGCTCATCCTCGACGAGGCCACCAGCGCCCTCGACACCCGGACGGAGCACGCGGTCCAGCAGGCCATCGACGCCCTCTCGGCGGGTCGCACCACCATCACCATCGCCCACCGGCTCTCCACCGTCCGCGACGCGGACCAGATCGTCGTCCTGGAGTCCGGTGTGATCGCCGAACGCGGCACCCACGAGGAGCTGCTCGCCCAGGACGGGCGGTACGCGGCCCTGGTCCGCCGCGACGGTCGGACGAGCGCGGCGGGTGAGGGCCGGACCCCCGGTACCGAACAGGCGAACGTGGGAGCGGTTGTTCCCCAGAACGTGTGATCGTCCCGGGATTCGTTGCCCAACTCCCGTACGGGGGCGGAGGATTACGGAGTGCGAGCGACGGGCTGCAGACCGCGACCGCGCAGTCCCACTGACGTATGTGTACGAGGAGAAGCACCACCATGAACGTCATCACCAACGTGCTCGCCGGCGTCCTCCACTTCCTTGGCTGGCTCGTCTGACGATCGCAGTGCCCGGCGCCGTCGGTTCCCCGTCCCCGGGGACCGGCGGCGCCGCCGCGTGCGCGGTTCCCGGGATTCCTGTGACCGTCGGGTTAGCGTGCCGCCATGACGTACCGGCAGTCCTCACCGTACGCACCCTCCCCCCGCGCCCTCCGTCCCCCACGCCCCTCCGTTCCCCGCCCGTCGCGCCCGCCCAGGGCGCCGCGCGGACGGGCCCGGCTCACCCGCCGCGGGCGCCTCGCGCTCCTGCTCGGCGCCGTCGTCGCCGTCACCGCCGTGATCACCGTCCCGATGATCCTGGTCCCGGACGACGAACCGGCCGCCGTGGAACAGCCCCGCACCCTCGTCGTCCCCGAGGGCCGCCGGGCCGGCCAGGTCTACACGGCCGTCGACCGCGCGCTCGGCCTGCCCGAGGGAACCGCGCGGAAGGCCGCGACCGCGCCCGCGGTCGACCTCCCGCTCCCGGCGGCGGCCGGGGGCAACCCGGAGGGCTACCTCTTCCCCGCCACCTATCCTGTCGCCGACGCCACGACCCCGGAAGCGCTCCTGCGCTACATGGTCGACACCGCGGGCAAACGATTCGGCACCCCGCGGATCGCCGAGGGCGCCAAGGAGCACGGCATGAGCGTGTACGAGGCCGTGATCGCGGCCAGCATCGTGCAGGCGGAGGCCGACAGCCCCGAGGACATGGCGAAGGTCGCCCGCGTCGTGCACAACCGGCTCGCCCAGGGCATGCCCCTCCAGATGGACTCGACGCTGAACTACGCCCTCGGCCGCAGCACCGTCGACACCACCGTCGCGGAGACGAAGACGGCCAACCCGTACAACACCTACCAGCGCAAGGGCCTGCCGCCTACCCCCATCGGGAACCCGGGGGAGCAGGCCATGGACGCGGTGATCCGTCCGGCGGACGGGGACTGGCTGTACTTCGTCACGGTCGGCCCCGGGGACACCCGGTTCACCGCCGACTACGGGCTCCACCAGGAGAACGTGGCGGAGTTCAACGCCAACCGGCGCGAGGCCCGCGCGGGCTGAGGGCACGTCCTAGGCGACCGGTTCCGGCGACCGGGCCAGCAGGCGCCGGATGTCGGAGACGGCCGCGCGCCCGGCCCGGTTGGCGCCGATCGTCGAGGCCGAAGGCCCGTACCCGACGAGGTGCACCCGCTCGTCGCGGACCGCCCGCGTCCCCTCGACCCGGATGCCGCCGCCCGGCTCCCGCAGGCGCAGCGGGGTCAGGTGGTCGATCGCGGCACGGAACCCGGTCGCCCAGAGGATCACGTCCGCGTCGACCGTCCGCCCGTCGTCCCAGGCCACCCCGGTAGGGGTGATCCGGTCGAACATCGGCAGCCGGTCCATGACCCCGCTCGCCCGCGCCGCGCGGATCGCGTCGTTGAGCGGAAGGCCGGTGACCGAGACGACGCTCTGCGGCGGCAGCCCCCGCCGTACGCGCTCCTCGACGAGCGCCACGGCCGCGCGGCCCTCGGCCTCGCCGAAGGTCCCCTCGCGGAAGACGGGTTCGCGCCGGGTCACCCAGGTCGTCTCCGCCGCGACCTCGGCGATCTCCATCAGGTGCTGGGTCCCGGAGGCCCCGCCGCCCACGACGATCACCCGCTGCCCGGCGAACGCGTCCGGGCCCGGGTAGTCGGCGGTGTGCAGCTGACGGCCCCGGAAGGTCTCCTGCCCGGGGTAGCGCGGCCAGAACGGCCGGTCCCAGGTCCCGGTGGCGTTGATCAGCGCCCGGGGCGCGTACCCGCCCTCGGAGGTCTCGACCCGCAGCCGCCCGCCCTCGCCCTCCCGGACGGCGGTGACGTCCACGGGCCGGTGGACGCGCAGGCCGAAGGTCCGCTCGTACGTGTCGAAGTACGCGCCGATCACCTCGGACGAGGGCCGGGCCGGATCGGCGCCGGTCAGCTCCATGCCGGGCAGCGCGTGCATCCCGTGGACCTTGCCGTACGTGAGGGACGGCCACCGGAACTGCCATGCGCCGCCCGCGCGCGGGGCGTGGTCGAGGACCACGAAGTCCCGCTCCGGCTCCAGACCGGTGCGCCGCAGGTGGAAGGCGGCCGAGAGGCCCGCCTGCCCCGCACCGATGACGACGACGTCCACCGCCCGGACCCCCGCTGCCGATCCCTGCCCGAATTCGTTCACGGTTCTACCAACCGGGGGAGGGGTGAGGATCTTCCCGAGCCGATCGGGGCACCGCGCGCGCGAGCCACTTAGGGCGTGTGTCGAAAGTGGCGCCTGCCCTCCGGGCAGACGACGCCACTTTCGACACACGCCCTAAGCTGCCACTCGGCACAGGCCCCGGACCCAGGAGAGCGCACCCCATGTTCGACCGCGAGCGGCAGCACCCCTACCCCGACGCCCTCCGGCCGGACGAGGCCCCCGCCCCGCACCCCCAGCTCGCCCCGGTGAGCTGGCTGCTCGGCACCTGGACCGGCGGGGGCCGGGGCGCGTACCCGACGATCGCCGAGGAGTTCGCGTACGAGCAGGAGGTCATCTTCAGCCACGACGGCCGGCCCTTCCTCCGCTACGAGGCCCGCGCCTGGATCGTCGACGCCGACGGCGTCCCGCAGCGGCCCGCCGCCCGCGAGAGCGGCTGGTGGCGGATCCAGCCCGGGGGGCGGATCGAGGCGCTGGTCACCCAGCCCACCGGGATCGCCGAGATCATGGTCGGCGCCGCGACGGCCGAGGGCGTCGACCTCGCCACCGACCACGTCGCGCTGACCCCCACCGCCAAGGAGGTGAGCGCCACCCGTCGCCGCTACACCCCGGGCGACGACGGCGAGACCCTCGACTTCCGCCACGACCTGGCGGCGGTCGGCCAGACCCTCCAGTACCACCTTTCGGCCACCCTCCGACGCGAGAAGGGGAACTGAGCCATGACCGAGTCCCGAGTGACCGAGACCGAGACCGAGGCCGACGACCCGTACCTGTGGCTGGAGGAGGTCTCCGGCGAGGCCGCCCTCGCCTGGGTCGCCGAGCGCAACGCCGAGACCGCCGCCGTCCTCGCCGCCGACCCCGGCTTCGCCCCCCTGAAGGCGCGCGTGCGCGAGGTCCTCGACGCCTCGGACCGCATCCCGTACACCGTCCGGCGCGGCCCGCACCTCTACAACTTCTGGCGCGACGCCGAGCACGTCCGCGGCGTCTGGCGGCGGACCACCCTGGAGCAGTACCGCAAGGACGCCCCCGAGTGGGAGCTCCTCCTCGACGTCGACGCGCTGGCGGCGGCCGAGGACGAGAAGTGGGTCTGGGACGGCGCCCGGGTCCGCTACCCCGAGCACGACCGGGCGCTCGTCCGGCTCTCCCGCGACGGCGGGGACGCCGTCGTCGTGCGCGAGTTCGACCTCGCGACCAGGACCTTCGTCGAGGACGGCTTCCGGCTGCCGGAGGCGAAGACGCGGATCGGCTGGATCGACGCGGACACCGTCTTCGTCGGCACGGACACGGGCCCCGGCTCCCTCACCGACTCCGGCTACCCCCGCCAGGTCCGCCGCTGGCGGCGCGGCACCCCCGTCGAGCAGGCCGAGACCGTCTACGAGGCCGACCGGGCCGACGTGTCCTCCTGGGGCCACCACGACGCCACGCCCGGCTACGAGCGGGACTTCGTCGGCCGCTCCCTCGACTTCTTCCGCAGCGAGACCCACCTCCTGCGCCCCGACGGCACGCTCGTCCGCCTCGACGTACCCGAGGACGCCGTCGCCTACGCCCACCGCCGGCACCTGGTCGTCACGCTCAAGTCGCCCTGGCTGGGGCAGCCGACCGGCGCCCTCCTCGCCTTCGACTTCGACGCCTTCCTCGACGGTGACCGCAGCTTCGAGGTGCTGTTCACCCCGGACGCGCGCACCGCCCTCGCCGGGCACTCCTGGACCCGGCACCACCTCGTCCTGGAGACGATGCGCGACGTCAGCACCCGCATCGAGGTCCTCACCCCCGCCGACGGCGGAGCCTGGACCCGCGAGCCGCTCGTCGGCGTGCCGGAGCTGTCGGCGGTCAGCGTCGTCGACACCGATCCGGACGTCTCCGACGAGTACTTCCTCGACGTGTCCGGCTTCCTCCAGCCGTCCAGCCTCCACCGGGGTGTCGTCGGCGACACGTCGGAGGTCCTGAAGCAGGCGCCCGCCCGCTTCGACGCCACCGGTCTGACGGTGGCCCAGCACTTCGCGACCTCCGCCGACGGCACCCGCGTCCCGTACTTCGTCATCGGCCCCGACCACACCGCCACGGGCCCCGGCCCGACCCTGCTCTACGGCTACGGCGGCTTCGAGGTCTCCCTCACCCCGTACTACGCCTCCGTCAGCGGCCGGGCCTGGCTGGAGCGCGGCGGCACCTACGTGATCGCCAACATCCGGGGCGGCGGCGAGTACGGCCCCGGCTGGCACCAGGCCGCGCTCGGCGCGGAGCGGCCGCGGGCCTTCGAGGACTTCGCGGCCGTCGCCGAGGACCTCGTCGCCCGGGGCGTCACGACGCCGGAGATGCTCGGCGCCTCGGGAGGCAGCAACGGCGGCCTGCTCATGGGCGCGATGCTCACCCGCTACCCGCACCTGTTCGGCGCGATCGTCGCGCAGGTCCCGCTCCTCGACATGACCCGCTTCCACAAGCTCCTCGCGGGCGCCTCCTGGATCGCGGAGTACGGGGACCCCGACGACGCGGCCGACCTGCCGCACCTGCGCGACCTGTCCCCGTACCACCGGCTCACGGCGGACGCCGTCTACCCGCACGTCCTGCTCATGACCTCGACCCGCGACGACCGCGTCCATCCCGGCCACGCGCGCAAGACGGCCGCCCGGCTGCGGGAGCTCGGGCACCCGGTCCTCTTCCACGAGAACACCGGCGGCGGCCACGCGGGCGCGGGTGACAACGAGCAGGCCGCGCACAACAGCGCGCTCGTCCACACCTTCCTGTGGCAGCGGCTCGGGGGCGACCCGGCCAAGGAATGAGCGGGACCCGCGGGCGGACGGCGTCCCGGCGCTACAGCCAGCCGGAGCGCTGCGCCTGAAGCGCCATCTGGAAGCGGCTCGACGCCCCGAGCCTGGCCATCAGGATCTGGATCCGGCGGAACAGCGTCCGCCGGCTGATGCCCAGCTCGCGGGCGATGACCTCGTCGCTCGTGCCGCCCGCCAGGAGCCGCAGCAGACGGCGGTCGGCGGGCGGCAGGCCGCCCGGGCGCGCGGTGTGGCCGTGGAAGGGGAGGGCGCTCTGCCAGGTCTGCTCGAAGAGCGCGATCAGTGCCGAGAGCAGACCGCAGGGCTGCACGACCAGCATCGTGTGGTGGACGTCGACCTCCCGGATCGACAGTGACACGAGCGCGTACGACTCGTCGATGACGACGAGCTTGACCGGAACCGACGGCAGGACGCGCGCCTGCTCGCCGGCCTCGATGCACGGCTCGATCGCCTTCTCCAGGTTCCCCGGCAGCTCCAGGGACTCCCGGGAGTACACGACCCGCTGCGTCACCCCGCGCGCCAGGGTCGCCAGCGCGTCCTCGGTGGCGGTGGCGCCGGGCAGCGGGAAGTACGGCGGGGAGTCCAGCTGCCGGATCTGGCTCCGGGCACTGGCCCACGCCTGGCGCATCCGCAGCCCGATCGCGTCCCCCGTGACCACCTCCACCAGGTGGTCCTTCTCGCTCGCGAGCCGCTGCCGCCGGAACGACTCGAACGCGCCGCCGACCGTGATCCGCGACTCGTCGAGCTCGGCCGCCCGGTGCCTGCCGAGGATCTCCAGACCGGCGGCCGGCGGCACGGGCGCCACGACGTCCCCGGGACCGGCGGCCGCGCTCGCGAGACCGGCGTCGACCAGCGTCCCGTACGCGCTCCACAGGGCGTCCCCGTCAAGATCCGCGGCGGCGCCGACCGCGCTCAGCGGGGCGGGCGCGCGCTCCAGGAGCTCCAGGTAGAGCCGGCCCGCCTCGGGACCGATCCCGAGGAGCCGGAGAGCCTCGCTGAGCTTCGCGTTCGCCATGGTCCGCATTATCGACGGCCCGCCGCCCGGCCGGGAAACGCGGGCCGGATGGCCGATTCGTGCCACTGGCACGTCCGTGCCCCCGGCGGGTCCGGCCGCCAGTACTGTCCGGGTGCCGCCGGGGGGACCGGCGGCCCAGGAACCCACCGAGAAGAAGGTGCATCGCATGGGCAAGGCGAAGGCGCGCAAGAACGGGCTGTACGGCGACATCTCCCCGGAGCTCTCCGCGCTGATGCGGACCGGGTGGGCCGACACCGAGCGCCAGGATCTGGAGCCCGCCGAGCAGGCCCCGTACGCCGCCGCCCGCCGCGCCGCCCTGTCGGCCCTCTTCCCGGGCGAGCGCCTGATCATCCCGTCGGGCAACCTCAAGACCCGGTCGAACGACGACACGTACCCCTTCCGCCCGTACTCCGGTTACGTGCACATGACCGGCGACCAGGCCCGCGACTGCGCCCTCGTGCTCGAACCCCGCGCCGAGGGCGGCCACGACGCCTACTGTTACCAGCTGCCCCGCGACGGCCGCGACGACGACGAGTTCTGGCTCGGCTACCACGCGGAGCTGTGGATGGGCCGCCGCCGCTCCCTCGCCGAGGCCGCGACCGTCCTCGGCGTCGCCACCCGCGACGTCCGCAAGATCACCGAGGATCTGGCCGCCGCCCCCGCCGGTGTCCCGACCCGCATCGTGCGCGGCATCGACCCCGCCCTCGAAGCCGCCGTCACCACCGACGAGGAGCTCGACGAGGAGTTCGAGGGCACGCTGAGCGAGCTGCGCCTCGTCAAGGACGCCTGGGAGATCGGCGAGATGCGCAAGGCCGTGGACTCCACGGTCCGCGGCTTCACCGACTGCGTCGCCGAGCTCTCCCGCGCCATCGCCACCTCCGAGCGCTGGATCGAGGGCACCTTCTTCCGCCGCGCCCGCCTGGAGGGCAACGCCCTCGGCTACGGCTCGATCTGCGCCGCCGGCGAGCACGCCACGATCATGCACTGGACGACCAACGACGGCCCGGTGCGCCCCGGCGAGCTGCTCCTGCTCGACGCCGGTGTCGAGACCACCTCGCTCTACACCGCCGACGTCACCCGCACCCTCCCCATCAACGGCACCTTCAACGAGGTCCAGCGGAAGGTGTACGACGCGGTGTACGAGGCCCAGGAGGCCGGCATCGCCACGGTCAAGCCGGGCGCCTCGTACCGCGACTTCCACGAGGCCTGCCAGCGGAGCATGACCGAGAAGCTCGTCGAGTGGGGCTTCATCGAGGGCCCGGCCGACCGCGCCTACGAGCTCGGTCTCCAGCGGCGCTTCACCCTCGCGGGCACCGGCCACATGCTCGGACTCGACGTCCACGACTGCGCGGACGCGCGGAACTCCGAGTACGTCGACGGTCCCCTCGTGCCCGGCATGGTCCTCACCGTCGAGCCCGGCCTGTACTTCCAGGCCGACGACCTGACGGTGCCGGAGGAGTGGCGCGGCATCGGCGTCCGGATCGAGGACGACCTCGTCGTCACCGAGTCGGGCCACGAGAACCTCTCCGCCGGTCTGCCGCGCACGGCCGACGAGGTCGAGGCGTGGATGGCCGAGTTCGGCGGCTGATCCGACGCGTCGTCCGGTGCCCCCGACCCGCTCAGCGGGCCGGGGGCACCGTGCGTTCGGCGGGCCGGGGGCATCGTGCGTTCTGCTGTCCCGTCCGCCCCAGGGTCCCCCTTGTCATCCCTTAATGAAAACGATTATCGTCTCCCTTGTTCGCGCACACTCAACCATGCCCAAGGGGGGCTTCTTTTGCGTACCTTCACGCGTTCCCTGGCCGTCTCCGGAACCGCCGCCGCCGCGCTCGCCGTCGCCGGTCTCACCGCGGCCCACGCCGCCGGGACCACCCTGTCGACCGGTCACGTCGACGTCCTCGACGTCGAGTACACCGGCACCGGCTTCGAACTGCACGTCCACGACGAGTCGGTGACCCCCGACGTCGAGTACGCCCCGGCCGACGTCACCCTGCGCGCCCTGCCGGCCTCCGCGTACACCGTGCCCACCGGCACCTGCTACAGCCACCTCGGCACCGCGGGCTCCACCGTCTACCGCCTGCCGCAGGTCGAGAACACCGCCCTGCTGTGGCCGGGCATCTCCGGCGAACACCTCGCCACCGGCGTCTTCCAGAGCGACAAGGTGCAGGTCAAGCTCGACTCCGTGAGCGGCCCCGGCAAGCTCACCGTCTACAAGAACGGCATCTGCCCGAAGAGCAACCGCTCCTTCGACAGCGGCGACGCCACGCTCGCCAACACCCGGGCCGTCACCGCCGGCGAGCACGACCACGCCAACTGGGTCTTCACCAAGGCCGGTTCGTACACCGCGACCTTCACGGTGAGCGGCACCCTCGCCAACGGCACCCCGGTCGCGCCCGCCTCCGCCACGTACACCTTCCAGGTCGGCTGACGCCCACCCCTCCATGAACCCCGCGCCGGGGGCGGCCCCGACCCGCCGTTCGAACCGCCCCCGGCGCGGCCGTGGACCCGTCCGTCCGTCCGTACGCCCGAAGGAGCCGCCCCGTCATGCGGGCACGCCTCACACCACCGACCTCGCCCGTCCTCCCGTCCGCCGTACTCGGGGCCGTCCTCGCCCTGGCGGCGGCCGCCCCGGCCGCGCACGCCGCCGACCCGCCGCCGCGCGAGGCGCCCGCCGGAGAGCGGGTCGTCCTGAACGGCGGCCATCTCGACCTGGCGGCCCGACTGATCGACGGACAACTGGAGTTCCGCGTCAAGGACGGGACGGTTCCCGGCACCGCGGTCTGGCGCGAACCCTCGGACGTGCTGCTGCACTTCGACCCGCGCCACGAGATCGTCATCCCGCCGAGGGAGGAGGTCCCGCAGCTGGAGGGGTTCGGCGCACCCGGCGCGAGCCTCTGGGTCGACAAGGACTTCGAGGTGAGGGAAGGGCTGCTCTGGCCCGGCTGGAACACCCTCGACGTCCTGCCCGCGCAGCTCGGCGGCGGGGGAGTGGAGGTCGCCTTCCCGAAGATCGAGGGCCCGGGACGCTTCGTCCTCGGCCAGTGGGAGGACGACCCCGACCTCGGCATCCGCATCGGCGTCACCGTCGACAGCGCCCGGCCGGCGCCGGGCGGCGTGGACCTGCCCGCCTTCACCCACGCCCACCCGCTGTGGATCTTCGACGCGGAGGGCGTCTACCGCATCACCCTCGACATGAGCGCCACCCTGCCGTCCGGGGAGCGGATCTCCGACCGGGAGACGCTGGCGGTCGTGGTGGGCGACGACGTCGACCCGTCGACGGTGGAGCCGGGGGAGGGGACGGCGGGGCCGGAGCCGACGAATCCGACGCCTTCGGTCACGCCCACGCCTACGGCCACGGCCACGCCTTCGGTCACGCCCACGCCTTCGGCCACACCCGCACCCACATCCACGGCGGCGACGCCGACGCCCACCCCCACGTCCTCGTCGGCCGGGCCCACGCCCACTTCCACACCCTCTCCCTCCGCTCCGCGTACGGACACCCCGGCGCCGACCGGGACGCCGAGCCGTACGCCCGCGCCGACGACCGCGGCCACGGCGACGGCGACGCCCACGCGGACGGCCCCGGCGGGGCCGCCCCCGTCGTCGCCGACGGCCCCCCGGACGCAGGCGCCCTCCCCGGTCCAGGCCGCCGGCGGTCAGTTGGCGGCGACCGGCGCCGGGCATCCGGCCCTCCCCGCCGGGCTCGCCATCGGCGCGCTGCTCGCCGGTGCGGGCCTCGTCGTCCTCGTCCGCCGGAAGCGGGCCGTCCGATGAGCGTGACCCGTACCCGTACCCGTACCCGTATCCGTGCCCGTGCTCGTACGCGTTTCCGGGCGGCCGTCCCGGTCCTCGGTGCCGCGCTTCTCCTCGCGGGCTGCGGCGCCGGTCCCGACCGGGGCCCGGACGACAAGGGGGCCGCGCTGACCGTCTCCACGACCACCGCCATCATCGCCGACCTCGTCCGCAACGTCGGCGGCGACCGGGTCGACGTCACCTCCGTCGTGCCGCACCACGGCGACCCGCACTCGTACGAGCCGAGCCCCGGCGACGCGGCCCGGATCGCACGCTCGGAGCTGGTCTTCGGCAACGGACTGCTCCTCGAGGAGCCCGGGATCATGAAGATGATCCACACCAACGCGCCGAAGAAGACGCCGAAGGTCGAGCTCGGCGACCGGCTCGAACAGTACGGCGGGTCCGTCATCAAGCTCACCGAGGACCTCGGGCTCGACGTGCTCTGGCTGGGCTGGGCGGTGGAGGGCGAAGTGGCCGGCGACGGCTCACAGGTCCGCACGACCGCGACGGCGTTGGAAGGCCCCGGCGACCTGCGCGTCTATCTCACGGACACCCTCGGCACGCCCCAGGTCGTCATCGACTCGGCCGACGGCTTCGACGCCCGCGACTCCCTCACCCTCCCGCCCGAGGCGCACACCCACGTCAACTGGGCGTTCAG
This sequence comes from Streptomyces sp. NPDC020807, assembly GCF_040641575.1. Classification (NCBI taxonomy): domain Bacteria; kingdom Bacillati; phylum Actinomycetota; class Actinomycetes; order Kitasatosporales; family Streptomycetaceae; genus Streptomyces; species Streptomyces sp. NPDC020807. The sequence continues at coordinate 59,321 of NZ_JBFADU010000014.1, forward strand.
CAAGCCCGGTACGTACCGGCTCACCGTCCAGGGCCGGACCGAGACGCTCGACGGCACGCCGGCGCCCATCGGCGGCGGGACCGTCACCTTCGTCGTCGGCGGCGCCACCGCGCCCGCCGGGCGGACCGTCCTCGACGGCGGGCACGCCGACATCGCCCTCGACGCGGGGAGCCGCACGGTCAGGGTCCGCTCCGACGACCCGGCGACCGGCCGTCGTGTCCACCGCGACGTGGACGACGTCGTGCTCTCCGTACCCGACCGGGCGCGGGAGAACGTGCCCAAGGAGGAGGCCTACCGCTTCCTCGGCCCTCCGGGCGCACCCCTCTGGGTCCTGCCGCAGGCCGTGATCGGACGGCACGTCCACGGCGACCTCGACCCGCACGCCTGGGAGGACGTCGCGAACGCGGAGGCGTACGTCCGCCGGATCCAGGCCGAGCTGACCAAGGCCGACCCGAAGGGCCGGGCCACGTACGAGCGGAACGCCGCCCGCTACCTGAAGCGTCTCGCGGCGCTCGACGACGAGGTGGCCCGGACGCTCGCGGCCATCCCCGAGCAGCGGCGCAAGCTCATCACCACGCACGACGCCTTCGGCTACCTCGCGCACGCCTACCACCTGGAGATCGCCGGGTTCGTCGTCCCGGTGCCCAGCCGAGAACCCAGCGCCGCCGAGGTCGAGCGGCTGCGCGCCACCATCCGCGAGCAGCGGGTGCCGGCCGTCTTCCTCGAACCCAACCTCGCCGCCCGCGCGGACGTCCTGCGCCGGGTCGCGGAGGACGAGGGCATCGGGATCTGCACGATCTACGGCGACTCCTTCGACGACAAGGTCCACGACTACGTGGCGATGATGCGCCACAACGCGAACGAACTGGCCCGCTGCCTGGGCCGGGAGGGTGGTGGGGCCCGATGAGGCTCGCACGGAACAGCAGGGCCGCCCTCGCGGCGGCGGGGGCGCTGGCCCTCGGCGGCACGGCGCTCACCGTCCCGCCGGAGCCGACAGCGGCACCCGCACCGGTACGGACGCCGTCGGCGGGGGTGCTCGCCCTCGGCGCGGAAGGGGTCGTCGACCTCGGCGACAGCAACCGGATCCCCGGCGAGGAGGGATCGGATCGCTGGGAGTTCAGGCCCGCCTGGGACACGACGGCGCTCCCGTCCGGACCGGCCCCGGTGCGCTGGTCGCTGACCGGGGCGGAGGGGCCGGGGCGGGTGACGGTGTACGGCGAGCCGGGGGTATCGGAGGTCCCGGAGGCTCTGGCGGCCCCGGACGCCCTGGAGGCCCCGGTGGCCCCGGAGGTCCCGGAGGTCCCGGGAGCCGGGACGGCGCCCGCCCCGTGGTTCGACAGTGGCGACGGACTGCCCGACAGCACGGAACTCCCGGGCGAGAGCCGGGGGGAGACCCGCTGGGTCTTCGACGCCCCCGGCGTCTACCGCCTGACGCTCGTGGCGGAGGCCGCCGGGCAGGGCGCGGTCGAGGCGACGTACACGGTGCGCGTCGGGGAACAGCCGCAGGCCGTCGTCCCGTCCCCCACACAGGAACGCACCCGGTCGCCGCTTCCGCCCGCCCGGCGCTTCGACGCCGAAGCCCCCGTAGCGCGAGCGGCCGACGCCGGGGCCGTCGCGGACGCGTCCGCCGACGGACCGGTCAGCACGGAGCCGACCGTGCTCGAACAGGGGCACATCGACATCGCGGCCCGCGTCGTCGGCGGCAAGCTCCAGATCCACGTGAAGGACGGGACGGTGCCGGGCACGTCGGTCTGGCGCGAGCCCTCCTCCCTGGTGCTCCGCGTCCGCCCCGAGGCCCGCAAGGAGATCCCCGCCAACCCGGCCTTCGCCTTCCTCGGGAAGGCGGGCGATCCGGTGTGGCTCCTCGACCAGGTGCAGCGGCCGGAGCTCCTCTGGCCCGGCTGGTCGACGGACGCCATGGCGGCGGGCGCCACCCGGGGCGAGATCGCCTTCTCCCTGGTCAAGGCCGAGGGGCCCGGCAGCTTCGTCCTCTACAACTACGACGGCCTGTCGGGCGCCTCCGTCCGCTTCAACAGCGCCGACGGGGTTCCCGACTCCTTCGGCGTCCCGCAGAACACGCACGCGCACGGCGGATGGGCCTTCGGCAAGGAGGGCGTCTACAGGCTCACCTTCACGATGTCCGGCGAGCTGGCGGACGGGACGAGGACGAGCGACACGGAGACACTGACCTTCGAGGTCGGCTCGACCGGCCCGGCGGCGACGCCGAGCGCGGGCGCAGGCCCGGGAAGCGGGACGGGCGGCGGTTCGGGAGGCGCGACGGGAAGCGGGACGGGAGGCGGCTCGGGCGGCGGTTCCGGCTCCGGTACGAGTACGGGTACGGGCTCCGGTACGAGTACGGGCACGGGCGCGGGGACCGGTTCCGGCACCCGTACCCCTGCCGGCGGCGCCACGCGGCCCCCGACCACCGGCGGCAGCTCCTCGACGGGCACCTCCGGCACCTCGGGAACCCCCGGCACCCCGAGCGCCCGCACCCCCGGCGCCCCCACGACCCCGCCCGCCAAGGGCTCCATGGCCGCCACCGGCGCGGAGTCCACCGCCGTCCTCGCCGGCGCCGCGGCGGCACTCGCCGCCCTCGGCACGGGCGCCGTCGTCCTCACCCGCGGGAGGCGCCGCTCATGAGCGGGAACGACGACCTCCTCCGCGTCCGGTCGGTCTCCGTCGAGCTCGGCGGACGCAAGGCCGTCGACGCGGTCTCCCTCGCCGTGGCCGGCGGGGAACTGGTCGGTCTCCTCGGCCCGAACGGCGCGGGCAAGACCACCCTCCTCCGCGCCGTCCTCGGGCTCCTGAAGCCGGCGGCCGGTTCCGTGGACGCGCGCGGCCCGGTCGGCTACGTGCCCCAACGCCACGAGTTCGCCTGGGACTTCCCCGTCGACGTCGCCGGAGCCGTGCTCAGCGGCCGTACCCGGGCCGTCGGCTGGCTGCGGCGGCCCGGCGCGGCCGACCGGGCGGCGGCGGACGAGGCGCTGGAGCTCGCGGGCCTCGCCGACCTGCGGCGGCGGCCGATCGGCGAGCTGTCGGGCGGCCAGCGGCAGCGCGTCCTGGTGGCGCGGGCCCTCGCCGCCCGGCCCCGGCTGCTCCTCCTCGACGAGCCTTTCACGGGCGTGGACGTCCCGACGCAGGACCTGTTGAACGAACTCTTCGGCCGCCTCGCCGCCGAGGGAAGGGGGTTGCTCATGACGACGCACGACCTGGCCGCCGCCGCCCGCACCTGCACGCGGGTGGTGCTCCTCAACCGGAGCGTCGTGGCGGAGGGGGGTTCCGGACTCCTCTCCGACGCCGAACAGATGCTGAGGGCCTTCGGCCTCCGGCAACCGGACGGCCTCGCGCACGAGGGGGAGCCGGCGGCATGAGCGAGTTCCTCTCCCTCCTCACGGACCCGTGGGCGCTGCCCTTCATGCGCCGCGCGTTCGCCGTCGCCGGGATCGTCGGCCTGGTCTGCGGGGTCGTCGGCGTCTACGTCGTCCTGCGGGGCATGGCGTTCATCGGCGACGCCGTCGCCCACTCGGCGTTCCCCGGGGTCGCCCTCGCGTACGCCTTCGAGGGCAACCTGCTGCTCGGCGGCGCGGCGGCCGGGGTCACGACGGCGGTGCTCATCGCCTTCGTCTCGCAGAACCGGCGCCTGAAGGAGGACACCGTCATCGGCGTCTTCTTCGCCTTCGCCTTCGGGCTCGGCATCGTGCTCGTCTCGACCCGCGACAGCTGGACGACGGACCTGTCCTCGTTCCTCTTCGGGCAGGTCCTCGCCGTCGAGGCGGCGGACGTCTGGCGGGTGGCAGGGATCGGGGCCGTGCTCGTCGCGGTCGTCCTCGCCCTCCGCAAGGAGCTGGTGGCGGTCAGCCTGGACCGAGAGACGGCCCGGGCCTCGGGGCTCCCCGTCCTGGGACTCGACCTGACCCTGTACATCGTGGTGACGGCGACGATCGTGATGTCCCTGGAGGCCGTGGGGAACATCCTCGTCCTCGCGCTGCTCATCACCCCCGCCGCCACCGCCCGGCTGCTCACCGAGCGGCTGTGGACGATGACCCTGCTGGCCTCGCTCTTCGGATGCGCGGGGAGCATGGCGGGGCTGTACGCGAGTTACGCGTACGACCTGGCGGCCGGAGGCTCGGTCGTCGTCGTCCTGACGGCGCTCTTCGTCGTGGTCTGGCTGTTCGCGCCGCGCCACGGCCTGCTGGCCCGGCACCTGGGCCGCCTTCCCTCGTACGTTCGATTCCAGAGCGTCCGGACGGCAGCTCAGGGGTCGCGTATTCACTGATCCAGGTGATGGTGACCGAGGCGAAACGAATTTCCCGCACCGGACGCGTCCACGCTCGTCGGGACACATGGACCCACCCTGTGGAGCGTCCGATGCAGCTGATCCCCCGTCACGACCCGCACCTCGACATCCGCCGGACCGGCGGCCGGACCGTCGCCGCGCTCTGCGGCGAGCTCGACCTCGTCCTGGTGCGGCACCTCAGGCCCGAGCTCGACGCCCTCGTCCGCGAGTCCGAGGAGCTGACCGTCGACATCCGCCGGCTCACCTTCTGCGACGCCACCGGCCTCGGTCTGCTGGCCCACTGCGCCGGGCGGACCCGGGCGCGGGGCGCCCGCTGGCGGCTCGTCTGCGACCAGCCGTGGATCCTCCGCCTGATCCGGCTGACGGACCTCGGGGACCTCCTGCGCCCCGAGGCGGCTCCCGAGGGCCCCGATCCGCGGGGAACGTGAACGTCCGGCCACCGGGCCGGGTTCCTCGCGATACGGTCCCGGCATGCCTGAAGTCCGTCTGACCACGCCGTCCTTCCTCGTGCTCGGCCTCATCGACCAGCTCGGCGAGGCCAGCCCGTACGACGTGAAGGTGGAGGCGGCGCGCACGGTGGCGCCCTTCTGGTCGATGCCGCACGCGCAGGTCTACGCCCAGTGCGACCGGCTCCTGGAGGCCGGTCTGCTCTCGGAGGTCCGGCAGCCCGGCGGCCGCAACCGGCGCCTGATGAAGCTGACGGAGGAGGGCGCGGCCGCGCTGCGGGACTGGCTCGCGGACTCCTCCTTCGTCCCCGTCGAGGCCCGCGAGCGCGGCATCCTCAAGCTCTGGTTCGGCGCGAGTCCGCGCGTCCACGCCCCCGTCCAGATCGACGAGCACCGCGGCACGCTGGCGGGGTACGAGGAACTGGCCGAGAGCGTCGGCGAGTTGCTGACGCGCGGGCAGCGCGAGGCGCTGGAGTTCGGCATCCGGTACGAACGGATGATGGTCGAGTTCTGGGAGTGGGTCGAGGGTCGCGAGCCCTGACCGGCCGAGGGCGGGCCCCGACGGAACTCCCGTTACCGAATCGGATGTTACCGACGGGTTGACCCCGTCCCCGCCCCGCCCTACCTTCCTCCATAGTCCAGACAGGACTATCGCGCGTTCGGAGGGGGAACCACCGTGGGGCGTCCGACAAGCACGAGACGGGGGAGGGCCGCCGTCATCGCCGTGACGGTGGTCTGCCTGGCGTACGCGCCGCTCGCGATGACCGAACTCTGGCCGTACGCGAAGCCCGGCGCGCCCGCCATCGGCGAATGGGTCCTCGGCAAATCCGTGTCGCCCGAGTTCGTCGCCGAGGCCGTGCGGGACCGGATCGGACCGTACAGCCGCAGCCTCGCCCCGCTGGTCGTGCACTCCGTCCTCGGCGGGCTCCTGATGCTCCTCGGCCCGGTCCAGCTGCTGTCGGCGGTCCGCCGACGCGTCGGGCTGCACCGGACCGCCGGGTTCGTCTTCGCCGCGACCGTGTACGTGTCGATGGGCGGCGCCGCGCTCTACCTCGTCCGCACTCCGCCCGAGGACGCCTTCAGCGGGGCCGCGTTCTGGATCGTCCTCGCCACGATCCTGGTCGGGACCCTCGGCAGCGTGAGCTTCGGCGTCCTCGCCGCCGTCCGCGGCCTCCCCGACCTCCACCAGCGCTGGATGCTGCTCTGCTACGGCTTCCTGATGACCGCCCCGCTGCTCCGCCTCGAATGGGGCTTCCTGCCGTCGCTCTACCCCGGGCTGTCCATCCTGGAGATCAACCGGGTCGCGATCATGCACCTCGGCGCCCTCGTGGCCTTCGGCGCGCTGCTCGCCTCCCGCGCGCTCGACCGGCGCACCACCGTCCCCGGCGTCACCGGCACGTGGTGCCCGACGCCCGTCCTCGTCGCCGCCCACCTGGCGGCCGCCGCCGGGCTCGCCTGGACGGCCCGGGCCTTCCTCGACCAGGGGACGGACGGCCGCCGCCTGCTCGTGGCGTACGTCGTCCCGTACGCCCTCGTCCACGGCGTCGTCGCCGTGCGGGCGGTACGCGCGCGTGTACGCGGCGACGCGTGGGCCCGCGAGGAGTGGCGGATCCACCTGACGGCCCTCTGCCTGGCCCCGGCGTTCTCGGCGGTGACGGTTCCCGTGCTGGAGCGGACGATGGGCCTCGACCGCGCGACGGCGCTGACGGCGGGCGTCGGCATCGGCTGCGGCATGCTCGCCTACGCGGCGGTCACGGTCGTCAGCCTGCGCGTCCTGTACGGTCGCGAGCTCCTCAGGCGGGAACACGCGTCGACGGCGTCCGGACCGGCCGTCACCGCCACCGCGGCTGACACCGGGACCGCCACCGCCACCGTCACAGACGCCGACGACGAGGCCGGGGCGGCGGCGGTGGCGGCACCGGGGGACGCCCGGTGAGCGCCGCGGAGCACCCCGTCGCGACCGGTTCCGCGACCGGCTCCTCGACCGCTCACGGCCGCGCACTCGCGCCCGCCGTCGTCCTCCTGAGCGGGATCGTCGGAGGCGTCAGCCTCACCGTCGGCGCGCTGCTCGTCGCAACCAGCCTGTTCGGCCGGGCCGCCGGAGCCTGGGTGTCCGCGGACGCGCTCACGCCGGGGCTCGTCGGCGCGGCGATGGCGGGCGTGGCGCCCGCCCTGTTCACGGTCGGCCGGGCCCGCCGGTGGGTGGAGGTCCGGACCCTGGTCCTGCCGCTCGCCGTCGTCCTCGTCGGTCTCTTCACGGTGAGCCTGCTCAACGCGGGCTCCCTCCAGGCCGTGCGCGGCGGCCCGCTGTTCCTCGCCCTGTTCAGCCTCGGCTGGGTCGCCACGCTCGGTCTCCTCGCGCTCGGCGCGGTCGTGTGCCTCGGCGCCCAGTACCGCAAGCCGTCGGTGCCGGTGCCGGTGCCGACGTCGGTGCCGACCGGAGCCGGAAGTGCGCGCCCCGCCCCCGTACCGCTGCCGGCCTGGTCGAAGCCGCTCCTCGCGGTCCTCGGCTCGGGATGGCTCGGCATCGGCGCCGGCCTCCTCGTCCTCCCCGCGTTCTGGGGCCCGTTGCTGCCCTGGACGGTGAACCGCGCGGACGCGCAGGGCCTCGGCGTGTGGGCGCTCGCGCTCGGCGTCGGCGTCCTCGGATCGCTCGTCGAGGACGACCTGTCCCGCATCCGACCCGCGCTCACGGCCGTCCCGGCGGTCGCGCTGGCGAGCGCCGTCGTCCTGGCCGTCCACGCCGGGGCCGTCGACTGGACGTCGGGGCCGGGCGCGGCCCTCGCGGCCCTGATCACCGGCCTGTTCGCGACGGGCGTCTCGGGCCGCTTGATCCTGGCCCGCACGGAGTCCCGGAAACCGGGCCCTGCCCGGGCGTCCGGCGCCGCAGCGCGACCGTGATCCCGGCGAGCCGCGCGGACGTCGAGGGCGTCGACGGCGCGCGAACCCCGCCCGCTCGACGGCGCACGTGACCCCCAGCCGGACCGGCCACCGGCCGAAACCCCGTGGAACCAGGGCGGTCCGGCGACCATGATGGTCCGATGACCCCGCACACACCGGCTCAGCCCGTGGACGCCCTGATCGTCGTGGACGTGCAGACGGCCTTCGTCACCGGCCCGGGAGCGGTCCCGGCGGCGGACCGGCTCGTCGGGCGGACGGCGGACCTCATCGCGCGAGCGCGCCGGGCGGGGGCGCTCGTCGTCCACCTCCAGAACGACGGACCGCCCGGCGCGGAGGACGAACCCCACACCCCGGGATGGGAGCTGCACCACCGGGTCGAGCGGCGGCTCGGGGAGTCCGTGATCCGCAAGCCCTACGACGACGGCTTCCGCGAGACCCCGCTCGGCACCGTGCTCGCCGACGCGGGAGTACGGGCGGTCGCCGTCTGCGGGGTCATGTCCGAGATGTGCGTGCAGGCCACGGCCCGCACGGCCCTCGACCGCGGCTACCGGGTCGTCGTGCCGCACGACGCCCACGCGACCCAGGACTGCCCGGCGGTCCCGGGAGTCCACGCGGCCGTACCGGCCGCCACGGTCTCGCGGGTCGCCGCGTACGCCCTCGGCAGCGACGCGGAGGTCACCACGGCCGCCGCCGACGTCACCTTCACGGCACCCGGCGCCCGCTGAGGCAGCCCCCCGCGCCGGTCGTCAGCGTCAGTCGTGACGGACCGTGGAAGACCCAGTCGGGCGCGTACTCCACCTCGACCCGGGTCCGCGCGCCCGGGGCGAGCGCCGGAAGCCGGTCCAGGAGCACCCCGAGGCCCGTCTCGGCCTCCGCCCGCGCGAGGCCCGCCCCGGCGCAGTAGTGGATGCCCAGGCCGAACGCGCAGTGCCGGCCGCTGTCCCGGCGTATGTCGAGCACGTCGGGCTCCGGGAAGCACGCCGGGTCGCGGAGCGCCGAGCCGAGGACCAGGTGGAGCCGGTCGCCCCTGCGTATGCTCCGGCCGCCGAGCTCCGCGTCCCGGTGCGCCCAGCGGGTCACCGTCTGGACCGGCGGGTCGTGCCGCAGGAACTCGTCCACGGCACCGGGCAGCAGCCCCGGATCGGCACGGAGTTCGTCGGCGAGCAGCGGCCGCGCGAGCAGCGCCAGGACCGACTTGCCGAGGAGCCCGGTGGTCGTCTCGTGCCCCGCGGTCAGCAGGTGCGTGCAGGTCGCCGCCAACTCCGCCTCACTCAGGAAAGGGTCTTCCGTCCCGGCCCGTGCGAGCGCGGAGAGGAGGTCGCCCCGGTCCTCCGCGCGCCGCGCGGCCAGCTCGCGGCGGAAGAACCCGTCCAGCTCGGCCGCCGCCCGCTCGGCCCCGTCGAGCGCGGCGGCCGTCCGCTCCCCCCGGGTCCCGCCCGCCCCCTGGAGGGCGACCGCCCGGGCACGGAACCACGGCCACCGCTCGGCCTCGACGCCGAGCAGCCCCCCGATGACGAGCAGCGGGTACGGCGCGGCGAACCCCTCCACGAACTCCACCACGGACCGCCGCTCCAGCGGCGCCACCAACTCCTCCGCGATCTCCCGCAGCCGGGGACGCAGCACCGCCACCGCCGCCGGCCCGAGCGGCGGCGCCACCCGCGCGCGCAGCCGGGTGTGCCGGGGAGGGTCGAGGAAGACGAGCCAGTTCTCCACGACCTGGCGCAGCATCGCGTACCCGTCCGGCACGGGCGCCGCCCGCGCGGTGAGCGGGGACCTCCGCCCGTACGCCCGCCCGGCCAGGACGCGGGCCACGTCCGCGTGCCCGAAGACGTACCAGGTGGTGGCGGCCGGACCGCCGGGCGCGCGGACGGCGTGCACCGGGTCCGCCTCCCGGTACCGTCGGTAGACGGGGTACGGGTCGGCCAGGTCGAGCCGCGCCGGGTCGAAGGGCGCCACCCCTCCGGTCCTCATCCGCCCGCCCCGCGCACCAGGTCCGCGACGCGCTGCGGATCGCCCGGGGGAGCGGTGCCGCGCCACGCCACGTGGCCGTCCGGTCGTACGAGGACCAGCGGCCGCTCGTACCGTCGCGCCACCTCCGGATCGTGGCAGCGCCGCACCCGCAGCGGCACCCGGCGCCCGGCGAAGGCCCGGACGAGGCCCTCCGGGACGCCGGTGTCCCCGAACGCCAGCAGGACGAAGCCGTCGCCGAACAGGTCGAGCGTCGACCGGCCGGTCCCCAGCCACGCGTGCGGGGCCCGGACCCCCGGCAGGGTCGTGCGGTTCCACGCGGGCCCCTCGACCTCCTCCGTGCCGCCGTCCGGCGGTCCCTCCGTCTCGCCCGCCACGGCCAGGGACGCGTACCGGTACGCGAAGTGCGTCTCGGGCGCGTCGAACTCGCGGAGCGGCTCGGAGTCCGCGATCTCCCGGGCCAGTTCGGCACGGGCCCGTTCCCCCTCGGGGGTGGCGTCGCGCAGCGCCGCCCGCAGACGGCGGTCCACGGTCCGCCGCAGGTTGCGGTGGCTCTCCTCCAGGCTCCGGACGGCGACCGGCCGGCGTTCGCCCTCGTACGTGTCGAGCAGCCCGGCGCCGCCCCAGCCGGCGAGCTCCGCCGCCAGCTTCCACCCCAGGTCGGCCGCGTCGCCGATGCCCGTCGCGAGGCCGAGACCGCCCGAGGGCGAGAGCGTGTGCGCCGCGTCGCCCGCGAGGAGGACCCGCCCGGCTCGGTAGCGCGAGGCCACCCGGTGCGTCAGGTGCCAGATCCCGTCCGACAGCACCTCGACCGGGACGTCCACGGCCACCGCCCGCCGGACGACCCGCGCGGCCTCGGCGGGTCCGGCCGGGCAGGTCAGCCGGTACAGGTCGCGGCCGTCGATCGCCCGCAGCGGATAGCGCAGGCCGGTCGGGTCCGTGAGGAAGTGGACGAGCGCGGCGCGCGCCCCGAGACGGTCCGCGAGACCGGGCGCCCTGAAGAGGACGTTGCGCAGGGAGCGGGTCCCGTGCCGCTCCGGCATCCCGATCCCGCAGGCCCCGCGCACGGTGGAGGACGCCCCGTCGCAGCCCACGAGGAACCGGGCGTGCACGGTCCGCCGTAACCCCGCGTCGTCGACGAGGACCGCGCTCACCCGGTCCGGCCGCTGCGTGAGGCCCACGAGCCGGGTGCCGAGGCGCACCGGACCCGCGGGGCCCGCCCCGACGCGGTCGGTGAGCAGCGGCGCCAGCCAGTGCTGCGGGCAGACGGCCTCGGGCTCGGGCGTGTACGACGGCAGCGGGCGCCCGCCGGCCGTCCCGAGCCGCAGCCGGTGCAGCTCGTGCTCGCCGACGGCGGTCACCCAGGTGACGTCGAGGGTGTGGTCCGGCGGCCAGCCCGCGTCCCGGATCGCGTCCGCCACGCCCCAGCGGCGGAACGCCTCCATCGCACGCGGCCCGACGGTCGAGACCTTCGGGTGCCCGACCCTGCCGTCCCCTGCCTCCGCCAGGACGAAGTCCACGCCCCGGTGGGCGAGATCGAGACCGAGCGCCAGTCCCACGGGCCCGCCCCCCACGACGAGCACCTCGGTCTCCTGGTCCGGCCTCCGGGCACCGGTGTTCTCCGGCATCGCCTCAGCTCCTCCCCTCGTGGGCGAAGTACTCCGCGTACCACGCCATCAGTTCCGGCACCCGGTCCGGCACCCCCTCGCACTCCCGGGCCATCGCCGCGAGATGCCGGAACCGCATCGCGAAGCCGCGCCGCGCCACGTCGGGACGCGCGATGTACGCGGGCGGCTCCTCCAGTTCGAAGGACGGCCCCGCCGTCCGCCCCCGCCATCCCGACGCCATGGGCATGAGCTGCTCGGCGAGCGGGCGCATCATCCCCGTCATGACGTCGATGGCGGCGTTCATCAGCTTCGACCGGCGCAGACTCGCGTCCGGGCTCTCCCCGAAGTGCTGCACGATCAGCTGGAGCATCATGAAGTAGCAGCGGTTGAAGAGCCGCATGACCTGCCGTGCGTGCGGATCGCGCACGGCCGCACGCCCCGGGTGGCCGGGGTCGAGCGTCGGGTTGCGCAGCGACGGGTACGCCGGGTGCCACGGGGCGCCCTCGCCGTGCGGCCCGTCGGCGCGCTCGGTCATGAGGAGTTCGGAGAGGCGCAGGAAGGTCTCGTGATGGGACTCCGAGCCGGTTCGCTCCGTGTCGAGGATCCCTCCCTCGCCCTGCTCGGTCACGAAGTCGACGGCGAACAGCGCGCTCGACAGGTCGTCGACCTCCAACTGGTAGTCCGGATGGACGGAGTCGACGGCCTCGCCGACGAAGAGGTGGTGCTCGCCGCCGCCGCGGCCCCGCGCCACCGGGAACAGCTCCGGCACCCGGGTCAGGCCCTCGCGGATGCCCGCGTACAACTCGCTCGGCGACCCGAACGGGTTCGCGACGCCGTCCGCCGCCCCCGTGCCGTCCGCCGCCCCGGTGTCGTCCGCGGCCCCGGTCCCGCCCGCGAGCCGCTCCGGCCGTTCGATGGCGACGAACCGCTGGAGGCTCCCGAGGTGCAGCGGCTCCAGGGCGAAGTCCAGGGGGAGCGGCAGCCGTCCGGGGGTGCCGAAGTCGATCTCCGGGACGTGGAACGGCTCGCCCATCGCCATCAGGATGTTGTTGACGACGAGGAAGTGCGTCATCTCCTCCCTGGCCACCTCGAAGAGTCTGTCCCGCACCCCCTTGGCCAGGGTCTCCCCGCCGTCCCCGCAGGCGAGCCGCAGCTGGCGCGGGGTCCACACCCCGCTGCGCACGTACCCGAAGCCGGTGCCGTGCGTGGGCACCGAGTACCCCGCGTACAGGTACTGGAGCGAGGTGGCGAGCTCCACCGTGACCGCCTGCCGGAGCGCGGCGCGCAGCTGGGCCCGCGTGGTGATCTGCGGGTACGACCTGACCGGCGAGGCGACGGCCGCCGGGGGCACGGCGGCGGCCGCGCCCCGCGCGCGCAGGTACTTCAGGAGCAGCCGGGCCCTGGGCAGGGACAGGTCACGGGTCGGGGGCATGTAGTACGTCCGGTCCTTGTTCGCCGGGTCGCACATCTGCCAGACGAGCTTCGCGTACGTCTCCACCTTGCAGCGGTCCGCCAGGCTGAACACCTCGTCGCGCATGAACGGGAACAGCTGCTCGTAGTACGCGAACACCTCGCGGTGCAGCAGCTCGAAGGTCACGTCCTGCTGGAGCACGGCGTCGAGGTGCCAGTCGTCGGGCAGGACGCGGACGTCGGCGGATCCGGCCCATGGCCAGAAGCCCAGGGCGTCGTCGTGGTCGTAGCAGGTCTCCGCGGAGCCCGGAAGCTCCGGGTCGTACGGCGGACGCTCCCCGGGACCGGCGCCGAGCAGCAGCCGGGCGGTGCCCGCCCGTGCGCCGGAGACGGTGAACCAGCCCCTCCCGCGCACGTCCGTGGCGATGCGGCACCAGGCCGGACCCCCGGTCCCGGCGTCGTCCCGGGGCTTCTCCCCGGCGACCCGGCCCGCCCGGAGACGGACGATCCGCAGGTCGCCGCAGCGGGCCTCCGGCGCCGAGGCGACCGGATCGAGCGGGAGGGCACGGGCGTTGGGGAACTGCCGCACCACGACCGTGTCGAGCGGCGCCGGGACACCCCGCACGAGGGTGCGGACGGGGACCTCCACCGCGTACTCGTCCCCGCGCTCGGCGTCCGGGTGCTCCAGGACCAGCGCGGCCTCGTCGGTGACCACGACCTCCTCCCGCTCACGGAGCAGGATCCCGCCGCCCGCACCGCCGGCACCGTCCTCTGCCGCCCCGTCCTCCGCTGCCCCGTGCTCGGCACGCACCAGCACGAGCCCCTCCACCCCGGCCCGCCGCACGCCCTCCTCCGACGCCGCCGGCACGGTCACGACCTCGCCGTCCGCGCCCGCACCGGCCGGCACCACGGCCACCGGCACGCCCGACCGGGCGGTGCGCACCTCCCCGCCGACGGCGGCGCCCCGCCCGTACGGCCAGTGGAAGGACACCCCGGCCGGGGAGACCCGCACGGCGCAGGGCCCCGGCGCGTCCGGGGCCGGCCCCGGGACGAGCAGCCGTCCCGCCGGGTACGTGCGCGGCTCCTCCGGCCGCCAGGGCGCGATCGTCCCCCGCAGCCGCCACACCTCCGGAGCGTCGTCCACACCGGAGGAGTCCGCTGCCCCCGGGGAACTCCCCGAGGCGTCCCCGGCCGTCCGCTCCAGCGTGAACTGGACGAGGATTCCGCCCCCTTCGAGCTCCTCGGCCGCCGCCCGCAGGGCGCGGACGGCGGGGGAGTCCGTCGGACCGGACGGCCAGTCGAGCCCCTCGCCCGCGCCGATCGCGAACTGGTGCAGGGCGCGGCGCACGGGCGCGAACCCCTGCCAGCGGGGCGCCATGAACCCGCCGACGTCCCCGACGCACACGTACCCCGTGTCGTGCGAGCGCCCGTCACGCCCGAACGCGAACCGGCCGGCCATCAGCGTCGCCGTCCACGCCGACGCCGGATCGACGTCGAAGACCCGCGCCCTGTTCACCGTCGTCCCCAGGTACGGGTTGTGGTGCCCCCACAGGTCGACGGCCCGCCCCACGACGGGGTCGTCCCTGTCGACCGCGCCCCCGTCCACCCGCTGGACGCCGGTCACCCGGGCGTCCAGGAGGAAGTGGCCGTTCCCGGAGAAGTGCCCGCCGCGCGCCCCCTGTTCCGCCAGGTGCTCGTGGTACGCCTCGGCGGGCCCGTCCTCCCCGAACGGGCCCACGGGCGACGGCCGCGCGGTGCCGCCCGCCGCGCCCCGGAGGGCCGTGTTCCGGGCCAGGTCGACGAGTCCGCCGCGCGGCCCGGTGGGCAGGCGGGTGACGGCGGAGCCGCCGAAGTACAGCCGGGGCAGGTCGAAGACGCTCATGCCGCCTCCAGCCCGGCCCGCGGTGCCACGGCACGGCTCGGGGCGTGCCGCGCGATCAGGTCCACCGCTTCGAGCGCCGACTCCACCGCCCCCTCGATCCACGCCGGCTCGGTCGCGCAGTGCTCACCCGCGAAGAACATCCGGCGCTGCGGCCGCACGGCCCGCCGCCGTTGCTCCTCGCCCGCGGCGGCGTCCTGGCCCCAGCGGATCGTGCAGCCGCCCTCCGTCCACGGATGCTCGCCCCAGGCGAGACTGGCCACGCCCCGGACCATCCCGCGCCGCAGCAGCTGCGGATGCATCCGTCCCAGCTCCTCGACGACCGTCCGGTGCCGCACGGCGGGAGGCATCCGGCCGAGGTGGTCGGCGTCCTCGCCGATCGTGTAGCTCGCGAGGAGCGCCGCGCCCTGGGCCGGGTCCGCCGCCGGCCCGGCGGAGGCCGACGGGTAGTACGTCTGCCGGATCCGGCCGCCGCTGAACGAGGCACCGCCCCGGATCCCCTCGCGCTCCCAGAACGGCTCGCGGCAGTGCACCGCCACCTTCGTCGCCGGGCAGGAGACGACCTCCCGCACCACGGCGAGCTTGTCCTCGTCGAAGCCGGTGAGGCTGAGGCGCCGCAGGACGGGGAACGGCACGGTGCACAGCACGTAGTCGCAGCGCCGCACGGCCGCCCGGGGGCCGCCCCCGAAGCGCACGAGCACGTGGTCGGCGGCCACCTCGAAGCCCGTCACCCGCTGCCCGAACCAGATCGGCCCACGGACCCGCGCGGCCAGCCGCTGCACCAGCTGGTCCATCCCGCAGGCGAGCCGCACCAGTTGGGGGCTGGTCTCGGTCAGGATGTCGTCGAGGAAGCCGTTCAGCCGGGTCCCGCAGCCCGCCCGGATCCCCGGATGCGCGGCGAACAGTCCGTGGACGTCGATCCGGTCCTTGGCGTGGCCGACGAGGTACGGCGACACGTCGACGTCCTCGACCAGGCCGAGGAGGTGACGGGCCAGGTCGGCCCGCAGCCCGGCGCGCAGCGACGGCGGGGCGACGGCGTCGACGACGGCCGCCAGCCACGCCCCGAAGACCACGGTCTCCTCCCGGTACCCGGCGCCGGGCAGCGAGGCGCGGACGTCCGCGATCAGCGCGCGCGGCGCGTCCCGGAGCCGCACGTGCCCGGCACTGGTCGCGAGGAAGGCGTTCTCCTCGGAGAGCAGGGTGGTGAACGGGCGCACCTGGTCGGCGAGTCCGAGGTGCTCGACGTACCGCATGGTGCGGTGGTGCGCGGTCGGGATCCGCATGGCGCCGAGCTCCACGAACGGGGCGCCCTCGGCGGCCCCGAAGCGGTGCGTGCGGATCCGGCCCCCGAGGCGACGGCTGCCCTCGACGACCTCGACGCGGAACCCGATCCGCTCCAGCTCGTACGCGGCGACGAGTCCGGCCATCCCGGCCCCCACGACGGTCACCGTGCTGTTGGCGCGGGTGCGGCGCCGTCCCCGGAGCGGAAGGTGCTGCTGCGACATGGTCCGAATCCCCCTCGAATCGGTGCCTGTGGTGTCGGGTGTGCCCGGTGCGTCCGAGGTCAGGCGGGACCGGCGGCGAGTGCCGCCAGGTAGGAGCGGAGCAGGGACGTGCGGGCGAGCGGCGCGACCAGGCCGACGTAGCCGTCGGGCCGGACGAGCAGCAGGTCGTCGGGGTGGCCGAGCCGCCGGGCCTCGGCCTCGTTCCACGGGGTCACCGGCAGGACGCGGACCGGCGAGGGGAACCCCTGGCAGGCCACGTGGACGGCGTCGAGCACGCCGGGGCCGGCGCGCCCGGCGCGCAGGACCAGCGTCCACCGGTCGTACCCGAGCAGGGTGTGCAGCCGGAGGGCCGCGGGGCCTTCGCCGGTGGCGAGGGCGACGTCGGGCATCCGCCCGCCGGCGCGCGGCCCCGGCCGTCGGCGGCGGGCGGGCCGGTGCCGGGACAGCGTGCTGTCGGCGTGGTTCCGGCCGAGGTCGCTCAGCCGGAGGTCGAGACGGCGCTGGAAGCCGCGCCGGGCGAGGGCGAAGGGCACGGTGGCGGTGAACGCCCGGTAGCCCAGCGGCGGGAGCGGCAGCTCCATGAAGTTGAAGCGCATCTCGCGGATGTACCGCACGGCCATGTGCCGCTGCTCGTCGCTGTAGGTGTCGAGGAGCGCCTCGCCCGCCTGCCCGTGGTGCACGGCGGCCAGCTTCCAGGCGAGGTTGTGGGCGCCGAGCACCCCGACGTTCATGCCGTGGCCGCCGACCGGGGCCCAGGCGTGGGCCGCGTCGCCGGCGAGCAGCCCGCGCCCGTGGCGGAGCCGGGCGGCGACCCGGTCGCTGAACCGGGCCCGGTTCAGCCAGACCCGCTCGGTCGCGGCGAGCCGCAGACCGGGCATCCGGGCGGTCTCCGCGACCAGGTCGCGGAGCTCGTCGAGGGTGGGCGCGGCGGTGAGCGCGGGGTCGGGGTCGTCGCGGAAGCAGAAGAAGCGGAACCCGCCGCCGGGCAGCGGGAAGACCAGCAGGGAGCGGTGCGGGGCCAGGAAGATGTGGCCCCTGCCGGGCTCCTCGCTGATCCGCCAGGTGGGGTGGGCGTTGCCCTGGACGACCTGGAGCCCCGTGCGGCGGCGCCCCTCGAAGGGGATGCCGAGACGGTCCCTGACCACGCTCGCGGTGCCCTCGCAGCCGACGATCCACGGGGCGACGGCCGACTCGGCCGTGCCGTCCTCGTGCCGCAGGGTGAACTCGGCGCGGTCGTCGTGGACTTTGACGTCGGTCACCTCGGTGTTCCACTCCACCCGGGTGCCGAGCCGGGCGAGCTCCTCGGCGAGGAGGCGCTCGATGTCGTGCTGCTCGATGTTGAGGGGCCGGGCGTGGGCCGACCGGGCCCAGCCGGTGGTGAGTTGGCCGAGGTCGCGGTCGCGGGCGTGGACCGTCACGGTCTCCAGCTCCACGCCGTGCCGGGTGAGGGTCTCGCCGACCCCGAGGGAGTCGAGGGCCTCGCGGGCCCGTGCCCACAGCACCAGGGCCCGCGCCTCGCGTTTGGTCGCGGGCGCCTTGTCGACGATCCGGACCCGCAGGCCGAGCCGGCGCAGGGCGATGGCGAGGGTGAGCCCCACCGGCCCCGCCCCGACGACGCACACGTCCGGCGTCGGCGCTTCCTCGCGCCCGTATCCGTCGCCGTGCCCGGTGTCCCCGGTCCCGTGCCCAGTGTCTCCGGTCCCGTGCCCGGTGTCTTCGGTCCCGTGCCCGGTGTCCTCGTCCGTCCCCACCCGAACCACCCCCCGCTCTCCACATGCAGTCCAGGAGTCCAGGGTGCGGGCGGAAGATCGTCGGCGACAGGGCGTGCACAGGGGCGCGAGGATCACTCCGACCTGCGACGATCACGACGTGTGCATCATGACGTCCGTTTGGGTGACGAGATCGGAATTCGGCCGTCCGTGCCGTGACGGGACGTTTCCGTGGCCGAAACCACGCGCTCGGGAGCGGACGTGGCCCGGAGCGGACGTTCCGTCCCGTCCCACGGGTGATCTTCCGCCCCCCGAGACTGGCGAGTTCTGGACACGGCGAACGGGAATGTGCGCGTGCGCACCGAACGGCCCCCCACGCAGAGCCCGTCGTGACCCTCTCGGCTAGGGTGATTCGTTAGGGAATGCGCCCCGCCGGGGCAGGACGATGCGTAGGGCTGCGTTGGACACTCATCAGTCGTCGAGCAGGGTTCCGCAGCCGCCCCGAGCGGCCGTCGGCGACGCCAGCGTGCTCCGTGAGCTCCTGCCGATCGCCCTCTGGCGCGAGGACGCCGACGGGCGCATCGTCGAATGGTCCCTCGCCGCCCAGGACCTCCTGGGCCACCGGCCCGAACACGTCCTCGGACTCCTCGCCACACCGCTGCTCGTCCCCGACGCCAACCGCGAGCTCGCCGACCGGCTCACCGAGCGCGTCCAGAACGGCGAGACGATGGTCGGCACGCTCCCCGTCCGCCACCGCGACGGCCACACGGTCGCCATGGAGATGTGGATCGTGCCCGCCGCGGACCCGCGGGGGCGCCCCGGCGCCATGCTCATCGCCGTGGAGACCTCCGAGGTCCTGCGCATGCGCGAGAACCTCGCGGCGATGGACAGCCTCTTCGCGCAGTCGCCCATCGGCCTCGCCCTCCTCGGCCCCGACCTGCGTTTCCTCCGCGTCAACGACGCCCTCGCCCGCATGAACGGCGTCCCGGCCGCCGCCCACGTCGGCCGCCTCCTCACCGAGGTCGTCCCCGGCGTGAACGCCGACGCCCTCGAAGCCCTGATGCACCAGGTCCTCGCCGACGGCACCGCCATCGTCGACGCCCGCCGCGTCGGCCGCACGCCCGCCGACCCCGACCGCGACCACATCTGGTCCTGCTCGTACGCGCCGCTCATCGACCGCAACGAGGAGCGCCCGCTCGGCATCATCGCCTCCCTCGTCGACATCACCGAGAGCCAGGAGGCGCACATCGAGGTGGAGCGGGCCCGGCACCGCTTCGCCCTGCTCGCCGAGGCCGGCGCCAGGATCGGCACCACCCTCGACCTCCAGCAGACCGCCGAGGAGGTGGTCGACTTCCTGGTGCCGCAGCTCGCCGACTCCGCCGACGTGCAGATGCTCGAAGCGGTCCTCGAACCGGACGACCCGGCCGCCTCCACGCGCGGGGTCCTGCGGCGGCTCGCCGCGACCTTCCCCGACCCGGGGGCCCCCACGGCCGCCCTCGCCCCCGGCCAGACCTTCCAGCTCCCGCCGGACTCCGACTACGAGCGGGTCGTCGCCCGGGGCAAGCCCACCATGCTCCGCTCCTCCGACCTCCCCGAGCTCTTCCGCGACCCGCGCACGGAGGCCCTCCGCACCTACCTCGCCACGAAGATCGGCTCGGCGCGGCTCGTCCCGCTGGTCGCCCGCGGCCAGGTCCTCGGCGCGGTCACCGTCACGCGCCTGCGCACCCGGGAGCCCTTCGACGCGCAGGACTTCGTCCTCATCGACGAGGTCGTCGCCCGGGCGGCCCTCAACATCGACAACGCGCGCCTCTACACCACCCAGCGCGAGGCCGCCCTCACCCTCCAGCGCAGCCTCACCAACAACGCGCTGCCCGACGTCGACGGGCTCGAACTGACCGGCCGTTACCTCCCCGCGAGCGCCCACGACGTGGGCGGCGACTGGTTCGACGCGATCGCCCTCCCCGGCGGCCGTACGGGGCTCGTCATCGGCGACGTCATGGGCCACGGCATCCACGCGGCGGCCGTCATGGGCCAACTCCGGACCGCCGTGCGGACCCTGGCCCGGCACGACATCGACCCGGCGCGGATGCTCAGCTCGCTCGACGCCGTCGTCGCCGACCTCGGCGAGGACGAGATGGCGACGTGCGTGTACGCGGTGCACGATCCGGCCACCGGCCGCTGGGTCATCGCCCGGGCCGGCCATCCGCCGCCGGCCGTCGCCCTGCCGGACGGCACCATCACCTTCCTCGAAGGCCCGCCCGGGACCCCCCTCGGCACCGGGGTCCACGACTTCGGCACGGAGGAGGTCGTCCTGCCCGAGGGCGGCCTGCTCGTCCTCTACACGGACGGCCTCATCGAGGCCCGCGACCGGGACCTCGACGAGGGGATGGAGCAGATCGCCGGGGCGCTGCGGGGCCTCGACCGGCCCCTCGGCACCGTCTGCGACGAGGTCCTCGCGCGGCTCCTCGACGGGCCCGCGCAGGACGACGTCGCGGTGCTCATGGCCCGTACCCGCGCCCGTCGGCGTACGGACGACGGCGACGGCTGACGTCGAGCGGCACGGCTCAGGCCCCGGCCCGCCGGAGCCGGTGGAGGTCGCGGAGCATCGCGATCTCGGCCCCGTGGTGCAGGAGTTCCTGGTTGACCCACCAGACGATCTCCCAGAACGGGTTCTCCGGGTCGCTGCCGTGCGGGTACGTGCAGTACCCGACCGTGTCGAGCGCCGCGTCGTCCACGGAGAGCAGCGCCTCCCGCCAGGCCGTCGCGGTGGCGTCGAAGACCGCGATCCCGGCCTCCGCGCTCCCGCCGGCCTCGAAGTCGTCGCGGGTGAGGGAGCGGGTGCCGTTCGTGTGGTCGGCGCGTACGAGGAACATCTCGCTCAGGTGGTTCAGGCGCCAGGCGATCGTGGTGAACGGCGGCGGGGTCGGGTGCGGCGCGTCCGCCGAGTCGCGACCCCACTCGCCCGCGCCCACGAGCAGCGTCGCGCGCGGCCCGGGGCCGTCGGCGCGGCGGCGGACGGACCAGCAGTCGGGCCCGGGCTCCCAGAAGTACTCGTCGTCGGTCATCGGACCGACCTTGACGTCCGTGCCGTTCCCGCTGTCCATCACCGGCCCCCGCATCCGGTCGGTGAGCCGCTGCCGCGCGAAGTCGAACTGGTCGAGCAGGGGGACGATTCGGGCGGGTAGGGTCATCGGGCGCTCCTCGCGGGTCAGGGGACGGGGCGACCGCAGCCTGCCACGCGACCGTCGGGGACGCCTCCGAATTTCCAGCCGCCGTCGGGGCGTTGAGAGGCCGTCAGGGAGCGGATGGCCGACCGGCCGGGCCCCGGCCCACCGCCTCCACCAGCGGCAGCAGCCGGTGTGCCACACGCTCCCGCAGCGCGATCTCGGTCCGCGTGCGGACCACGCCGGGAAGCTGGATCAGCCGCTGGATGACGTCCTCCAGATGTCCCGCGTCGCGGGCCACCACCCGGGTCAGGAGGTCCCCGCCGCCGGTCACCGAGAAGGCCTCGACGATCTCCGGGACGCCCGCGAGCGCGTCGCCGACCTCGTCCAGGTGTCCCTGGACCACCTCGACGTGGACGAAGGCCAGCACCGGATGGCCGAGGGCGGCGGGGGAGAGGACGGGACCCGTCGACGTGATCACGCCGTCGCGCTCCAGCCGGTCGATCCGCGCCTGGACGGTGCCGCGCGCCACGCCGAGGATGCGCGCGTACTCCCGCACGCTCGTCCGGGGCTGCTCGATGAGGAGCCGCAGGATGCGGGTGTCGAGTGCGTCCACGGCCATGGCCGACCGGCCTCCTTCGCTCCTGTGCCACCGGGGCGGTACCGCTGGTTCCGGTTGTCCGCCACCGACGACTCTACCCAGGGAGCGGCGGGCCGGCCTCAGAGCCAGCCGTTGCGCCGGAAGCCCCGGTGGATGACCACGCAGGCCACCGCCATCACCCCCAGGACCAGCGGGTACCCGTACGTCCAGCGCAGCTCCGGCATGTGCTCGAAGTTCATGCCGTACACCCCGCACACCATCGTCGGGACGGCCACGATCGCCGCCCAGGCGGTGATCTTGCGCATGTCCTCGTTCTGGGCGACGGTCACCTGTGCCAGATGGGCCTGGAGGATCGAGTCGAGCAGCGCGTCGAAGGCGGTGACCTGCTCGGTGACCCGGGCGAGGTGGTCGGCGACGTCGCGGAAGTACGCCCTGATGTCCGGGTCGACCAGGGGCATCGGCTGGGTCGCGAGGAGCTGGAGCGGCCGGCCGAGCGGGGTCACGGCGCGCCTCAGCTCCAGGAGCTCGCGCTTCAGCTGGTAGATCCGGCCGGCGTCCCCGCGCTCCGCATGCTCGGAGAAGACGGCGCTCTCGATGGCGTCCAGGTCGCTCTGGACGGCGTCGGCGACGGCGAGGTAGTCGTCCACGACGTGGTCGGCCATCGCGTGCAGCACGGCGGAGGGGCCCTTGGCGAGCTGCTCGGGCATCTCCTCCAGGGCCTCGCGCAGCGGGCCGAGCGAGCCGTGCCCGCCGTGCCGGACCGTGATGACGAAGTCCGGGCCGACGAAGGCCATCAGCTCGCCCGTGTCCACCACCTCGCTGGTGGCGGTGAGCTCCTCGTGCTCCACGTAGCGCACGGTCTTGAGGACGGCGAAGAGCACGCCGTCGTACTGCTCCACCTTCGGCCGCTGATGCGCGTTGACCGCGTCCTCGACGGCCAGCGGGTGCAGGCCGAAGAGCTCCGCGAGCACGGTGAACTCCTTCTCGTCCGGCTCGTGCAGGCCGATCCAGACGAACCCGTCACCCGCCTTCCGGACCCGGCGCAGCGCCTCCTCGGCCGGCCCGCGACCGCTGCGCCGCACCCCGTCCACGTACACCACGCAGTTCACGACCGCGCTGCCGAGCGGCGAGCGGGCGGGGTGGCTGAGGTCGACGGCGCGACGGTAGGTCAGGCGTACGGCCCTGCGCAGGCGCTGGATCATGGACACGACGTGCTCCTTCGGCGGGTCGACGAGCCAGTCTGCCACCGCCGCCGACGCCTCCGCGAGGGTCCTCGACGGGGAGGCGCGGCCCCGCCCGGGGCGTCGGACCGTCCGGGGCCGGCGGTCCGGCCGGACGCCGACGTCAGCCCAGCTGGATGTCCTCGCCCGCCCGGGCCACCCGGAGCAGCGCCGTCGTGATCACGGCGGCCTCCTCGTCCGTGAGGTGCCGGGCGAAGTGCTCCTGGATGCCGCGCATGTAGGCCGGGGCCGTCGCGCGCAGCGCGGATCGGCCCTCGTCGGTGATGACCGCCCAGGTGACGCGCTTGTCCGTGAGGTCGGGGCGCTTGGTCACCAGGTCGGCCCGCGCCATCTCGTCGACCAGCCGGCTCACCCGCGTACGGCTGAGCACCACCCGCTGGGCGACCTCCTGCATGCGCAGCCCCTGCTCGCCGGCACCGCGCAGCTCCAGGAGCACGTCGTACCAGGTCAGCGGCACCCGCCCGTTGCGCTGCACATCGGTCTCGATGGCGCGCACGGCGGCGTTGTGGGCGAGCAGCAGCGCTCGCCATGCCTCGATTCGGTACTCACCTTTGCTCACGCCTCCCAGTATAGCTTGTGTGCGCACGCACGAACCTACTAAGGTGTGTGCAGACGCACGGACTATTTCGTTTCTCCAGAAGGGCTCCACCATGGCTCAGCGCATCACCCGGGACGAGCTGAAGAAGAAGATCGACGAGAAGGTCGTCACCGTCGTCGAGGCGCTGCCCGCCTCGTACTACAACGACAAGCACCTGCCCGGAGCGCTCAACCTCCCGCACGACCAGGTGGACGAGCTCGCCCCGTCCCTCCTGCCCAACAAGGACGCCCAGGTCGCGGTCTACTGCTCCGACGGCCCGTGCCCCAACTCCGGCATCGCCGCCGAGCGCCTGGTCGAGCTCGGTTACACCAACGTCTTCGAGTACTACGACGGCAAGTCCGACTGGGTCGAGGCGGGTCTTCCCGTCGAGTCCGGTGTCTGACCAAGCCTGATCGAGAGATCGACAAGGAGCGTACGAACATGACCACCGCACCGACTCGTACCGTCGACGGCGTCGAGCTTCCCTCCGCCGGCACCTGGAAGATCGACCCCGGCCACGCCGAGGTCGGCTTCGTCGGCCGCCACTTCATGCTCACCAAGGTCCGCGGCCGGTTCACCGGCGTCGACGCCACGCTGGTCGTCGGCGAGCGCCCCGAGGACAGCAAGGTCACCGCGGTCATCGACGTGGCCAGCGTGGAGAGCGGCGACACGACCCGCGACGACCACCTGCGCTCGGCGGACCTCTTCGACGTCGAGAAGTACCCGAAGGCCACCTTCGAGTCCACCTCGGTGACCTGGGACGGCAAGACCGGCACGCTCGTCGGCGACCTCACCATCAAGGACGTCTCCCACCCGGTGACGCTCGCGGTGGACTACGTCGGCTACGCGCGCGACCCGTGGGGCAACGACCGCGTGGTCTTCTCCGCCCACGGCAAGGTCAACCGTGAGGACTGGGGCCTGACCTGGAACATGGTCCTGGAGTCCGGCGGCATCCTGGTCTCGAAGGAGATCGAGCTGTCCCTCGACTTCGAGGCGATCCGGGAGGGCTGACCCGGAGCGCCTCGGCGAAGGACCCCGGCGCGTCGGTACCCGCGCCGGGGTTCCTTCGGCGTGTCCGCGCACCCGGGACCCTGGGCGCCCGAACGACCGCGCCGCGCCCGAGGGGGGCGAGGGGGAGGGGCGAGGGAGGCGAGGGGGAGGGGGCGAGGGAGGCGAGGGGGTCGAGGGGGGTCAGGCGCCGACGACGCGCCGCACCAGGGCGAGCACGCCGTCCCGGATCCGGTCCACCGTGAACTCGCCCTGGCGCAGCGCGTGCTGGAGGTCGGAGTCGAGCGGCGCGAGCAGCAGGTGGGCCGCGAGGTCGGCGTCGACATCCGGACACGCTTCGCGCAGCAGCATGGCCAGGTGGACGCGCCAGAAGCCGTAGGAGCCGATCCGGTACCGGGCTCCCGGCGCGGCCGTCTCGGACAGCCGCAGGAGCTCCAGGTTGTCGTCCAGGAGGTCCAGGTACGCGTCGAAGAAGGCGAGGATCCGCTCGGCCGCCGGGGCGTCGGGGCCCAGGGGCGGCGGTCCGAAGAGGATGCGCTCCTGGAGCCGGCTGTCCTGGGCGTCGAGCAGGGCGGCGGCGAGCCCCGCCTTGCTCCCGAACCGGCGGAACAGCGTGCCCTTGCCGACGCCCGCCTCGGTGGCGACGCGGTCCATCGACACGCCCTCCACGCCGTACCGGTCGAAAAGGGACTGGGCCGCGACGAGGATGCGCAGCCGGTTGCGGGCGGCGTCCGACCGCTCCGCTCCCGGCTCGACGGGGACGGCGGCAAGGTCGGGTCGCACGTGCTGCACCTGGGCCTCTCGCATCTCGCTCCGCGGGGGATCCCGGGTGGGGGCCGGGGTGGCGTTCCGGCAGTTTACGGCCACAGTTCGCCCGCGTGCCGCGCATCGGTGATCCGCGCGCCGACGACGGTCCGGCCGACGGCGCGTGGCGCTCCAACAACCCCTGCAGGACCGGAGGTTGGCCTACCGCCGACCTCCGCGCGGCCGCGACGCGCCCCGGCCCCGGATCGCTTGTCCGCTCGCCGCGCGATGTGGCAGAGTCGCCCCCAATCGGACCGCAGTCCGTTTACGGGGGAGATACATGTCTGGAACCTGTTTCCGATGTCGCGTCGCAACCGACGACGGGTCTCTCGGTCTCCTCCTGTAGGGGTGTTCCCCTAGCCGCCGCCTCCCTGAGGCGGACCTTCGTGTGCCCGCCCGGCGCCCCCGCACCCGCGGCGCCCGCCCCGCCGGCACACGGACAGCACCGTGGCACACGCGCAGCTTCGTGGCGCACGACGTCACGCTGGCACGCCCGCACGCGCTCACCCAAATGCCGTACGCATGGAGGAAGCATGACCGCGCACGCCGGCACCACCCTGCACAACCAGGCGCTCCTCGACCTCACCCAGCACGAGATCCAGGCCCTGCTGACCGAGTTCAACCTCGCCGACGCCCACACCCACCAGCGTCAGTCCGCGGCCCAGCACGAGATCGTCGCCCGGCTGCCCGAGCTCTGGTACGAGGCGGAGGAAGGCCTCCAGGCCACCTACGAGCAGCGGTTCATCGAGGCGTTCTTCCGCCTCCACCGCCAGCCCACCGCCCTGGCCAAGAAGAAGACGCTGCTCTCGTACGCCGCCTCCATCTCGACCATGGTCGTCGCGATGTACCTCAAGCGGCAGCGCATGGCCGTCACCCTCGTCGAGCCCTGCTTCGACAACCTCCACGACGTCCTGTCGAACATGGGCGTCCCGCTTTACCCGGTCGAGGAGTCCGCGCTCCACGACCCCGACCGGATCTACGCCGAGCTCAAGCGCCGGGTCCGCACCGACGCGCTCTTCCTCGTCGACCCGAACAACCCCACCGGGTTCAGCCTGATGCACTCCGGGCGCAAGGGCTTCGAGGAGGTCGTCCGGTTCTGCAAGGACCACAACAAGCTCCTGATCATCGACTTCTGCTTCGCCTCCTTCACCCTGTACGACCCCGAGCTCGCCCGGTTCGACGTATACGAACTGCTGGAGGAGTCCGGCGTCCGCTACCTGGCGATCGAGGACACCGGCAAGACGTGGCCGGTCCAGGACGCCAAGGCGGCCATGCTCACGGCGAGCGACGACATCAAGGAGGAGGTCTACAACCTCCACACGAGCGTCCTGCTCAACGTCTCGCCGTTCGTGCTCAACATGCTCACCCAGTACGTGGAGAACTCCGAGGCCGACAGCCTCGCCTCCGTCCGTGACGTCCTCGACGTCAACCGGGCCGCCGTGAAGGAGGCCCTCCAGGGGACGATCCTCGAGTACCAGGAGCCGCTGGCGAAGACCAGCGTCGCCTGGGCCAGGATCGACCACCCCGAGCTGACCGCCACCGAACTCCAGGCCGAGCTGCGCGAGGTCGGCGTGTACGTCCTCCCGGGACGGTTCTTCTACTGGAGCCAGCCCGGCCGCGGCGAGCCGTTCGTCCGCATGGCGCTCGCCCGCGAGCCCGAGATGTTCGCCGGAGCCATGAAGCGGCTGCGGGAGGTGCTCGACCGGTATGCCCGCTGACGATCTCGACGGCGGCTTCATCGACGCGGCCCTCTTCCTCGGCATGCACAGCGCCGACGAGTCCGTCCGTCTCGCCGCCAAGGCGTTCTTCGTCCAGCGCCTCGACGGGCGCGTCGTGATGAGCCTCGAACAGGTGGGCCGCTGCGACGACGTCATCTGGGGCTACTCGCGCGAACTCCAGGACGCCTACTACCCGTTCATGGACGTGCTCCACACGGTCATGGAGATCAGCCGGGAGCCCTACGACCCGGCCGACGTCCGGCTCGCCCTCGACGACTCCGCCGACTCCGCCGTCCCCGCGCACCTGACCTTCACCGACCGTCTCGTGCTCGGCCAGGTGATCAACCGCAAGGGACTCCTCCACACCGTCCGCCCCCGGGCGGCCGCCTTCCCGGGGCTGCCGGTCCGGGGCGTGCCCGCCCCGCCCGTCGGCGAGCCGGAGCCCGCCTTCCCCGAGCCGCTGGAGCGGCTCTACACCGCGTCGCTCGCCCTGCGCCTGCCCCCGGTCGTGACCGGGGCCGTACCCGAGGGAGCCTGAGAGATGAACCAGGGAGTGATCGCGGCCCTGGTGACCCCCTTCTCGGAGACCGGAGAGGTCTCCGAGAGGGCGGTCGCCGGACTGCTCGACACCCTCCGCCCCCACGTCGACGGCCTGCTGCCCAACCTCAGTACAGGAGAGGGCCGCCTGCTCACCGACGCCCAGTGGGAGGCGATGCTCCGCGCCACCGTCACGCACGCCGACGGCCTCCCCGTCCTCGCCGGCGTCCTGCGCCCCACCACCGAACAGGTACTGGAACGCGCTCGGGTCGCGGTGGAGCTCGGCGCCCACGCGCTGGTCGCCACCAGCCCGTACGGCCCCGACGTCACCCAGGACGAGATCTACGAGCACTTCGCGCGGCTCTCCGCCGACGGCGGACTGCCCGTGATCGTCTACCACGGCACCGAGGTCTCCGGGAACGCCGCCGACTTCGACACCCTCCTGCGGATCTGCGAACTGCCCGGCGTCGTCGGCGTCAAGGACTCCTCGGGCAGCTCCGCCTTCACCCGGCGGCTGGTCGAGGCCGAGCCCGGGGCGGCCGTCCTCGCCGGCCTCGAACACCTCCTGCTCGAATCCGGACCCGTCGACGGGTACGTCGTGGCCCTCGCCAACGTCGAACCGGAGCTGTGCGCCGACCTGTTCGCCGGTCGTCTCGACGACCCGGCGACCCCGCTCGACGCCGCGTGCGAGCGGTACGGCCTGGAGAAGGACGACTGGTACCGCTGGGTGAAGACCGCGCTGTACGAGCGGGGGATCCTGGAGAACGACAGGACGGTGGACGCCGCACAGGTCCATCGCCCCGAAGGCGCCGGGAATCCCTCCGCCGGGAATTCCTCAGCCGGGAACTCCTCCGCCGGGAGCTCCCGCCACCGGGAGCTCTTCCGTCTCAACCGGGAGCTCCAGGACTCCCGGCTGCTGGCCAGGATCGAGGAGATCGAGGGCGACTGGATCGTCCCCCTCGTCGCCTCCCTCGACGCGTCCGGCGACCCGGTCCCCGACCGGGCCGCGTGGCAGGACCTCCTCGACGGGCTCCTCGCAGAGGAACGCGAGGGCGGCCCGGCGGGGGCGTACCTCGCCGACGAGGCGAGCCGCGAGGAATTCGCCCTGGTCGTCCGCGAGTTCGCGCTCGACGGCCTGACCGAGGCGCAGAACTTCTTCCCGGCCGTGCCCCGGCTCCCCATCAAGGCCCAGATGGCCGTCATGCGGGTCCTCATCGACGAGTTCGGCTGCGGGAACCTCCAGCAGGCGCACTCCCAGCTCTACCGGCTGCTCCTCGCCGAACTCGAACTGCCGCAGGAGCCGGAGGAGTTCCTCGACACCACCGGGGACGAGACCTTCGCCTTCCTGAACGTCTTCTACTGGCTCACGCAGCGCGCGCCGCACGTCGAGTACTTCCTCGGTGGCCTCGCCTATCTGGAGGCGTCCATACCCGACGCCTTCGTCCCGCAGGCGCGCGCCTGCGAGCGGCTCGGCATCCGCCACGGCCGCTACTACACCGAGCACCTGCACATCGACACCTTCCACATGCAGGAGATGCAGCTCGCCATCAAGGAGTGCGAGGCGGCCGGAAGCCTCGACCCGGCGCGGCTGTGGACCGGCGCGCGGCTGGTCTCGGGCCTGATCGGCGCCGCCTTCGACGCCGCCGTGGACCGCGCGAGGAGCCTCGCGGGCGGCGGGCACCCCGTCGGAGCCACCGCGTGAGCGGGTACGGCTCCGCCGCCGAGCCGTCACTCGAAGAGCTCCCCGGCGACCGGCTGCGCGTCCGCGCTGCCGGACAGGAGTTCGTCGTCGGCGCCTCCTGCCCCCACCGCAAGGGCAGGCTGGTGCACGGATACGTCAACCCGCGCACGCTGCGCATCAGTTGTCCGCTCCACCACAGCAGCTTCGACCTCGCCACCGGTGCCGCCGTCGGCGGCCCCTGCGGCGACCCGTTGACCGTCCACCGGTCGGGTGTCTGGCCCGGCTACTACGGACCCGAACAGGTCTGGCTGCCGGCCTCGGAGCAACTGCTCGACTGGGGGCCCGAGTTCCACGAGCTCATGCTCGGTGACGAGCTGCGCATGACCGCTTTCAGGACCGCGGTCACCGAGGCCGTCCGGCCCGGGGACGTCGTCCTGGACCTCGGTACGGGGACCGGCATCCTGGCCCGCTGGGCCCTGGAGGCCGGGGCTGCCGAGGTGTACGGGATGGACCTCAACGAGGACGTGCTCGCCACGGCCTCCGAGCGGCTCGCGGACGCCGGCTTCGCCGACCGCTTCCACCCCCTCGCCGGGCTCTCCTTCGACCTGGAGCTCCCGCAGCGGGTCGACATCGTGATCTCGGAGATCATGGGGAACCTCGCCGACAACGAGAACTTCTCCGCGATCCTCGACGACGCCCGCGAGCGGTTCCTGAAGCCCGGTGGCGTGATGCTGCCCGGCCTCGTGGACAGCTTCCTCGTCCCGGTGGCGGCCGAGTCGGCCCACGCCCAGCTGGCCGGTGCGGCGCCCCAGGACGCGGGAGGGGCCGAGGGCTTCGCGGCCCTGCTCGCCGCCCGCGGCGCCAAGGATCCGTTCGCCCTGTACTACGACACGATCCTGCCGGTCTCCGGACACCTCGCAGCCCCGCGCCTGATCCGGCGGTACGAACCGGGGGTGCCGGCGGGGGCCGGCGCCGCCACCTCGTACCGGGTGCCGCTCGCGTACACGGTCCAGCGCGACGGCGTCTTCACCGGGTTCAAGGGCTACTTCGTCGCCCAGCTCTCCGAGACCGTCGCCCTCGACATCTCCGGGGACGACATCGAGGGACGCACCACGTCCGACAGCTGGAAGCACTGCTACCTGCCGGTCGAACGGCCGGTGCGGGTGCGGCGCGGGGACCGGATCGCCCTGGCCTTCAGCAGGGAGGGGGGTCGCGACGGCGACCCCTTCGGCCAGACCTACGGCTGGGAGGGGCAGGTCCTCTCCGGCTCGCGGGTGGTGGCCCGCTTCGCCCACAGCACGGGCGGCACCACGGCATGACCCGCCGGCCGGCCGGGCGGAGCCCCGGCCGGCCACCGACACGACCATCGAGCACGGGGGAGTACCACCGAACATGAGCACCACGGAACAGTCCGAAGGGCGCCGCGGGGACGGCCGCCCGGTCCGTACGTACGACGTCGTCGCCCTCCACGTACCCATCGCGTACAACGAGTTCGGCGACCACGACCGCAACGGCGCCCTGTACGTCCTGGCGTCCGACGCCCCGGAGCTGCGGGAGGTCGCCGCGACCTGGCCGACGCCCTTCCCCAGCTACCTGGAGAACCCGGAGCTCGTCCCGGGCACCCACCCGCTCGCCCGCCCGCTGGTCCTGCGGGTCCGGCGCGGCGAGCGGCTGCGGGTCCGGCTGACCAACGAGCTCGCGCGGCCGGCCGGCATCACCGTCCAGGGCGTCCGGTACGACGTCCGCACCATGGACGGCCTCGCGGCGGGCGGCAACCCGGACAGCAGCGTCCCGCCGGGCGGCACCCGCGTCTACGAGTGGGACTGCGAGCACGAGGGCGTCTTCCACTTCGGGGACATGTCCGACGCCCGCGGCGAGGGGTCCCAGAGCCACGGCATGGTCGGCGCCGTCGTGGTGGAGGCGCCCGAGGCCACCTGGACGGACCCGGAGACCGGCGGGCCGCTCGCGACCGGCCTGTACGCGGACGTCCACCTCCCGGACCGCAGCTTCCGCGAGTTCGTGATCTTCATGATGGAGTACCCGAGCAACGACAACCCGGTGGTCCCGCCGCCGATGCCGGGCCACGGCCACGGGGGCGGCCACGGAGGAGGTCACGGGGAGGCGCACACGACGGCCGCCTCCGCGGCCGGGATCTACCGCCCCACCGCCCCGCTCCCCGCCCCGCCCTCCGCCACGGGCGCCCCGGCGGCCGTCCCCGGCACCTCGGACACCGTCGACGACCTCACCCCGCCCAACATGGCGATGCTGCCGGTGAACCACCGCATCGAGCCCATGGAGTGGCGGATGCACCGCTACCAGCAGCTCCTCGACGAGGGGCGGATCGACCCGGTGCGGGACGCCGTCCACGGCGAGGAGGTGCACCACAGCTCCTGGCTCTTCGGCGACCCCGCCACGCCCGTCCTGCGCGGCTACTCGGGCGACCCCACGGTCATCCGGCTCGTCCATGGCGGTATGCGCGACACCCATGTGTTCCACACACACCTCCACCAGTGGCGGCTGCGCGCCGACGACGAGAACGCCCCGATCGTCGACTCCGTCAGCATCGGCCCGCAGGAGGCCATGACCCTGGAACTGATCGGCGGGCTCGGCTCGACGCAGGGGGCGGTCGGCGACTCCATATGGCACTGCCACATGTACGTCCACTTCCACATGGGCATGTGGGGCATGTTCCGGATCTTCGACACCCTCCAGGACGGCGACGGCGCCTACCCGGACGGCCGGCCCGTCCAGCGGCTCGTGCCGCTGCCGCACCGCGCGGCCCCGCCGCTCCCGACGCCCGAGCGACCCGGCTTCCCCGGCTTCCTCGCCCAGTCGGCGACCTTCCCGCAGAAGAACCCGCGCCCGCCGCGCACCCCGCTCCTTCCGCCGGGCATGGGCCGCGAACCCACCCCGCTGGAGGCGGCGGCCTTCGTGGACGACCCGCAGCCCGGCGAGGCCTTCGTCAAGATCGCGCCCGCGGACGCCCCCGTACGCCGCTACGACCTCGTCGTCACCAACGGCACCCTCCACTACTACGGGGACCCGGCAGACGAGCACGCCGCGACCTGGCACGACCACAACGCCCACTTCTACGTCCTCGCCGAGGAGATCGAGGAGGCGGGCGGCCTGGAGGAGTTCAAGCGGCAGCTCGCCAAGGGGGAGCGGACCCTGGAGCCGCTCGTCATCCGCGCCAACAAGGGCGAGGTGCTCGAACTCACCCTGACCAACGCCCTGCCGGCCGGCCCGCAGAAGGAGTCCGCCTTCGACCCGGCGCTGGCCTTCCAGCCCGAGTGCGGCCTCCACACCCACCTCGTCAAGTACGACCCACTCGTCTCCGACGG
The DNA here is from genome assembly GCF_040641575.1 of Streptomyces sp. NPDC020807. Taxonomy (NCBI): domain Bacteria; kingdom Bacillati; phylum Actinomycetota; class Actinomycetes; order Kitasatosporales; family Streptomycetaceae; genus Streptomyces; species Streptomyces sp. NPDC020807. Next base: position 91,715 of record NZ_JBFADU010000014.1, read on the forward strand.
ATCGGCCGTGGGCTGGAACTACCTCTCCGCGACCACCACCGCCGACCAGGGCGCCGAGGACAACGGCCGGTACAACTCCTGGACGTACCGCTGGTACGTCGACGAGGACTTCGGCACCGTCCTCTTCCACGACCACCTGCTCGCCAACTACCGCCAGCGCCACGGCCTGTTCGGCGCGCTCCAGACGCAGCCCGAGGGCGCCGTCTGGGTCGCGCCCGACGACCACGGCAAGGAGCTGCGGCGCGGCGCCCAGGCCGTCATCAAGCTGGCCGACGGCACCGCCCACCGCGAACTGGTCCTCGCCATCGGTGACTTCGTCCCCATGGTCAGGCACGGCCACGGCGACCACGGCGGTCCGATCAACCCGCCGCCGGTCCCCGGCGCCCCCGACGACCAGGGTTCCATGGGCGTCAACTACCGCAGCGCGCCGCTCTCCGAGCGCGGCGGCGACCCGGCCCACTGGTTCTCCAGCGCCGTCCACGGCGACCCCGGCACCCCGCTCCTGCGCGGCTACCCCGGCGAGGACCTGCGGGTCCACGTCCTCCAGGGCTCCCACGACCTCCAGCACAGCTTCACGATCTCCGGCGCCCGCTGGCGCGAATGGGCGGGCCGCGAGGACACCGCCTGGCGCAACCAGCAGACCCTGGGAATCTCCAACGTGGCGGAGCTCGCCCTCGCCCCGACCCTCGGCGCCGGCGACCACCTGTGGTCCTTCGGAGCCGCCAACGACCTGTGGCTCGGCTGCTGGGGCCTGCTCCGGCTGCACGACCGCCCCCAGGCCGACCTGCCGCCGCTCCCCGGCCGCACCGCCGACGCCCCCGCGCGACCCGCCCGCCGCAAGGTCCGCCGGTACACCGTCCGGGCCCGCGCCGAGGTCATCGCGTACAGCCCGCTGCGCACCGACCCGTACGGCCTCGTCTTCACGGCCGACGGCGACGGCGGCCCCGAGGAAGGGCCGCTGGTGCTGCGCTGCCGGGCGGGGGAGTGGGTCGAGGTCACCCTCGTCAACGAGCTGGACGGGCCGCCGCCCGCGAGCCCCCTCGATCCGCGCCTGATGAACGAGGCGGACAGCGGGGCCCGGACGATCTCCGGCCGCGTCTCCCTCCACCCCACGCTGCTCGACTACGACGTGCGCACCGACGACGGCGCCCACGTCGGCCGCAACGCCGACAGCACGGTCAAGCCCGGCGCCTCGCGCACCTACCGCTGGCACGCGGCCGAGCCCGGGGTGGTGCTGCTCCGCTCGCACGCCGACGTCGTCTCGCACCCGCGCCGGGGTCTGGTCGGGGTCCTCGTCGTGGAGGAGGCCGACGCCACGCCGTACGACCCGGAGACGGGCCGCGAGCGGTGGACCGGCGAGCGGGCGGTCGTCCGCAGGCCAGACGCCGAGCCGGTGAGGGAACTCGTCCTGGTCTCCCAGGACGGCCTGCGGCTCTACCACGACGGGGACCTGACCCAGCCGGTCACCGACCTGTTCTCGGACAGCCCCGACGACGCCGGCCAGAAGGCGTACAACTACCGGACCGCCGCCCTGCACCCGCTGGACCCGGTCCTCTCCGATCCGAACCCGCCGACCCCGCTCCTCACCGTCCGCGCCGGCGACCAGGTCGCCGTCCACCTCGCCGTCCCCTCGCACCGGATGCGCAACCAGGGCTTCACGGTGCACGGCCAGGTGTGGGACGCGTCGGAGACCGGACTCGGCTGGTACGTGTCGACCCTCGGCGCGCTGGCCTCGGGAAGCACCCGGACCGTGCGGTTCCGCGCCCAGCATCCGGGGGACCATCTCTACCGCACCGGAAACCTCCACTGGGGTGTCAGTGAGGGCTGGTGGGGGCTGATCCGAGTCGAGGAGGCACCATGACCGACACGACGAGCGTGACCCGGACCGGGGCGGAGGCGGGGTCCGACCCCCGCCTGCCGGCCGCGCCGGACACGATCGCCGTCTACACCGACCTCAACTGCTCCTTCGCGCACGTCGCCGTGCACCGGCTGCACGAGACGCGGCGGAGGCTCGGGCTCAAAGGGCGCGTGTGGTTCGACCTGCGGGCGTTCCCGCTCGAACTCTTCAACCGGGAGGTGAACGCCCGGCCCGGCGTGGACTCGGAGATCTCGGTCCTCGGCGCCCTCGAACCGGAGGCGGGCTGGCGGCTGTGGCAGGGCCCGGACTGGACGTACCCGGTGACGACCCTGCCGGCCCTGGAGGCCGTGCACGCGGCCAAGGCCCAGAGCTGGCACGCCAGTGAGCAGCTCGACCGGGCCCTGCGGCGCGCGTTCTGGGCGCAGGGCCGGTGCATCTCCCAGCGCCACGTGATCCTCGAGGTCGCGGAGGAGACGGGGGCCGTCGACGCGGCCGCGCTCGCCGGCGTCCTCGACAGCGGCACGGCGCGTCCGGCGATCATGGCGCAGTACGAGTCGGCGCGGGACGGCCGGGTGAACTGCAGCCCGCACGTCTTCCTGTACGACGGGACGGACAGCGCCAACCCGGGCATCGGCGCGCGGTGGGTGAACGGTGACTTCGGCGTCGGGTTCCCGGTCATCGACGAGGACCGGCCCGAGGTCTACGAGAAGCTGCTGACCCAGGCGGCGGGGCTGCTCTAGGGCGGCCCGGTCCGGGGGCCGCCGTCCGCTCCTCCCGGGGCGGACGGCGGTCCCCCGTTCGAGCGTGGGGAATCGTTTTGTCGGTTCCGTGCGGGCCGAGGCCGCGGAAGGGATGGGTGCGCCCCGCCGGCGCGGGGCAGCCCACCGTCCCCGCCCCCGGAGGTGCCCGCCCATGGTCCTCATCATCGTCGTCGCCGCCCTCGCCCTCCTCGCCGGCCTGGCCGCCAACCGCTACCTGCGGCCCCGGCTGCTCAGCGAGGACGACGACACGGGCATGGCCGTGAAGGACCTGGTCGGCCCGCTCCTCACCCTGACGGTCCTCCTGCTCGCCTTCGTCCTCGTCACCGCCAACGGCTCGTACGGCAAGGCCGAGGTCGCCTCCCGCGGCGAGGCCCGCGCCCTCGACCAGCTCGTCGAGGCGGCCGACTACGGACCGGTCGCCCAGCGCGAGGCGCTCCAGGCGGACGCCGTCTGCTACGCCAGGGCCGTACGCGTCCAGGAGTGGCCGGCCATGGCGGACGGCAAGGGCTCCGCGGCGCCCAACGTGTGGTCCACCGACTTCCGGCGCGTCTTCAAGGAACTGGAGGGAAAGCCCGTCTTCGGCATGGTCGTCTCGGCGGACAACAAGCGCTCGGACGAACGCGAGGAACGCCTGACCCAGGCCACCGCGAGCATCCCCGGCGCCATCCTGTGGTTCCTCCTCGCCACGCTCATCATCACCGTCACCGCCCTGGGGATCTGCCTGCCGCGCAGGAACAACCGGGGCCAGATCCTCACCCTCGTCGTGATCACGGCGCTGCTCACCACCGCCCTGTGCATCATCAAGGACGTCGACCGCCCCTTCGGCGGCATCATCAACGTCGAGCCGACCGCCATCGCCGAGGCCGAGCGTCAGGCCACCCGGGACTTCCTCCGCCACCACACGGCCGCCGACCTCCCCTGCGACGACGAGGGCAACCGCCGCGCGGTCTGACCGCCCTGGGCCAATGGCGCCTTCCGGCCCATCGAACCGGGTGTCGGGAAGGCCATTGGCCCAGCGATTCCATGGCCGTTTGGGCCGCTGTCCCCTCTTCCGTCTATTCTTGTAGCCAACACATGGTTTTCGGCGCCGCGCAGCGCCGTCCGGCGACGAGGCCGGCACGGTGCGCGGTGCTTTCGTCGTGTCCGAGCCCCCACCACCCCCGGGGACCCTCGTGCGCGATGAGGGACAGGACAAGGGGGGCGGGATTGGCCGCCGTGCGCACGCTGCAGAAGTTCTTCACGGCTCCGGATCCGGGGCGCGTCCGGTTGCGGACATCGGCCCGCGCCGTCGTCGGCATCGCGCTCGCCGTCGCCGTGGCCGAGCTGCTCGGCCTCTCCCTCGTCGCGTCCATCACCGCGGGTCTCGCCGCCCTGCTCGCCTTCTTCACCGTCGGCGACGCGACCGTCCGCCGCCAGGCCGTCACCACCGCCCTGCTCCCGGTGGTCGGCTTCCCCGCCCTCGCGGCCGCGACCCTGCTGCACGGCGCCCCGCCCGCGCGGGACGCGGCCTGGCTGCTCGTCGTCTTCGCCGGGGTGTACGCGCGCCGCTGGGGGCCGCGCGGCCACGCGCTCGGCATCTTCGCGTTCATGCAGTTCTTCGTGACCCAGTTCCTGCACGCCCTCCCCGCCCAGCTGCCCGAACTCTTCGCGGCGACCGGCGTCGCCCTGGCCTCGGCCGGGCTCGTGCGCTTCGGGCTCTGGCCCATCGAGCGGCGCGTCCCGCCGCCGGCCGCACCCGCCCCGCTCCCCGGTACCGGACTCGCCCGGCCGACCACCCGCCAGGCCTTCCAGGCCACCGTGGCCTGCGGCATCGCCCTCGCCGCCGGGCAGCTGATCTCGCACGAGCGCTGGTACTGGGCCGTCGGCACCGCCTGGTGGATCTTCGTCAACACCGCCTCGCGCGGCGAAACCCTCGTCCGCGGCTTCCGCCGTGTCCTCGGGACGGTCACCGGCATCGCGGCCGGCCTCCTCGTCGCCGTCCCCCTCGGCGGCGCCCCCGCCCCCACGGCCCTGCTCGTGGCCGCCTGCGTCTTCGGGATCTTCTACACCGCCCCGCTCTCGTACAGCTGGATGATGTTCTTCGTGACCGTCATGGCCGGACTCCTGTACGGGCTCCTCGGCGTCCTCCACCCCGGCCTCCTGGTCCTGCGCTTCGAGGAGACCGCCGTCGGCGCCCTGGGCGCGGTCATCGGCGTCGCCCTGCTGCCGGTGACCACGCACGCCGCCACCAACGCCTGGATCGAGCGGGCCGTCACCTGCGTGCACACCTGCACCACGGCCGCCGCCCGGCGCCTCGCGGGCGACCCGCACGCCGACCCGGCCCCGCACGCGGCCGAGCTCGAACTCCTCCTCGGCCGCGCCCGGCTCACCCTCGCGCCGCTCGTCCACCCGCTGAGCCCGCTGCGGGCCCGCAAGGCGCGGGCCCGCCGGGTCCTCGCGCTGCTCGACGACTGCGCCCGCGAGATCAAGGGCCTCGCCGCCGTCGCCGGGGACGCCGACGCCTCGCACGACGCCCGGCTCGCCGCGGCGGCCTGGCGCGTCGAGTCCGCCGTCCACGCTCTCGTACCCCAGGTCCGGCCCGTGACGGACCCGGCCCGCGCGACGGCCGGAGTCCCGCACCACCACCCCGGCGCCGAGGCCGCCCTGGTCCACCTGCACAGCCTCGAACAGGCCCTCGTCGACCTCGCCGCCCCGCTGCGGACCTCGCCGCGCGAGCCGCTGGTCCCGGCGGCCTGAGGGCGGGCCGGGCGCGCCGCACACGGCGCGGGGGAGGCACCCCGGGACAACCCCGTGGGGCCTGGTCTAGACCTGCTACCGTCTGCCGCATGACGAGCACCAGGGGCGGCACAGCCGGCACGGACGGCACAGGGGCGGCGGACGGCCGGGGAGCGCTGCGCGCGTACATCGGGTCGTTCACCACGGCGGGGGGACGCGGCGTCCTCGCCGCCGACGTCGACGGCCGGACCGGCGCGCTGACCGTCACGGGCGCCAGCGACGCCGTCGCCAACCCCTCCTACCTCGCCCTCGCGGGCGCCGTCCTCCACGCGGTCTCCGAGACGGGGGACGGCGCCGTCGCCGCCTTCGACGTGACCGGGCCCGCGCCCCGCCCGCTCGGCGCGCCCGTCCCGGTCGGCGGCGCCGACCCCACCCACCTCGCGCTCGCCGCCGGGCACCTCCTCGCCGCCAACTACAGCTCCGGCAGCGTCACCGTCCTGCCGCTGGCCGGGGACGGCACCGCCCGCCCCGCCGCGGCGCCCCTGCGCCACGAGGGCTCCGGACCCGTCGCCGACCGCCAGGGGGGCCCGCACGCCCACCAGGTGCTCCCGGACCCCACCGGCCGGTGGGTCCTCTCCGTCGACCTCGGCACCGACTCCGTACGGATCTGCGCCCTCGACCCCGCCACCGGCGCACTCACCGTCCACGGCGAGACCGCCCTGCGCCCCGGCACGGGCCCGCGCCACCTCGCCTTCCACCCGGACGGCCGCCACGCCTACGTCCTGGGCGAACTGGAGCCCACGCTCACCGTCTGCCGCTGGGACGCGGGCACGGGCTTCCTGGAGCCGGTCGGCGAGCTCCCCGTCGTCCCCGAGGGCCTCCCCGACGGCCCCCGCTACCCCTCGGAGGTCGTCGTCGCCCCCGACGGCCGCTTCCTGTGGGTCGCCGTCCGCGGCGACGACACCCTCGCCGTCCTCGCCCTCGACGCCGACGGCACCCGCGCCGCCCACGTCGCCACCGTGCCCTGCGGCGGGCACTGGCCCCGAGACCTGGCCCTCGACCCCACCGGCCGCCGCCTGTACGCGGCCAACGAGCGCTCCGGGGACGTCACCTGGTTCGACATCGACTGGGAGACCGGCATCCCGGTCCGCGCGGGCTCCGTGGAGGCCCCGGCGGCCTCCTGCGTCGTCTTCGGGCGACGCTAGGTCCGGTCCTGTTCGGTACGCGAAAGGGCCCGCACCGGCTGTCCGGTGCGGGCCCTTTCCCGTGCCCCTCAGACGGAGGGCGCGCTCTGCTGCGGGGGGATGCCCAGCGCGGTCGTGTACTGCGAGAGCACCAGCTTGCCGATCGCCGGGTAGGCGCCCAGCGGCTCGGCGACGGCGCAGCCGGCCTCCTTCGAGGCCTCTTCGAGCAGGCTCTCGGCCAGCTCGGGGCCGATCAGGTACGGCGCCAGGGCCAGCTGGACCGATCCGGCGGCGCGCAGCTGGTCGGCGACGGAGGTGATGGAACCCTCCTGGTCGAGCGCGGCGGCCATCACCGGCACGGCGAGCCGCGCGGCGAGCAGCATGCCGGTGATCCCGGCGGCCTGCACGGCCTCCTCGCCGCCGACCGTCGCCAGGATGATGCCGTCGGCGGCCGTGGCGACCGTGAACAGGCGGGCGCGGTCGGCGCGGGCGAGCCCGGCCTCCGACAGGCGCACGTGCAGCGCCTCGGCGAGCAGCGGGTGCGGGCCGAGGACGTCCGTCAGCTCGGCGGTGTTGCCGCTGTCCATGACGGCCTGGCGGATCAGCCGCATCTGCGCGCTGTCGGGACCCGCGAGGAGCGGGACCACGACGGCGGGCGGACCGGAGGGGGCGGCGACCTCACGGCCCGCCGCCACGGCGATCTCGTACCGCTGGGTGCGCAGCGCCTCGGCGGCGGTGAGCACGGCGGAGAGCGAGGGGTAATCGGCGTCGTCGCCGTCCACGAAGCCGATCACGGCCTCCAGGCCGGGCAGCTCCGAGCGGGCGATGCTCGCGAGCTCCTCGGCCAGGGAGCGTATGGCGGCCGAGGGCTCACCGGGAACGGCGAGCACCAGTGCGGGAGCGCCCTCGGGCGCCGCCGCGGGCTCGGGGCGACGGTGCCGCCCGGACTGGCGGGGGCGCGGCATTCGTACAGGCAGGCCGGAAGCGGGCCCAGTGGGGGTGCTCATGGCGCCGCATGCTACTGGTTTCGCCCACCACGTTCTTCGCTGAGGTGGGATCGCGCGCCGTCTGTCCCCCTATGTCCGGTGATCGGCCCGGTGTGTCGTGTCCACGGCTTCCCACCTGGGCGGATGCCGCCGGCTATCGCGCCCCGGGCGACGTGAACACGCGCAGCAGGGCGGTGTCCTGCGGCAGCCCCGGCGCCCCGGTCGCGAGCGCCGACGCGAGGCTCACCGCACCGGCCAGCGGATCGCCCGCCGCCTCCACCGTCCGGGCGTGCGGGACGCGCTCCGCGAGCGCCGCCCGCAGCGGGACGAGGAGGGGTTCGCCCATCTTGAAGAGCCCGCCCGTCAGTGCCACCGGGGCGCCGGGCTCCGCCGGGCAGACGGCCGCGGCCGCGTCCGCGACGTGCCCGGCCGCCTCCGCGAGGATGCCGGCGGCGACCGGGTCGCCGGGCGCGCAGGCCGCCACCTCCGGGGCGAAGGAGGCGAGCACGGCCGGACGGTCGGTACGGGGGTAGAGCGCGCCCGGCAGGCCCGCCGCCGGGCCGAGGAGCTTCTCCGCCCGGTCGAGCAGCGCCGCCGAGCCGCCGCGCCTGCCGTCGTACGCCCGCATGGCCGCCTCCAGGCCCGCCCGGCCGATCCAGGCGCCGCTGCCGCAGTCGCCGAGGAGATGGCCCCAGCCGTCGGCCCGGCGCCACGAGCCGAGGTCCGTCCCGAGGGCGACGAGCCCGGTCCCGCCCGCCACGACGGCCCCCGGCCGCTGCCCGAGCGCCCCGGCGTACGCGGTGACGGCGTCGGCCGCGAGGGCGAGGTGCCGCACGCCCCAGGCCCCGGCGAGGGCGGCCGGCAGCTCCGCACGGAGCTCGTCCCCGAGCGTCGCCATCCCGGCCGCGCCGACGGCGGCGGCGCGCAGGGGCCGCGAACGGTACGGCTCCGCGAGGGCGTCGACGGCGGGCAGGACCTGCTCCAGGAAGTGCGCGGCGGAGATCCCGCCGGGTCCGGTGCGCACCGGCTCGCGGGAGGCGGCGGTGGCGAGCACGGTGCCGCTCGCCGCGTCGGCGAGGGCGATCCGCAGCCCCGATCCGCCGGAGTCGACGCCGACGACCAGGCCGTCGGCGGCCTCGGTGTGCGTGGCCACGCCGGGTTCGTTCACGGTGCACCGTCCTCGCAGCGGGTGGGGGAGGGGGATCGGGGGCAGGTCCGCTGTCACTGTAGGCCGGTAGAGTGACGGACCGTGACAGCGCGACCGTTGAACGAACTGGTGGAGCCCGGCTGGGCGGAGGCCCTGCGGCCCGTGGCCGGACAGGTGGCCCGGATGGGCGACTTCCTGCGCGCGGAGATCGCCGCGGGCCGCACGTACCTGCCGTCCGGGGCGAACGTGCTGCGGGCGTTCCAGCAGCCCTTCGACGAGGTGCGGGTCCTGATCGTGGGTCAGGACCCCTATCCCACGCCGGGGATGGCGATGGGCCTCAGCTTCTCGGTCGCGCCCGAGGTCCGCTCCCTGCCGGGCAGCCTGGAGAACATCTTCCGCGAGCTGCACACCGACCTCGGCCTGCCGAGGCCCTCGAACGGCGACCTGACGCCCTGGACGCGTCAGGGCGTCCTCCTCCTCAACAGGGCGCTCACCACGGCCCCGCGCAAGCCCGCCGCCCACCGGGGCAAGGGCTGGGAGGAGGTCACCGAGCAGGCGATCCGCGCGCTGGCCGCCCGCGGGAAGCCGCTCGTCTCCATCCTGTGGGGCAGGGACGCGCGGAACGCGCGCCCGCTGCTCGGGGACCTGCCGGCGGTCGAGTCGGCGCACCCGTCGCCGATGTCCGCCGACCGCGGCTTCTTCGGCTCCCGTCCGTTCAGCCGCGCCAACGAACTCCTCCTGCGGCAGGGCGCGCAGCCCGTCGACTGGCGCCTGCCCTGACCGTCCCGCGGCGGCCTTGGACCGGATCGCCGCCGGCCCGTCAGACCACCGCCGCCCGCACGCACAGGACGTCCGGCAGGTGCTCGGCGAGCAGCCGCCAGCTGTCGCCGTCGTCCTCGCTCCCGTACACCTCCCCGTTGCGGTTGCCGAAGTAGACGCCCGCCGGGTCGGCGTCGTCCGTGCACAGCGCGTCCCGCAGCACCGTGCCGTAGTGGGCGCCCTCCGGCAGGCCCTCGGTGAGCGGCTCCCAGGTGGCCCCGGCGTCCCGGGTCCGGTAGACGCGGCAGCGCCGGCCGGCCGGGACGCGGTCGGAGTCCGCCGTGATGGGGAAGACGTACGCCGTGTCGGGCCGGTGGGGATGGGCGGCGACGGCGAAGCCGAAGTCGGAGGGGAGTCCGGCGCCGATGTCGGACCAGGTGCGGCCGGCGTCGTCGCTGCGGAAGACTCCCCAGTGGTTCTGGAGGTACAGCCGGTCCCGGTCGCCCGCGTCCTGGGCGATCTTGTGGACGCACTGTCCGAACTCGGGGTTCGGGTCGGGCAGGAAGACCGCCGAGACACCGTGGTTGGAGGGCTCCCAGGCCGCTCCGCCGTCCCGGGAGCGGAAGACCCCGGCGGTGGAGACCGCGACCATGAGCGCGTCGGGGTCGCGGGGGTCGGTGACGACCGTGTGGACGGCCTCGCCGCCCCCGCCGGGCACCCACCGGGAGCGCGTCGGGTGCTCCCAGAGGGGGCGGACGAGCTCGAAGGACTCGCCGCCGTCGGCCGAGCGGAAGAGGGCGGCCGGTTCCGTCCCGGCGAAGACGACGCCGGGGGAGTGCGCGGGCGCCGGGTGCAGCTGCCAGACGCGCTCCAGGGAGGCCCCGGTGTCCTCGGGGAACCTCACCGCCGGGCGCGGCGGCTCCGTCCAGGTCCTGCCCAGGTCGTCGGAGTGGAAGACGGACGGCCCGAAGTGCCCGTTGTCCCCGCCGGCGAGCAGCCGGGGCGTCGGCCCGCGGGTGTCGATGGCGACCGAGTAGACCGCCTGCGCGGGCAGGACCGGATCGTCGAACTCCCACCGGCCGCCTTGCCTGCGGCCGAGGAAGAGCCCCTTGCGGGTGCCTACGGTGAGGAGTACGTCGGGCATGGTCTGCCACCTCCAGGACGCCGTTGTCACGGATACGGGCCAGTCTGCACCCGGCCACTGACAACGGCCCCCGGACACTCCCGCAACTCCCGCCACTCCCGCCGCGCGGGGAGCGCCGCGCCTCAGATCGCCCAGGCGTACTGGGACGGGGCGTGGGTCTCCGCGCCGAGCTCGCGGGCCGCGCGACGGGCGAAGGAGGCGTCGCGGAGCATCTCGCGGCCGATCAGGACCGCGTCGGCCTCGCCGTCGGCGAGGATCCTCTCCGCCTGGTCGCTCTCGGTGATGAGGCCGACGGCCGCGACGGGCAGCCCGGTCTCGTTGCGGACGCGGCTCGCGAACGGCACCTGGAAGCCGGGGGCCGCCGGGATCTGCGCGGGGCCGCCGTTGCCGCCGGTGGAGACGTCGAGCAGGTCGACGCCGTGCTCGCGGAGCAGGGCGGCGAAGCGCACGGTGTCGTCGCCGGTCCACCCGGCGTCGCCCAGCCAGTCGGTGGCCGAGATCCGGAAGAAGACGGGGAGGTCCTCGGGCCAGACGGCCCGCACCGCGTCGACGACCTCGAGCGCGAGGCGGGTGCGGTTCTCGAAGGAGCCGCCGTACTCGTCGGTGCGGTGGTTGCTGTGCGGGGAGAGGAACTCGCCGATCAGGTAGCCGTGGGCGCCGTGCACCTCGACGACCTCGAAGCCGGCGTCGAGCGCGCGGCGGGCCGCGTCGGCGAACTGGCCGGTGATCTCCCGGATGCGCTCCACGCTGAGCTCGGTCGGCACGGGGTAGCCCTCGTCGAACTCGACGGGGCTGGGGGCGACGGGCGTCCAGCAGGCCTCGCCGGTGTAGGGCCCGCGGCCCTCCCACGGGCGGTTGGTGGACGCCTTGCGCCCCGCGTGGGCGAGCTGGATGCCGGGGACGGTGCCGTGGGACTTCAGGAAGCCGGCGATCCGCCGCAGCGCCTCCTTCTGGGTGTCGTTCCACAGTCCGAGGTCCGCCGGGCTGATGCGGCCCTCGGGTGCGACGGCGGTCGCCTCCAGGAGGATGAGCCCGGTGCCGCCGGTGGCCCGCGAGCCGTAGTGGGCGAAGTGCCAGTCGGTCGCCACGCCCGCGTTCGGGCCGGTGATCTCGGCCGAGTACTGGCACATGGGCGCCATCCAGACCCGGTTGGGCACGGTCAGCGAACGCAGGGTGTAGGGCTCGAAGAGGGCGACGCTCATGACGGACTCCGTTTCGGGGCCTCGAAGAAGGACACTCGTACGATACTCATCGTAGTACGAGATCTGTCAAACTACGAAGGTTCTCGTACAAGCCTATCTACGACGGGTCTCGTACGATGAAGGCCAACCGGAAGAAGTGGAGCCGCCGTCATGACGACCGCCACCAGCCCCCGCGCCCTCGACCACCCCGCGCGGGACGAGATCACGCTCGAAGGGGTGCTCCACGCGCTCTCGGACGCCGTGCGCCTGAGCATCGTGCGGGAGTTGGCGCGCGAGGGCGAGCCCCTGAGCTGCTCGCACTTCGACCTGCCGGTGACGAAGTCGACGACGACGCACCACTTCCGCGTCCTGCGCGAGGCCGGCGTCGTCCACCAGGGCTACCGGGGCACGGCCAAGCTCAACGGCCTGCGCGAGGACGACCTGAACGCGCTCTTCCCCGGCCTCCTGGACGCCGTCCTCGCGGCCGTCGACGCCCAGGAGCTCCGCCGGTCGGCTACAGGGACCGCATCCGGTTGATCTCGGCGGTCTGCTGGGCGATCACGTCGTTCGCCATCTCCTCGACGAGGATGTTGTTCCCCTCGCCGAGGACCTCCACCGCCATCGTCACGGCGCCCTCGTGGTGCGTCGTCATGAGCTTCAGGAACAGCTCGTCGAAGGCTTTGCCCTTCGCCCTCCGCAGCTCCGTCAGCTGACCCTCGGACGCCATCCCCGGCATCGCGTGGTGGTCGTGCGCGCCCTGGTCGCGCGGCCCGCCGTTGTTCTCCAGCCACGCCTCCATCGCGGCGATCTCGGGCCGCTGCGCGGCCGCGATCCGCTCGGCCACCTTCCGCACCGGTGTCGATCCCGCGCGCTCCGGGGCCAGTTCGGTCATCGTGAGGGCCTGGCGGTGGTGGACGATCATCATCTGCACGTAGCGGAAGTCCGCGCCGTTCGGCTTCTCGTCGGGCAGCCGGCGCGCCGCCTCCTCGGGCGATATCCGGCGGGCCGGTTCCCCGGGCTTGCCGGGCGCCACGACCGAACCGCCGCCGGAGGCCGCGGCCCGCGGGTTCGCGTCGTCGGAGGCCGACTCGCAGGCGCCCAGGGCGAGTACGGCGAAGGCGGCGAGGGCCACGGCGGCGACGGCTCGCTGACGGCGGATCAACAACGCGACCTCCAGGTGTTCTTGCGGGACGGATGTTCGTTCCTAGCACTTTTCCCGGGTGGAACGATCAACTTCCTTCATTACATCTGTGTTGCCATCTATTGAGATGCGCACGCCAAGGACCATACTGCCGGGGTCCAGCATCCGTTCAAGATGAACGGACACCAGGGAGGACGGTGTGACTTCGTTGCGTACCCCAACGCCGCAGACCGCCGAGGCGCGTCACCCGCGCGGGCGGATCAGACGCCTGGGTGTGGCATCCGCCGCGGCCGGACTGCTCGCCACCCTGCTCGCGGCCGTGCCCTCGGCCGCCACCCCCGACCCGGGCGCCGCCCGGGTCCAGGGCGCCGTCACGGCGGAGCAGGAGGCAGAGGCGCGTGCCGCGATCCGGAGCGGCGAGATACCCGGTGTGGACGAGATCGTCCACACGCCGAACATCGAGCACCTCGCGAACATCCCGAAGGACGCCCTGAAGAGCCTCAACACGGACCTCGCGTTCCAGGGCACGTACGCCTTCGCGGGCAACTACGACGGCTTCCGGATCTTCGACATCAGCAACCCGAAGGAGCCGAAGACCGTCGCCCAGGTCCTCTGCCCCGGCGGCCAGAACGACATCTCGGTCTCCGGGAACCTCCTCTTCCTCTCCACCGACGCGTCCCGCAGCGACAACTCGTGCAACAGCACGTCGCAGCCCGCCACGGTGAAGGAGTCCTGGGAGGGTGTGAAGATCTTCGACATCAGCGACGTCACCAACCCCAGGTACGTCGCCGCCGTCGAGACCGCCTGCGGCTCCCACACCCACACGCTCGTGCCCAAGGGCAGGAACGTGTACGTGTACGTCTCCTCGTACTCGCCCAACGCGGCCTTCCCCGACTGCCAGCCCCCGCACGACGGCATCTCGGTCATCAAGGTCCCGCGCAACGCCCCCGAGCAGGCCGCGGTCGTCAGCTTCCCCGTCCTCTTCCCGGGCGACGGCCCCGACGGCGGCGGCAACCCCGGCGGTCCCACCAACCCCGGCGTCTCCAAGACCACGGGCTGCCACGACATCACCGTGCTGCCCAACAAGAAGCTGGCCGCCGGCGCCTGCATGGGTGACGGCATCCTCTTCGACATCGCCGACCCCGAGCGCCCGAAGGTCATCGACCGGGTCCAGGACAACGTCAACTTCGCGTTCTGGCACTCCGCGACCTTCAACCAGAAGGCGAACAAGGTCGTCTTCACCGACGAGCTCGGCGGTGGCAGCGGTGCCACCTGCAACGCCGAGGTCGGCCCGAACCGGGGCGCCAACGGCATCTACGACATCGTCGGCAAGGGCGACCGGCGCAAGCTCGTCTTCCGCAGCTACTTCAAGATCCCGCGCCACCAGGCCGACACCGAGAACTGCGTCGCCCACAACGGCTCGCTGATCCCGGTCAAGGGCAAGGACCTCATGGTCCAGGCCTGGTACCAGGGCGGCATCTCCGTCTGGGACTTCACCGACTCCTCCGCCCCCAAGGAGATCGGCTACTTCGAGCGCGGCCCGCTCTCCACCACCGCCAGCCTCACCGGCGGCTCCTGGTCCGCGTACTACTACAACGGCCTGATCTACTCCAACGACATCGCCAAGGGCTTCGACGTCCTGAAGCTCTCCGACCCGCGCACCGACCCCGCGCGGGCCGTCCGACTCGACCAGCTCAACGTCCAGACCCAGCCGGACTACTTCGAGCTCGCCGACTGACCGGGCTCCCTCACCCGCACCACCGAAGCGCCGTCGGGCGGACCACCGTCCGGCGGCGCGCCCATCTCCCAGTCGAGCCCGTACCGCTGGAACAGCTCCCACCGCAGCCGCGCCATCGGCATCGGAGCCCCCGGCAGCAGCACCGCCACCACCGCGCCCATGAGCAGGGCGCGCAGCAGCGGGTAGTCCGTGTCCACGTCGTCGGAGCCGTACCGGACCACCGTGTCCCGCAGCAGGAACGCGAGGCGCTGCTGCTCCTGGCACTGCACGAACCCGTCGGCCTGGAGGATTCCCGCCATGTGGGTCCGCATCAGAGTCGGCCGGTCCACCGCCAGACCCAGCACCGCGTCGATCGCCCGGGCCATCCGCTCGCGCCCGTCCTCCGTGCGCGGCTCGCGCTCCAGCGCCTCGTCGAGGGTCAGGTGCATGAGCCGGTGCACCGCGGCCTGGAGCAGCTGGCGCTTCCCCGGGAAGTAGTACGAGATCAGGCCGCGCGCCGAACCCGCCCGCTCCGCGATGTCGCCGAGCGTCGTGGCCTCGTATCCGCGCGCCGAGACGAGCTCCACCGTCGCGACCAGAATCCGCTCGCGCGACCTGCGCCGCAGCTCTTCATTGACCGATGGGCTACGCGGGGACATCCTGGACTCCTGCGTTGACTGGCTCGCGGCCAATATACTCAGCGCATCCCGTCGGCGCGCCCTCGTGGCAGGCCGGCGGGGCCGCCGTCTGTTCTGGGCGACACGGGGGATCGTCCAGAACAGGCGGCTTCGTCGTCCTCATCCCGCTGTCACCCCGTCCTCACCGTCTCGCTCCCATTGTCCTCCCGGGACCCGCCCGGACCGGAGAAGCGCCGGTACGAGAGGACGGCCGCGGCCACGCAGACCCAGCCGAGCAGCCAGCCGCCCAGCACGTCCGACGGCCAGTGCACGCCCAGGTAGAGCCGTGTCCAGCCGACCCCGACGACCGACACGAGCGCGGCCCCCGCGAGGACGCCCCAGCCGCGCCACTCGTCGCGCCAGCGCAGCGCGAGCACCCACAGGAGCAGCCCGCAGGTCACCGTCGCCGTCATCGCGTGGCCGGAGGGGAACGCCGCGAACCGCGCCGAGTCCACCGGGTCGGGCCACTGCGGCCGCTCCCTGCCCACCAGGAACTTGATCCCCTGCTGGAGACCCGCGGCGACGAAGCACGTGACGGCCACCCAGACCGCGAGCCGGCGCTCGCGCCGCGCCCACAGGAGCACCACGGCGACGGCGGCCAGGGCACGCATCGTCCACGGGTCCCAGACCCAGTCGCTGAGCACCCGGTTGACCCGCGTGACGCCCGGGTGGGCGACGGCGTGGCGGTGCAGCGCCTCGTCGAACGACCGGTCGAAGGAGAGCAGAGGTGGCCACCCCGCGGCCACGAGGACGAGCAGGACGACGAAGAGGACCCCGGAGACCACGGCGGACGAACGCATGGGCCGATCCTGCCCGACGAACCCTCCCGAACGGCTCTCCGGGACCGCACCGCGCGCGCCGCGAGCCAGGCGGGACTTTCCGGACGGGTCACTGGCCCAGAGTCGTCAGCGCCGGGGCGAAGGCGACCAGGAGCGGGACCACGGGGACGAGGGTCGCCGCGGCCGTGAGTCGCAGCCTGCGCCCGGCCGTGAGCCGGGGCGTCGCCGCGAGGAGGCGGTGCACCCGCTGTGGCAGGCCCGCGTCCGGACCGGGCCCCGGGCCGAAGACCCCCCGGTCCTCGTTCAGCTCGACGAGCGCCAGCGCGATCGTCAGCCGGCCGAACCGGCGCGAGGCCACGTCGTCGGCGGCCAGCTCCACGAGCCGGTGCATCTCGTCGCGGAAGGCCGTGAAGACCGGGACGCCCGGGAAGCCGCCCGCCAGCGCGGCCGAGCAGTGCAGCAGCCAGTCGTGCCGGGCCCGCGCGTGCCCCTGCTCGTGCGCGAGGACCGCGTCGAGCTGCCGCCCCTTGAGGCGGCGCAGCGCGGCCGTGGTGATGACCAGCCGGGCCGGCGTCCCCGGCTGCCACCACGCGTCCGCCCGCTCGCCCTCCAGGACGACGAGCCGCTCGCCGTCCGGCCGCTCGCCGGGCAACAGGGGCGCGCGGACGAGGAGATCGCGGTGCCGCCGCTCGCGCCGGGCGCGCGCCTGCCCGATCTCCCGGCCCAGCATCGCCCCGGACCAGAGGCCGCCGCAGGCGAGGACGACCGCGAGGACGGCCGACCACGGCCCGCTCGTGCCGAGTTCGTACGCCTCCACCACCGCGTGCGGCGCCGGGGCGAAGAGCTGCCCGCGCACGGCCTGCCAGGCCGTGGACGCGCTGAACGTCATCGACAGGGCGAAGCTCAGGAGCACGGCCGCCACCACGCACTGCCACACCCACAGCGCCACCACGGGCTCTCGCTCGGCCCATTCGGCCCGCGTGAGCAGCCGGGGGGCCGCGAGAGAGGTCAGGACGCCGAGCAGGAGCAGCGCGAGGGAGACCCACATGGGCGTCACCCTATGAGCGCGGTACGGCCCCGGGGTATGGGCCCGGACCCCAAGTGACGTACGCCACGGTTCCGTTGGTCACCGGTGCGGCCGCGTCAGAGCGTGAACAGCATCGCGACCATCGCCAGCGCCATCGAGAGCCGGCAGGCGAGCGTCAGCTCCGGCCGGGTCGCCCAGGAGACCCCCGCCCCCACCCCGGAGTCCGTCCCCGCCGGCACCGCCGCCGGCACGGGTCTCGCCACCGGTACCAGCCGCGCGCCCGCGTGGAGCACGTACACCACGTAGTAGAGGAGCAGGGCCCCCGTCAGGAGGGGGATGCCGCCGACGCCCCCGATCGCGCCGGCCGTCCCGGACGCCCCGGACGGCGAGAACCCCGCGTGCGCTCCGTGCCCCCCGTGCGCCCCCCGCGCGCCCAGGAGGGCCGGGGCCGCCATCGCGACCGCCATGTAGAGCATGGCGAGCGAGTCGACGAGGTGGTGGAGGTGGTGCAGTCGCCGACGGCCGCTCCGGGCGGCCCCGGCCAGCCCGAGCAGGGCGGTCGCGCCGAACACCGCCGCGTACACGACCCATGTCCACTCAGGCGGGCTGAGGACCGCCGCGGGCAGGGCCATGACCGCCATGCCGAAACCCATCGCCGCCTCGCCGCCGGCCGTCCGCCGCTCCTCCCCGTCGGACGCCCGCATCCGCACCAGGCAGTACGCGCCCGCCATCGCGCCGAGCGCGACCAGCAGCCACCCGGTCAGCGCCGCTCCGTGCACGGCTCATCACCCCCCTCCTGGGAGGAGGAATGCCCGCCGCCGGGAGCCCGCACGCGGGCGCACGGGCGCGCACGGATGTACGAGGGGGAGTGCGAGGTGCGCGCGTTAGGCTCGGGACGATCGCGCACGCCGATCGTCAGCGCCCGAGGGGAGCCCGTACGCATGGACACCGCCACGTCCCAGGAGACCGGCCGGATCGAGTACCGCGAGGCGGTCCTCGACGACGTCCCGGTCCTGGTCCCGCTCGTCGAGTCGGCCTACCGGGGCGACTCCAGCCGGACCGGCTGGACGACGGAGGCGGACATCCTCCAGGGGCAGCGCACCGACGCCGAGGGCGTCGCCGCGGTCATCACCGCCCCCGGCAGCCGCCTCCTGGTCGTCGAGCGGGACGGCGGGATCGTCGCCTGCTGCCAGCTGGAGCACCGCGGCGAGGCCGCCTACTTCGGCATGTTCGCCGTCCGCCCCGAGCTCCAGGGCGCCGGACTCGGCAAGCGGATCATCGAGGAGGCCGAGCGGCGGGTCCGCGAGCTCTGGGACGTCCGCGAGATGCACATGACGGTGATCTCGGTGCGGGAGGAGCTCATCGCCTGGTACGAGCGGCGCGGCTACCGGCGCACGGGGCGGATGACGCCCTTCCCGTACGGCGACGAGCGTTTCGGCCTGCCCCAGCGCGACGACCTGGAGTTCGAGCTGCTCGTGAAGCAGCTGGGCTGAGCGTCAGGTCATCTCTCCGGCGGAAGAGGGCTTTCGACCCTGGGAGGCAGGAAAAATTTCGGTGACCATGGGGTCGCACAGGATAATTTCTCTTGCCTCCTCTTGCGGGGAAGACCCATGCCTCGATACGGTTCCTTGACGCAAGGTTCTCCTGTGGAGGAAGAGGCATGACGGAAATTCTTGTGCAGGACGTGACCGGTGGGGGGATATCCACCGAGGCCCGGGTCGTCGAGCACCCGGCCTGGCCCGAGCTCAAGAATGCCGTGGAGGAGATCCGCCCCTGGCAGAGCGCGGACGGCTCCATCGACTTCGAGGCCGAGGACGCGCCCGCCCGCGCGCTCGTCGAGCTCACCGTGGACCGCATGATCGCGGCCGTGGAGCAGCTCTCCCCGCTCGTCCCGCACGACGGCGCCTACCACCGCGCCCTCGTCGCGGACCTGCGCAAGTGGGTCGAGAGCGGCTTCACCGTGCCGGACTTCCTGGACTCCCTCATGGAGTTCCACCCGGCCGCCGGCCGTGCCGACGGGCTCCAGCACCTCGTGCTCTTCCCGATGTACACGCAGAACGGCAACCTCGACCGCAACTTCGAGGCCGTCGTGCTCCGCATGGTCTGGCCCGAGTGGCTCTCCGAGCTCGAGGCCGCCCGGTACGACAACCCCGGCTTCTGCGGCATCACCTTCGAGGACTTCACCGCCGGGTACGACACCAACTCGGCCGTCCTCTTCCCGGAGACCGTCGCGGTCCGCGAGGTCCCCGAGCGCTTCACCTGGGGCGGCATCTTCTGCGACCGCGAGGCCGCGCGCTTCCGCAAGGTCACCGAGGCCGCCGTCGAGACCCTGGGCGTCAAGCTGCCCGAGGACATCGCCGCCATGGTCGACGACCAGACCCGCTGCGAGCAGGCCTTCGTGCTCTGGGACCTGGTCCACGACCGCGCCCACAGCCGCGGCGACCTGCCCTTCGACCCCTTCATGATCAAGCAGCGCCAGCCGTTCTGGATGTACGGGCTCGAGGAGCTCCGCTGCGACCTCACCGCCTTCAAGCAGGCCGTGATCCTGGAGTCCGAGGGCAACGCCCACGGGCGCGACGTGCAGTACACGGTCCTCTTCGACCGCATGTTCCGCTTCCCGCTCACCGGCGACCGGACCCGGAACTACGACAGCCTGGGCGGCCAGCTGCTCTTCGCGTACCTCCACAAGCACGACGTGGTGCGCTGGACGGACAACGTCCTCACGATCGACTGGCAGCGGGCCCCCGAGGTCACGAACCAGCTCTGCGCCGAGATCGAGACGCTCTACCGCGACGGCATCGACCGCCCGAAGCTGGTCCACTGGATCAAGGCGTACGAGTTCGTCACCACCTACGTCGCCCCGCACCCGGCCTCCAAGTGGGCCAAGGGCTCCGAGGCCCTCGACCTCACGCTGCCGCCGCGCAAGCTGGTCGACGACGTGCTTCCGGACGAGTTTCCGCTCAGCATGTTCTTCGAGGCCCTCGCCAAGAAGCTGAAGGGCGTGATCGCCGACACCAAGGGGATCACCGCCGCCGACGTCCCGAGCATCGCGCGGGCCGCCGCGTGAGCGACCTCATCGAGCCGACGGAGGAGTCGCCCGTGAACGCCAACGTCAACGTCAACGGCGGACCGCTCGACGGTGCCGTCATCGCGGTGGCCGGCGCGGCCGGCCCCGCGGGCCGTGCCACCCTGATGCGCCTCGCCGAGGCCGGCGCGATCGTGGTCGGCTCCGACGCCGACCCGGCGCGCCTCGCCGAGGCCGTCGACGCCGCCCGGTACGCCCACGGCGGTGCCACCGTGGTCGGCGACACCGTCGACCTCCTCGACCTGGACGCGACCCGCGACTGGGCCGCCAAGATCGAGAAGGACTTCGGCCGCGTCGACGGCCTCGTCCACCTGGTCGGCGGCTGGCGCGGCAGCAAGTCCTTCACCACGACCGACCTCGCGGACTGGGACTTCCTGGAGAAGCTCCTCATCCGCACCGTCCAGCACACCTCGCTCGCCTTCCACGACGTCCTGCTGGCCGCCGGTGGCCGCGGCCGGTACGCGCTGGTCAGCCAGGTCGGCGCGCACAAGCCGCTGGCCAACAACGCCGCGTACAACGCGGGCAAGGCGGCGGCCGAGGCGTGGACGCTCGCCATGGCCGACTCCTTCCGCAAGCTGGGGGGCGAGGACGGTCCGCAGGCCGCGGCTGCCATCCTGGTGATCAAGGCACTGGTGCACGACGCGATGCGCGCGGAGCGCCCCGATGCGAAGTTCGCGGGCTTCACCGACGTGAAGGACCTGGCCGACGAGATCGCCGGTCTGTGGGACAAGCCCGCCCAGGAAGTGAACGGACAGCGCCTGTGGCTGACTCCCAAGCCGTGACCGAGACCACCGCCGCGCCGACCGACGCGCGTCGGCGCCACGACCCGTCGGTCCGGGGCTTCGCCAGCGACAACTACGCCGGCGTGCACCCCGAGATCCTCGCGGCCATCGCCCTCGCCAACGAGGGCCACCAGGTGGCGTACGGCGAGGACCAGTACACCGAGCACCTCCAGGAGGTCATGCGGAGCCACTTCGGCCCCACCGCCGAGGCCTTCCCGGTCTTCAACGGCACCGGTGCCAACGTGACCGCGCTCCAGGCGCTCACCGACCGCTGGGGCGCCGTCATCTGCGCCGAGTCCGCGCACATCAACGTGGACGAGGGCGGAGCGCCCGAGCGGATGGGCGGCCTCAAGCTGCTCACCGTGCCCACCCCGGACGGCAAGCTCACCCCCGAGCTCATCGACCGGCAGGCCTGGGGCTGGGAGGACGAGCACCGCGCGATGCCGCAGGTCGTCTCGATCACCCAGAACACCGAGCTCGGCACCCTCTACACGGTGGAGGAGATCCGCGCGATCGTCGAGCACGCCCACGCCAAGGGCATGAAGGTGCACCTCGACGGCGCCCGCATCGCCAACGCCGCCGCCTCGCTCGGCGTGCCGCTGCGCGCGTTCACCACCGACGTGGGCGTCGACGTCCTGTCGTACGGCGGGACGAAGAACGGCATGCTCTTCGGCGAGGCCGTCGTCGTCCTGAACCCGGACGCGGTCAGCCACATGAAGCACCTGCGCAAGCTGTCCATGCAGCTCGCGTCGAAGATGCGCTTCCTGTCGGTGCAGCTGGAGGCGCTCCTCGCCGGGGACCTGTGGCTGCGCAACGCCCGCCACGGCAACGCGATGGCCCAGCGTCTCGCGACCGGCGTGCGGGACCTCGACGGGGTGGAGATCCTCTACCCGGTCCAGGCCAACGCGGTCTTCGCGGTTCTCCCGCAGGAGGTGAGCCGTCGCCTGCAGGAACGGTTCCGCTTCTACTTCTGGGACGAGGCCGCCGGCGTCGTGCGCTGGATGTGCTCCTTCGACACGACGGAGGGCGACATCGACGCGTTCCTCCAGGCGCTGAAGGAAGAGCTCGCCCGCTAGCCGGGAGCGGCCCTCGGCCGAAGGCATCGACTGCATAAAAATACGGCCGGACGGAAAGTCATTGACTTCCGTCCGGCCGTGTCCGTAGGGTCGTCCCGCATGGAACTCCACCAGCAAGACCCTGACATTGCTGCCTACTTGGCCGCGAGTGAGGCCGTCGACCACGAGCACGCGCGGGTCAGGGCCGTGGCCGACCGGCTTGCCCGGGCGCACCCGGACGCATACTCATACGCCGAGGCGGCCTTCGCGTACGTCCGGGACGAGGTCCCGCACTCCATGGACACCGGCGACCCCCGCGTCACCTGGCGGGCCTCCGACGTCCTGGAGCACCGCACCGGGATCTGCTACGCCAAGTCGATCGCCTACACCGCGCTCCTGCGCGCCCGGGGCATCCCCGCCGCCCTCTGCTACCAGCGGCTCACCGAGGACGACGGCTCCGACCCGGTCGTCCACGGCCTCGTCGCCGTCCTGCTGCCGGGCGAGAGCGCCTGGGCCCGGCAGGACGTACGGGGGAACAGGCCCGGACTCGACTCCCGGTTCTCGGTCGGGGAGGAACGGCTCGTGTGGACCGTGCGCCCCGAGCTCGGCGAGGTGGACTACCCCGGGCTGTACGCCGCTCCGCACGCGACCGTCCTGGACACCCTGAGGGCGGCCCCGGACGGCCCGTACCTCTGGCGGACGCTCCCCGCGGAGCTCTGACCCTCCGATGCCCTACCGGCGGCGGCTCAGCCCGCTTCCTTGACCTGCGCCGCCGTCGGAGCCGTGCCGCCGAGGTGGGCGGGGATCCACCACGTGTCGTCGGCGTCCTTCGGGCGGACCGGGTAGGCGCGCTGCGCGGCCTCCAGGAGCTCCTGGACGCGCTCGCGCAGCCGCCGGGTGATCGCGCCCGCGTACTGGTCGGCGGGGGCCTCCACGGGCTCGCCGACGCGGATCGTCACCGGGATGTGGCTGCGCTTGAAGTTCTTGGGGTGGCCCTTCGTCCAGAGGCGCTGGGTGCCCCAGAGCGCCATCGGGATCAGCGGGACGCCCGCCTCCTGCGCCAGGCGCGCCGCACCCGTCTTGAAGCCCTTGAGCGTGAAGGACTGCGAGATGGTCGCCTCGGGGAAGACGCCGACGATCTCACCGGCCCGCAGGGACTCGAGCGCGTGCTTGTAGGCGTGCTCGCCGGCCGAGCGGTCGACGGGGATGTGCTTCATGCCGCGCATGAGCGGCCCCGAGACCTTGTGCTTGAAGACGGAGTCCTTCGCCATGAAGCGGACCAGGCGCTTCTGGGGCAGGGCCGCGAGACCCGTGAAGATGAAGTCCAGGTAGCTGATGTGGTTGCTCACGAGCACCGCGCCACCGGTGCGCGGGATGTGCTCCGAACCCTGGGTGTCGATCTTCAGGTCGAGCGCCTTGAACAGGGTGAGCGCGGCACCGACGACCGGTCGATAGACGAGTTCTGCCATCGGAGAGGAACCTCTTCTTCGTGTGCCCGGAGCGGGTGCTCCCGGCGAAGTTACGCGGCCGTAGGTTTTCGGCTTTGGGCAGATCGTGCCCCATGTGGGCCCCCGAGACCAGTCCAGACGCCTTCGCACGGGGAGATTCTCGTCACTCGCGGTGGCCGGAAAGCGACCGGAACGGGAATCGAACGCGGGCGTGGGACGCTGACCCCGAGGAACACGCGAACGACGAGGAGTGGAATGAGCGAGGTCCTGGGGCCGGAGGTGCTCGGCGCCGAGCTGGGGGAGCGGGCCACCCTCGTCCAGTTCTCGTCAGCTTTCTGTCAGCCCTGCCGCGCCACCCGTCGCACCCTCGCCGAGGTCGCCGCCATGGTGCCGGGCGTGGGGCACGTGGAGATCGACGCCGAGGAACGGCTGGACCTCGTACGGGAACTGGGCATCGTCCGGACGCCGACCGTCCTCGTGCTCGACCGCGCGGGACGGGTCGTCCGCCGCGCGGCGGGGCAGCCGCGCAGGGCGGACGTCATCGCGGCCCTGGGGCGGGCGGTCTGACGTGGCGACGGCCCGCGTGGCGCCCCCCCCGCGACGGCCCGCACGGCGGCCCCGCCACGACAGCCCGCACGGCGGCCCCCCCCCCCACACACACGACAGCCCGCACGGCGGCCCCGCACGACGCCCGCACGGCCGGCCGCTCACGTACCGCTGTGGCGCAGTGACGCTCCTCCCATATCGCGGTACGCACTTGACTGTGCCCCACACGCGTCGTCACCCTGACGGAGTGCCCCATGAACTCCTTCTCTACGGCCGGGTCCACGTCGACCTGGCACGCAACGCGAGCGCGCGCTGTCCCGGTGTCTGACCACCGCAGGACCACTTCCATGCCGCCCTCGCAGAAGGACAACTCCATGACGGTTTCCCCCGATCTCCGGGTCACCCCCGGCCTCCAGGCCGGCCCTGAGCTCCTCCGCTCCGTCTTCCGCCGCCACGCCGCCGGCGTCGCGGTCGTCACCGCGTACGGCGAGCGTCCCGTCGGCTTCACCGCCACCTCGCTCAACTCCGTCGCCGCCGAGCCCCCGCTCGTCTCGTTCGGCGTGGGCACCGGCTCCTCCAGCTGGCCGGTGGTGTCCGAGGCCGAGCACATCGGCGTCCACATACTCGGCGAGCACCAGCAGGAGCTGGCCGCCACCTTCGCGCGCAGCGGCGCCGACCGGTTCGGCGAGGGGACCGGCTGGAGCGTGGGCCCCGAGGGCGTGCCCGTGCTCGACGGCGTCCTGGCCTGGCTGGTCTGCCGGGTGATCGCCCGCGTACCCGCCGGTGACCACCGGATCGTCATCGCGGAGGCCGTCGCCGGCGACCCCGACGGGGCGGGCCGGCCGCTGCTCTACCACCACGGGCGCTTCAACGCCCTGCGCGACTGAGAGTTCCCGTTCGCGCCGCGCTCGGCGCGTTGGCAAGGTCACATGGCTGAGCGCTTGCTTACTGGTCACGAACTGGGTGTACTGGCGAGTAATATTTCGGTCGGGGCGTCCGGCGCCCCGACCGGAAACCCGCCCTTCAGGCGCCTATGCTGCGAGCAACAAGGCAGCCCAGTTATGACGATGCAGTAGGAGAGCCGGCGTGAGCTTGAGGATCGTTGTCTGTGTGAAGTACGTGCCCGACGCGACCGGAGACCGGAAGTTCGCGGATGACCTCACGGTCGACCGCGACGACGTCGACGGCCTGCTGTCGGAGCTCGACGAGTACGCGGTCGAGCAGGCCCTGCAGATCGCCGAGGAGGCGGACGAGGCCGAGGTCACCGTGCTCACGGTCGGACCGGAGGACGCCAAGGACGCGCTGCGCAAGGCGCTCTCCATGGGCGCCGACAAGGCCGTCCACGTCGAGGACGACGACCTGCACGGCACCGACGTCATGGGCACCTCGCTCGTGCTCGCGAAGGCGATCGAGAAGGTCGGCTACGACGTCGTCATCGCCGGCATGGCCTCCACCGACGGCACCATGGGCGTCCTGCCCGCGATCCTCGCCGAGCGCCTCGGCGTCCCGCAGGTCACCCTGCTCTCCGAGGTCTCCGTCGAGGACGGCGTCGTGAAGGGCCGCCGCGACGGCGACAGCGCGTCCGAGCAGCTGGAGGCCGCGCTTCCGGCGGTCGTCTCCGTGACGGACCAGTCGGGCGAGGCCCGCTACCCGTCCTTCAAGGGCATCATGGCCGCCAAGAAGAAGCCGGTCGAGTCCCTCGACCTGGACGACCTCGGCATCGACGCCGAAGAGGTCGGCCTGGAAGGCGCCTGGACCGCGGTCGACTCCGCCGCCGAGCGTCCGGCCCGCACCGCCGGCACGATCGTCAAGGACGAGGGCGAGGGCGGCAAGCAGCTCGCCGAGTTCCTCGCGAGCCAGAAGTTCATCTAGGACTCAGCCTGGCGGGCCGGGGATCCCGTTCCCGGCCCGCGCGAGCCCACCAGACCGCCGCCCCTATCGTTCGCAGGAGATTGACGTCCCATGGCTGAGATTCTCGTCTACGTCGACCACGTCGACGGAGCCGTCCGCAAGCCCACCCTGGAGCTGCTGACCCTCGCCCGCCGCCTCGGCGAGCCCGTCGCCGTCGCCCTCGGCAACGGCGCCGCCGACACCGCCGCCGCGCTCGCCGAGCACGGCGCCGTGAAGGTCCTCACCGCCGACGCCCCCGAGTTCGCCGAGTACCTCGTCGTCCCGAAGGTGGAGGCCCTCCAGGCCGCGTACGAGGTCGTCTCCCCGGCCGCCGTGCTGCTCCCCTCCTCGGGTGAGAACAAGGAGATCGCGGCCCGCCTCGCGGTCCGCATCGGCTCCGGTGTCATCACCGACGCCGTGGACCTGGAGGCCGGTGCCGAGGGCCCCGTCGCCACGCAGTCCGCCTTCGCCGCCTCGTACACCACCAAGTCCCGTGTCTCCAAGGGCACCCCGGTCATCACGGTCAAGCCGAACTCGGCCCCCGTCGAGGCCGCCCCGGCCGCCGGCGCCGTCGAGGCGCTCGCCGTCTCCTTCTCCGAGAAGGCGCACGGCACCAAGGTGACCTCCCGCACCCCGCGCGAGTCCACCGGCCGCCCCGAGCTGACCGAGGCCGCGATCGTCGTCTCCGGCGGCCGCGGCGTCAACGGCGCCGAGAACTTCGCGATCATCGAGGCGCTCGCCGACTCGCTCGGTGCCGCCGTCGGCGCCTCCCGCGCCGCCGTCGACGCCGGCTGGTACCCGCACTCCAACCAGGTCGGCCAGACCGGCAAGTCGGTCTCGCCGCAGCTGTACATCGCCTCCGGCATCTCCGGCGCGATCCAGCACCGCGCGGGCATGCAGACCTCGAAGACCATCGTCGCCATCAACAAGGACGCCGAGGCCCCGATCTTCGACCTCGTCGACTACGGCGTGGTCGGCGACCTCTTCGACGTCGTCCCGCAGCTGACCGCCGAGGTGCAGGCCCGCAAGGGCTGACCTGCGCGTCTGTACGGTCCCGGGGGCCGCGTGGCGATTCGTCGCCGCGCGGCCCCCGGCCGTTTCGCGGGAAGTCGGGTAAGCATTGACTCAGGTCCGGGACGACCATTAACTTCGCTATACGGATTGTTGATTCCGTGAAGCGGAAAACTGGAGGGTGTTCGGATGGGTCAGCAGGAGAAGGTGTCGACGAGTCTCGCGGGCGCCGTCAGCGAGGGCATCAGCGCCTCCCTCGCCGAGGTGGACGCCGAGCTGGACCGCCGCTACCCGGGTGACCCCGGCACCCGCCAGCCCGTCCACACGGTCTACGTCCCCGGCAACGTCTTCGACGCCGGAACGATCCGCTCCTGGGGCGACCAGGCCCTCGCCGCCCTCGACGAGCACGCCCCCGACGCCGCCGCCTTCGCCGCCGTCCTCGGCCTCTCCGACGACCTCGCCGAGGACGTCTACGGCCGGGTCCGCGCCAAGCTGGAGCGTGAACCGATCGAGGACCTCCGGGTCGACTTCGAGGACGGCTACGCCGGGGCGGACGAGGACCAGGACGCCGCCCGGGCCGCGCGCCTCGTCTCGGAGGCGTACGCCGGCGGCACCGCCGCCCCGTACATGGGCATCCGGATGAAGTGCATGGAGGCCGCCGTGCGCGACCGAGGCATCCGCACCACCGACGTCTTCCTCACCGGCCTCCTGGAGAACGGCGGCCTCCCCGACGGCCTCGTGCTCACCCTCCCCAAGGTCACCTACCCCGAGCAGGTCACCGCCTTCGTCCGCCTCCTGGAGGCCTTCGAGAAGGCCCACGGCCTCGACGCGGGCCGCCTCGGCTTCGAGATCCAGATCGAGACCAGCCAGTCCATCCTCGCCACCGACGGCACCGCCGCCGTCGCCCGCATGATCGGCGCCGCCGAGGGCCGCGCCACCGGACTGCACTACGGCACCTTCGACTACAGCGCCTGCCTCGGCGTCTCCGCCGCCTACCAGGCCAGCGACCACCCCGCCGCCGACCACGCCAAGGCGATCATGCAGGTCGCCGCCGCCGGCACCGGCGTCCGCGTCTCCGACGGCTCCACCAACGTCCTCCCGGTCGGCTCCACCGAGCACGTCCACGAGGCCTGGCGCCTGCACTACGGCCTCACCCGCCGCGCCCTCTCCCGCGCCTACTACCAGGGCTGGGACATGCACCCCGGCCACATCCCCACCCGCTACGCCGCCGTCTTCGCCTTCTACCGCGAGGGCTTCGAGGCCGCCGCCAAGCGCCTCTCCGCGTACGCCAACCACGCAGGCGGCGACGTCATGGACGAGCCCGCCACCGCCAAGGCCCTCTCCTCCTACCTGCTGCGCGGCATCGACTGCGGCGCCCTCGACACGGCCGAGGTCGACGCGCTCACCGGCATGACCCGCGCCGCCCTGGACCGCTTCGCCGCCCCGCGTCGGGGAGACCTCACCGCCTCCGACCGGTAAGGGCTGAGTTTTCGGCCAACTGCCCCGTACTCTTGTCGAGTTCACATGATCGTGATCGTGTTCGACAGAGGAACGGGGCAGCGGTGTCTTCGGGGGAGAGCGGTCGGATCGCCGGCCGGTACAGAATCGTGCGCCAACTCGGGCGCGGAGGCATGGGAGTCGTCTGGAGGGCCGTCGACGAGGTCCTCGGCCGCGAGGTCGCCGTCAAGGAACTCCGCACGTACTCGGACGCGGGCGCGCCCGAACTCGCCGACCTGCGCCTGCGGATGACCCGGGAGGCGCGCGCCGCCGCCCGGGTCCGCCACCCCGGAGTCGTCGCCGTCCACGACGTCACCGAGCACGAGGGCCGGCCGGTCATCGTCATGGAGCTCGTCGACGGCCCGTCCCTCGACGACGTCCTCGCCGAACGCGGCACCGTCGACCCGGCCGAGGCCGCCCGCATCGGCGCCCACGTCCTGGAGGCGCTCGCCGCCGCGCACGACGTCGGCGTCCTCCACCGGGACGTGAAGCCGGGCAACATCCTGCTCGACCGGTCCGGCCGGATCGTCCTCACCGACTTCGGCATCGCGACCATGGAGGACCCGGGGGACGGCTCCGCCACCCACCTCACGCGCAGCGGCGAGATCATCGGCTCGCTCGACTTCCTCGCACCGGAACGGGCGCGCGGTCAGGACCCGGGACCCGCGTCCGACGTGTGGGCGGTCGGCGCGACCCTGTACGCGGCTGTCGAGGGCGCCTCGCCCTTCCGCCGTACGTCGACCTGGTCGACGCTCGCCGCGATCGTCACCGAGCCGCTGCCGGAACCCCGGCGCGCGGGGCCGCTGACGCCGGTCCTCCTGCGACTCCTGGACAAGGACCCGGCGACGCGGCCGGGGGCGAGGGAAGCGGCGGGGCTGCTGGCGGCGGTGGGGGCCGTGGGGTCCGGGGAGGCCGCGGGGTCTGCGGGGACCGCTGGGAGCGCCGGGACCGCTGGGAGCGCCGGGACCGCTGGGAGCGCCGGGGCCGCTGGGGCGGTCGGGGCGCCGGAGGGGTTCGGTCCGCCTGTGGCGCCGGTGGTGCCTGTCGTGCCCGTGGTGCCTGTCGTGCCCGTGGTGCCTGATGGGTCTGCCGAGTCCGTGGCGTCCGGGGCGCCTGTGGCGCCCGGGGTATCCGGGGTGCCCGAGGCTGTCGTGACGCCGGATCCCGTCGTCGAGGTCGCGCCCCTGCGGTCGGGGGCGCCCGGCCGTCGCGCCGCCCGTACCGCCGGACGGCGGCGGACCGTCCTGATCGCCGCATCCGTGGCCGCCGTCCTCCTGGCCGGGGGCGGCATCACGTACACCCTCGTCAGCGGCGACCCCGGGCAGCGGCAGACCGCGGGCGGCGGCCCGGCGGACGGCGGCCACGGCGGCGGCACGGGCGGGGACGACGGGCGTGTCATGGACCCGGGAAGTCCCGGTGCGCCCCCGTCCGGTACGGAGAGCGGGTCCGCGGCGCCCTCCGCCTCGGCATCCGACGGTACGGATCCCTCCACGGCGGCGTCCCCCGGCCCTGACGGCGGCGGCGCGGCCGCCGGGGGCGTCGGAGGCGACGGCGCGGACTCCGCTACGGGCGCGGGCGACGGTTCCGGCGGGGGAGCGGCGACGGCGACCGGGGGCGGCGACGGTGGCGCCACGACGACGAGCGGAGGAGGGGCCGGATCGGCCACGGGCTCGGGATCGGGTTCCTCCGGCACGGACACCGGCACCGGTGCCGACTCCGGAGCCGGCGGCGGAGGCACGGTGACGGGCTCCACCTCGGGCTCCACCACGGGCTCGGGCTCCGACTCCGGCGGCGGTACGGCCTCCGGCGGGACGACCGGAGCCACCGCCCCCGCCTCCGGCGGCACGACGACCACCGAGCCCGGCGCCGGCGGTACGGGCGGCAGCACCGCCGCGCCGACCACCGAGGCTCCGGCGCCGTCCTCCGGCTGCACGTCCTCCGGCTCCTCCTCGACCTGCCAGGTCGTGCGGAGCGCGACGACGACCCGCTACGACGGCGGCGAGATGGGGACCATCGGCGCGGGCCCGCACGTCTTCTTCTGCCAGGTGGACCTGGACCGCACGGAGTCGTACGGCGGGGTCACCAGCCGCTGGTTCGCCAGGACCGACGACGACAGCGGCAACACGAACGTCTACCTCAGCGTCCTGCACCTGTCCGGCGGTGCCTCGGGGGGTCCGGTGGACGGTCTGCGCGTCTGCTGAGCCGCGCACCTAGGTGCGGGACGGCGCGATCTCGCCCGAGCCCCGGGCGAGCAGCGTCGTGCCGAGCACGACCTGTTCGGGCGCCCCGCCGGCCCCTTCGAGGCGGCGGAACAGCCGCTCCGCCGCGGTCCGGCCGAGCGCGGCGGGGTCCTGGGCGACGACGGTGATGCCGAGCAGGTCGGCGAGCTCGATGTCGTCGAAGCCGACGAGGGCGACCGGGCCCACCGGCGCGGGGTGCGCGGCGAGGGTGCGGACGGCGGTGACGGTGACGCGGTTGTTGCCCGCGAAGAGGGCCGTCACCGGCTCGGGGCCGGTCACCAGCTCCCGTACCGCTCGGCTCACCCGCTCCGGGTGCGTCGACCCGAGCGACACCCAGGCCTCGTGGACCGGGAGCCCCGCGTCCTCCATCGCCGCGCGGTAGCCGCGCAGCCGCTCGGCGCCGGTGTGGATGCCGGGGCGGTCGCCGACGAAGCCGATCCGGCGGTGCCCGTGGGCGATGAGGTGCGCCACGCCCTCGCGCGCGCCGCCGAAGCTGTCGGAGAGGACGGCGTCGGCGTCGATCCGCCCGGCGGGCCGGTCGACGAAGACGGTGGCGACGCCCGCCCTGATCTCGGGCTCGAGGTAGCGGTGGTCGTCCCCGGCGGGGACGACGATGAGGCCGTCGACCCGGCGCGCGCAGAGTGCGAGCGCCAACTCCTGCTCGCGGTCCGGGTCTTCGGCGCTCGACCCGTTGATGAGGAGCGTGCCGTGGGCGCGGGCGACCTCCTCGACGGCGCGGCTGAGGGGGCCGTAGAACGGGTCGGCGAGGTCCTCCAGGACCAGCCCGACGGTGGCGGTCCTGCCCTTGCGCAGCACGCGGGCGCTGTCGTTGCGGCGGAATCCGAGGGCCTCGATGGCCTCCAGGACGCGGCGGCCGGTCTCCGGGGTGACGCCGGGCTCGCCGTTCACCACCCGGGACACCGTCTTGAGGCCGACGCCCGCGCGGGCGGCGACGTCCTTCATCGTGGGCCGGTTGCCGTAGCGGTGGGGTTCGAGGCGGCGGGCGATGTCGGCCACGGTGCGGGGTTCCTCCGTCGGGCGTCGGGAGTCGGCGAGTCGGGAGCGGATGGGCGAGTGGGCCGATCATAAGCGGTAGACAACGTTGTCAGATCGTCGAGGGCAGGGGAGACTGTGCGGAGCCCACCCGCCCGATCCGGCCACCGCCTGGAGGCTCCGTGCCCTTGCCCCTCTCCCACGACCCCGCTGCCGCCGCCTCCCCGGCCGCTTCCCCGGCCCCCTTCCCGGCCGCAGGGCTCGCCGTCGCGCTGGACATCGGCGGTACGAAGATCGCCGGGGCGCTCGTCGACGGCGAGGGCCGGCCGCACGTCCGGGCGCGTCGGGCGACGCCCGCGCGGGAGTCGGGCGAGACGGTGATGCGGGCCGTGGAGGAGGTCGTCGGCGAGCTCGCCGCCTCCCCGCTGTGGGCGGCGGCGGAGACCGTCGGGATCGGCAGCGCGGGCCCGGTCGACGCCGCGCGGGGGACGGTGAGCCCGGTGAACGTGCCGGGGTGGCGGGACTTCCCGCTCGTCGAACGGGTTCGGCGGGTGGTCGGCGGCCGACCGGTGACGCTGGTCGGCGACGGCGTCGCCATGACCGCCGCCGAGCACTGGCTCGGCGCGGCCCGCGGCCACGACAACGCGCTGTGCCTGGTGGTCTCCACGGGCGTCGGCGGCGGACTCGTCCTCGGCGGCCGGCTCCACACCGGCCCCACCGGCAACGCCGGTCACCTCGGCCACATGGTCGTGGACCTCGACGGCGAGCCCTGCGCCTGCGGCAGCCGCGGTTGCGTCGAACGCATCGCCGCGGGACCGCACCTCGCCCGGCGCGCACTGGAGAACGGCTGGCGCCCGGGTCCCGACGGCGACGCCTCCGCCGCGGGCGTGGCCACCGCCGCTCGGGCGGGCGACCCGATCGCCCTCGCCTCCTTCGACCGCGCGGCGCGGGCCCTCGCGGCGGGCATCGCCGCCACGGCCACGCTCGTCGAGCTCGACATCGCGGTGGTCGGCGGTGGGGTGGCGGGCGCGGGCGAGGTCCTCTTCGCCCCGCTGCGCCGGAACCTCGCGGAGTACGCCACGCTCTCCTTCGTCCGGGACCTCCGCGTCGTCCCCGCCGAGACGGGCACGGACGCGGGCCTCCTGGGCGCGGCGGCGGCCGCGTTCGCGGGGGCGTAACGGCGGTTCGTGGCGGGGCGGTCGGCCCCCCGGCCGCCCGCCGCGCGGTGACCCGACCCGTACGGAAGGCGGATCGAGCGGGCGAAACCCGAGGTCACCGGCCTCGCTCCGGCCCCGCTCCGGGTGCGCGCCCCCGCGCTCCGGGGCGCGCCCCGCCTCGGCGTGCGGGCGGGGTTTCCGTGGCAGGGTGTTGCGGGCAAGCCACTGGGGGCTACCGAAGAGGGGGGAATCGTGATCGTCTGGATCAACGGTGCGTTCGGGGCGGGGAAGTCGAGTACCGCGCGTGAACTGGTCGATCTGATCCCGCACAGCACCCTGCTCGACCCCGAGCTGATCGGCCGCTCCATGACCCGGCTGCTGCCGGCGAAACGGCTCGGCGAGGTCGAGGACTACCAGGACCTGCCGATGTGGCGGCGGATGGTCGTCGACACGGCCGCCGCGCTCCTCGCCGAGGTCGGCGGGGTGCTCGTGGTGCCGATGACGCTGCTCCGGCAGGAGTACCGGGACGAGATCTTCGGCGGGCTCGCGGCCCGCCGCATCGAGGTGCGGCACATCCTGCTCGACCCAGCGGAAACGATCCTGCGGGAGCGGATCGACGGCCGGAGCGAGTTCGGCGATCCCGATGCCGACGCACGGGTACGCGAGTGGTGCCACGGCCGCGTCCCGCCGTACCGCGCCGCCCGCGCCTGGCTCGCCCGTGACGCGTACGTCGTCGACAACTCGAAGCTCACCGTGGCCGAGGCCGCCCGGACCGTCGCCGACGCGGTCCGGACGGACGTGGCCGCGCCCTGCGGGATCGTCCAGACCGCCGAACCGACCGGCGAGACCCTGGCCGCCGGGGTGCTCCTCTTCGACGACGAGGACCGCTTCCTGCTCGTCGACCCGACGTACAAGCCGGGATGGGAGTTCCCGGGCGGGGTCGTCGAGCCGGGCGAGCCCCCGGCGCGGGCGGGCATGCGCGAGGTCGCCGAGGAGATCGGGCTCGAACTCGACGCCGTACCCCGCCTGCTGCTCGTCGACTGGGAACGCCCCGAGCCGCCCGGCTACGGCGGGCTGCGCCTGCTCTTCGACGGCGGCAGGCTCGCACCCGCGGACACCGGCCGCCTCCGCCTGCCCGGTGCCGAACTCCGCGCCTGGCGCTTCGTCACCGAGGAGGAGGCGGCCGAACTCCTCCCGCCCGTCCGCTACCACCGCCTCCGCTGGGCGCTGCGCGCCCGCGAACGCGGCACGGTGCTCAACCTGGAGGCGGGGGTACCGGTCGGCTGAGTGCGAGACCCGTCGGGGGCGGAGCGACGGGACTCCGGCCGTCGGCCGGACTCGGCGGGTCACGTCGCGGTCGTCGCCGCGGCGGCTGCCGTGAGCCGGGCCGCCGTGTCCGTGGTCACCGGTGCGCCGTGGCCGCAGCACAGGACCGACGGTTCCAGCTCCGCCAGGCGGCGCATCGACTCCATGGCCAACGGGCGGTCGACGTGGAAGACGCCGAAGGTGACGCCCCGCACCGTCGCGACCGTGTCTCCGGTGAACAGGACGCCGTGGCGCGGAAGATGGACAGCGAGCGAGCCGGGCGTGTGGCCGGGGGTGTGGAGGGCCACCGCGCCGTCTCCGAAGCCGAGCTCCTCGCCGTCCTCGACCTCGCGGTCCACGCGGGTCGGCGGCGCCTCGGGGACGGTGAGCCCGTGGGCGTACAACGGGACCTCCCAGTCGAGGAGATCCGGCTCGGGAACCGGGGCCTCGCCCCGGATCACCGGGGCGTCTAGGCGGTGCGCGACGACCTCCGCGCCGTACCGGTCCGCCAGCTCCCGCGCCGAGCCCACGTGGTCGAGGTGGCAGTGGGTCAGGACGATCCGGCGCAGCCGGGCCGGGTCGAGGCCGGCCGACCGGATCGCCGCCGCCGTCCCGTCGGCCGTGCCGGCCCAGCCGGCGTCGACGAGGGTCAACTCCTCCTCGTCCTGCCACAGGTAGGCCTGGCCTATGGAGTAGTCGAGGAGGTGCAGGCGCGGGCTGATCGGGATGAGTTCCATGCGGCGAACCTACGGTCCGCGCGGGTCCGCCGCCCGGTTCTACGCGCTGGGCGAGCTCCGCCCAGCGCTGAACGGTCCCGGGGAGCGCCCGAGGGCGCGTCAGGCCTGCTTCGAGCGGGCGTAGTTGACGAGGAAGAGCGCCTCGGCGACCGAGAGCCGCTCCAACTCCTCCGGGGACACCGACTCGTTCGCCGCGTGGATCTGCGCCTCCGGCTCGCTCAGCCCGATGAGGAGGATCTCAGCCTCCGGGTAGAGCGAGGCCAGCGTGTTGCACAGCGGGATCGAGCCGCCCATGCCCGCCGTCTGCATCTCCTGACCGGGGTACGCGACCCGCATCGCCTCGGCCATCGAGGCGTACGCCGGGCTCGACGTGTCCGCCTGGAACGGCTGGCCCTGGCCGACCTGCTCGAAGGAGACCCGCGCGTTCCACGGCGTGTGCTTCTCGATGTGGGCGAACAGCAGCTTCGTCGCCTCGGCCGCGTCCTGGCCGGGCGGCACCCGCAGGCTGATCTGCGCGCGCGCCGACGCCGGGATCGACGGGGTCGCGCCGGCCACCGGGTGACAGTCGATGCCGACGACGGTCACCGCCGGGCGGGCCCAGATGCGGTCCGCGACCGTGCCGGAGCCCGGCAGGTCGACGCCCGCCAGGACCTTCGCGTCCTGACGGAAGTCCTCCTCGGGGTACTGGAGGCCGTCCCACGCCGTCTCGGCCGGAAGGCCGTCGATGACGGTGGAAC
The DNA here is from genome assembly GCF_040641575.1 of Streptomyces sp. NPDC020807. Lineage (NCBI taxonomy): Bacteria > Bacillati > Actinomycetota > Actinomycetes > Kitasatosporales > Streptomycetaceae > Streptomyces > Streptomyces sp. NPDC020807. The sequence continues at coordinate 127,274 of NZ_JBFADU010000014.1, forward strand.
CGTCGGGGCCGCGCAGCGAGTCGAGGACCCGGATCATCGCGGCGAGGGCGTCCGGGGCGGCGCCGCCGAACTGACCGGAGTGCAGGTTGCCCTCCAGGGTGTCGATCTGCACGCGGATCATCGTCATGCCGCGCAGGGTCGCGGTCACGGTCGGCAGGCCCACGCGGAAGTTGCCCGCGTCGCCGATGACGATCGTGTCGGCGACGAGCACCTCCGGGTGCTGCTCCGCGTACCGCTCCAGACCGCCGGTGCCCTGCTCCTCAGAACCCTCGACGATCATCTTCACCGTCACCGGGACGCCGCCGTTGGCCTTGAGGGCCCGCAGCGCGAGCAGGTGCAGGATGAAGCCGCCCTTGCAGTCGGCCGTGCCGCGCCCGTACCAGCGGCCGTCGCGCTCGGTCAGCTCGAACGGCGGGGTGAGCCACGCGGACTCGTCCAGCTTCGGCTGCACGTCGTAGTGCGCGTACAGGAGCACCGTCGGCGCGCCGGCCGGGCCGGGCAGGATGCCGTACACGGCCTGGGAGCCGTCGGGCGTGTCGAGCAGCGCCACGTCCTGGAAGTCCTCCGCGCGCAGCGCGTCCGCGACCCAGTTCGCCGCGGCCTCGCACTCGCTGCGCGGTGCCACGGCCTCGTCCGCCACCGACTCGAAGGCCACGAGCTCCGTCAGCTCGGCCTTGGCCCGGGGCATGAGGGACCGGACGGTCTCGGCGATCGGATGGGCGGTCATGGGCACGCTCCTGGTGGGTGCGACGTTACGACATACGGGGGACGTTCGTCGTAGGTCGTGGTACGGCGAACGCACGGTCGATCCTACGGCGCGGGGCCCGGGCTACCGCGCCGTAGGATGCGTCGAGAGCAGACTTCACCGGTCGGATCAGGAGCAGAAGCACATCGTGAGCAGCGAGCACGCAGAGAACGCCGGTATCGAGAACGCGGCCGGTGCCGAGCCCGAGGCGACGGAGGCGGCCGAGGTCGTGGCGGTGGCGGCGGCGGAGGCCGTCGTCGAGAGCTCCGTCGTCGAGAGCTCCGCCGTCGAGGGATCCGGCGAGGCCGATGTCTGGGACGTGGTCGTCGTCGGCGCCGGTCCGGCCGGCGCGTCCGCCGCGTACGCGGCCGCGGTCGCCGGACGCCGGGTCCTCCTCCTGGAGAAGTCCGAGCTGCCCCGGTACAAGACCTGCGGCGGCGGCATCATCGGCCCCTCCCGTGACTCCCTCCCGCCGGGCTTCGAACTCCCGCTCCAGGACCGGGTGCACGCCGTCACCTTCTCCCTCGACGGCCGCTTCGCCCGCACCCGCCGCTCGCGCCGCATGCTCTTCGGTCTCATCAACCGGCCGGAGTTCGACGCCCAGCTCGTCGAGCACGCGCAGAAGGCCGGCGCCCAGCTCCGCACCGGCGCCACCGTGACACGGGTGGAGCAGCACGGCCCGTCCGTGCCGGACCGGCGGACGGTCGCGGTCGTCCTCGCCGACGGCGAGACCGTTCTCGCGCGCGCGGTCGTCGGTGCCGACGGCAGCGCCAGCCGGATAGGGGCGCACGTCGGGGTGAAGCTCGGCCAGGTCGACCTGGGCCTCGAAGCGGAGATCCCGGTGCCGCCGTCCGTCGCCGAGGACTGGAAGGGCCGCGTCCTCATCGACTGGGGCCCGATGCCCGGCAGTTACGGCTGGGTCTTCCCCAAGGGAGACACGCTGACCGTCGGCGTCATCTCGGCGCGCGGCGAGGGCGCCGCCACCAAGCGGTACATGGAGGACTTCGTCGCGCGGCTCGGCCTCTCCGGCTTCGAGCCGACGATCTCCTCGGGCCACCTGACCCGCTGCCGCGACGACGACTCGCCGCTCTCGCGCGGCCGGGTCCTCGTCTGCGGCGACGCGGCCGGACTCCTGGAGCCGTGGACCCGCGAGGGCATCTCGTACGCGCTCCGCTCGGGCCGGCTCGCGGGGGAGTGGGCGGTCAGGGTCGCCGAGGCGAACGACGCGGTCGACGCGCGCCGCCAGGCGCTCAACTACGCCTTCGCCATCAAGGCGGGGCTCGGCGTGGAGATGGCCGTGGGCCGGCGGATGCTCGCCCTCTTCGAGCGTCGCCCCGGGCTGCTGCACGCCACCCTCACGGGCTTCCGGCCCGCGTGGAACGCGTTCGCCGACATCACCCGCGGCGCGGCCACCCTCGGCGGCATGGTCCGCTCGAACGGCATGGCCCGACGGGCCCTGGAGATCCTCGACAAGCGGATGGACACCACGACGGGCGTCGGTCCGGCGGGCCGGGGCGTCGGCGGGCGGGAGCGCGGCGCGGACGAGACGGCAGGAGCGACGGACGGAGCGACGGACGGAGCGGTGGCGGCCGGAGCGGCGGACGCGGCGGCCGGAGAGTCCTCCGGTGACTCGCTGCCGGAGGGCTCGGAGCGGTCCTGACGGATCGGCTCCCCCCGCGGGACGTCGTACGGGCTCCGCTTCCTCGGCCGCATCACGCGGGCGTGGAGGCGGGGCCCGTCGTCGTGACGCGGAAGACGGGGTGCTTGGGCGCGATGGCGCGGAGCTCCTCGTCGGAGGAGTCGGGTCCGACGCCGTCGAAGAAGACGCCGACCTCGGCCTTCCAGCGCTTGAGGTAGGCGCGGAGGAGGGCGGGCTTCTCGTCGTCGGTCACCTCGACGGCGGTGAACTCCACGGCACGCTTGCCGAGGAGCAGCTGACCGCCGCCCGCGGCCCGCATGTTGTGGGTCCACTGCACGTGGCCGCGCGGGGCGACGAGGTACTCGACGCCGTCCACGGTCAGGGGGTTGACGGGGGTGCGGCGCCACTCGCCGCTCTTCCGGCCGCGGACCGCGAGGACGCGGGAGCCCCGGAGGCTGATGCCCCGGCGGGTGAACCAGGCGACGGCGCGGTTGAACACGTTGACCGTGAACCAGCCGGGCTTGATGACGTGGGTGGCGGCGTGGGCGGACATGGGCGCTCCTTCGAGGGTGAAGCGTGAGCGGTGCTCTCGCTTTCGTGGGTCCAGTTTGCACGGAGCACTGCTCTCATGCAAGAGCAGTGCTCTCGAATTGGATCGATGCTCCGTTAATGGCACACTGCTCTCCATGACCGCCGCCGTCACCGGAGCCCGCGCCCGCGCCCGCATCGAGATCACCGCAGCCATCAAGGGCGAGGCCCGCGCCCAGCTCGCCGCCGAAGGCGCCGCCAAGCTGTCGCTGCGCGCCGTCGCCCGAGAGCTCGGCATGGTCTCCTCGGCTCTCTACCGCTACTTCCCCAGCCGCGACGACCTCCTGACCGCCCTCATCGTCGACGCCTACGACGCCGTCGGCGCCGCCGCGGAGAAGGCCGCCGCCGACACGCGCGCCGAGGGCCCCCTCGCCCGCTGGACCGCCGTCTGCCGCGCCGTCCGCGCCTGGGCCGTCGCCCACCCGCACGAGTACGCCCTCATCTACGGTTCCCCCGTCCCCGGCTACACCGCGCCCCAGGACACCGTCGCCCCCGCCGCCCGCGTCGGGCTCGTCCTCGTCGACCTGGTCCGCCAGGCCCACGCGGGGGAGGGCGTCGCCCTCCCGCCGCTCCCCGAGGGCCTGCGCCCCGAGGCCGCCCGCATGGCCGCCGACCTCGCCCCCGACCTCCCGCCGGCCCTCGCCGTCGCGCTCGTCGCCGCCTGGTCGCAGCTCTTCGGCCTGGTCTCCTTCGAGGTCTTCGGCCAGTTCCACCACGTCGTCGAGGACCGCGACACCTTCTTCGCCCACGCCGCCCGCCGCCTCGGCCAGGACGTCGGCCTCCTCCCGCGCACCTGACCGCCTCCGCCCGCCCTCCGCCGCCCGCCCTCGGCCGCCCGCCCTCGGCCGCCCGCCCTCGGCCGCCCGCCCTCCGCCCCCTCCACCCTCCGCCCGCCGTCCGCCCGCCGTCCGCCCGGGCCGGCCCGCGTCGGGGCCCGTCCTCCTGCTCCCCGCCAAGTACGCCGGGCCGCGCTGCGGCCGGACGTCGTCCTCATGGACATCCGGATGCCGGGGGTCGACGGCCTCGACCCACCCGCCGCATCACGGACGACCCGTCCCGGGAGGGCGTACGGGTCGTCATGCCGACCACCTTCGAGCTCGACGAGTACGTCTTCGAGGCGATCCGCGCCGGCGCCTCCGGCTTCCTCGTCAAGGGCACCGAACCCGAGGAGCTGCTGCGGGCGGTGCGGGCCGTCGTCGACGGGGACGCGCTGCTCTCCCCGGGGGTGACCCGGCGCCTGATCGAGGAGTTCGCGGCCCGCTCCAAGGCCCCGGCGGCGACGGCCGCCCTCGCCGCGCTCACCGACCGCGAGCGGGAGGTGAGGGCGCTCGTCGGGATCGGCCTGTCGAACGAGGAGATCGCCCGCAGGCTCGTCGTCAGCCCCCTCACCGCGAAGACGCACGTGAGCCGCGCGATGGTGAAGCTCGGCGCCCGCGACCGGGCCCAACTCGTCGTGACGGCGTACGAGTCGGGCCTCGTGCGACCCGGCTGGCTGGGCCGAGGATCCACCTGGTGAGCTGATCCGGAGCTCGCGGTCCAGCCGGTCCGGGAGCTCGCGGTCCAGCCGGTCCGGGAGCTCCCGGACCGGCCGGTGCAGGGGCTCCTGGCCCAGCCGGTCCCGGAGGCTCCCGGGTCAGCCGGTCCGGAGGTTCCCCGGGTCAGCCGATCCCGGAGGCTCCCCCGTTCAGCCGATCCCGGAGGTCTCGCGCCACAGCCGGGCGAGGGCCTCGTCGCCCGTGACCGTCACCGGTTCCACCGGCAGGCGGTTCCACAGCGTGAGGTACAACCGCTCGGCTGTGCCGGTGAGTTCGGTGTCCGCCGGCCCCTCCGTGCCGCGCTCGGTGAGGGGAGGCCGCTCCGCCGAGAGCCGTACGGTCCACACGTCGCCCGTGTCCGTCGTCCGAACGCGCAGGGTGCGCGGTTCGGGCGTACGGACCCGGCTGCGGTCCCTCGCGTGGAAGCCGGACAGCAGCTCGTCGATCCCGTCGGCGGCGAACTCCGCCTCGAAGGCCGCGGATTCGCCCCCGAGCGCCGCCTCGGCGTCCACCCGGTGCACGGCCGTCTCGTGGGCCTGCCGCCGCGCCCAGAACGCGAGCGGAGAGGGCGCGGGCAGGAAGGCCCAGCACTCCAGCGTCTCCGGTGCCGCGCGGAGCGCGGCGACCAGGTCCGCGTGGCCCTCGCGGTAGTGCGCGAGCAGCTCGTCCCCGTCGAGCCGCGTCTCGTCGCCGAGCGGCCGGGGCGCGGTGTGTCCCTCGACCACGAAGGACGTGGCCCAGCGGTGCACGGCGGTCGTGTGCCGGAGGAGGTCGCGGACCCGCCACCCCGGGCAGGTCGGCACCTCCGCGTCGGTGCCGGCTGCGGCGGCCGCGTCGGCCAGGGCCCGGCCGGCCGCCTCCAGGACGTCGAGGTGCTCCGCGGTCTTCATCGTTCCCCCAGTCTCCGCGTCCACGGGCGGGACGCCGGTACGGATCTCCGATGCGGATTGTGGCAGGTCCGCGCCGCCCCGGCCCGGGATCACGCGCCCGCGTTCCTCGCCCCGTACCCCATGGCGGCGGCCCCGGCGGCGAGGACGGCGACCGTGGTCAGCGCCACCGGCAGCGAGAACCAGTCGGCGAGGAAGCCGATCGTGGGCGGACCGAGGAGCATGCCCCCGTAGCCGAGGGTGGAGGCGGTCGCCACGCCGGCGGGGCCGGCGACGGCGCCCGCGCGGGCGACGGCGACGGGGAAGATGTTGGCGAGCCCGAGGCCCGTCACGGCGAAGCCGACGAGCGCGGCCCAGACGGTCGGGGCGAGTGCCCCGAGGAGCATCCCGGCCGCCGCGGTGGCGCCGCCGGCGACGAGCGTACGGGTCTGGCCGAGCCGTTCCAGGAGCAGCGTTCCGGAGAGGCGTCCGGCGGTCATGGTGAGGGCGAAGACGGAGTACCCGGCGGCGGCGACGCCCGGGTGGGCGTCCAGGTCCTGGGCGAGGTGGAGGGCGCCCCAGTCGGCGAGGGCCCCTTCGCCGTACGCCGTGCAGAGCGCGATGACGCCGAAGACGACGACGGTGCGGCGCGCCGCACGCGAGGGCTTCCCCGGGCCGCCGGTGCCGCCCGTACCGCCGTTGCGACCGGCCCCGGCGGCGTGGGGGAGCGACTCGGGCGGGGCGGGGGCGGTGTGCCGCAGGAGGACGGGTCCGGCGGCGGCCGTCAGGGCGAGTCCGACGACTGTGAGGCCGAGCAGGTGGGCGGTGGGGGAGAGGCTCCCGGCGAGGAGGCCGCCGAGGCCCGCCCCGAGCATCCCGCCGAGGCTGAACGCGGCGTGGAAGCTCGGCATGACTGGGCGGCGCAGGGCGGTCACCAGGTCGACGGCCGCGCTGTTCATGGCGACGTTGATCCCGCCGTACGCGGCGCCGAAGACCAGCAGGACCAGGCCGAGTGCCAGCGGCGAGCGGGTCAGGGCGGGGAGCGCGACCGACAGGGAGAGCAGGACGGCGGTGGCGACGGTCACGGCGTGGCTGCCGAAGCGCCGGCAGAGCCGGCCGGTGAGCGTCATCGTCACGACGGCGCCCGCCGAGACGCCGAGGAGCGCGAGGCCGAGGTCGCCGGCGGAGGCGCCGGTCTGCTGCTTGACGGCGGGGATGCGGACCACCCAGCCGGCGAAGAGGAAGCCGTCGAGGGCGAAGAAGGCGGTCAGGGCGACGCGGAGGCGGGTCGGGGTGTCGGCGTCGGTGTCTCCGACGTAGCCCCCCGATGCGGCCGTCCGTACTTTGTTTAGTAGCGGCACAAACTCAGGATAGGGGGCACGGGGCCCCGGAAACAAATGGCCTGGACACGGCCCCCGCGGCGCAGGCGAGGGGCCGGCGGCCGGGGTTCGGGTCCGGTGCCGGGCCTGATCATGGGAGACTCGCCCCCATGAACGGCAAGGCGACGACGACCCGGACACGGCTGGACAGAGGGCGCAACGCGCTCGGTCCCGCGCTGGAGCTGGTGCACACCGGCAGGGCGCCGACGCGGGCCGTCCTCACCGCCGAACTCGGGGTCACCCGCGCCACCGCCGGCGCGGTCGCCGCCGAGCTCGAAGCCCTCGGACTCATCCGCGTCGACTCCAACCCCGGTGCCGCCGCCGGCTCCCAGGGCCGTCCCTCGCACCGGCTCGCCGTCGACGAGAAGGGCCCCGTCGTCCTCGCCGCCCAGGTCCACGCGGACGGTTTCCGCGCCGCGCTCGTCGGCCTCGGCGGCACGATCGTCGCCACCGCCCCAGGCCACGTGACCGTCTCCGCCGACCCGGCGCAGGTCCTCGGCGCCGTCGTCGAGGCGGGTGCCGCCCTGCTCCGCGAGAGCGGCCGCCGCTGCGTCGGCGCCGGACTCGCCGCGCCCTCCGCGGTCGCCGAACCCGAGGGCACCGCCCTCAACCCGCTCCACCTCGCCTGGCCCGCCGGGGCCCCGGTGCGCGAGATCTTCGCCGAGCGGGTACGGGCCGCGGGCATCGACAGCCCCTCCTTCACCGGCAACGATGTCAACCTCGCCGCCCTCGCCGAGCACCGCCACGGCGCCGGGCGCGGCGCCCGCGACCTGCTCTGCGTGGCCACCGGACACCGTGGCGTCGGCGGTGCGCTCGTCCTCGACGGGCGCCTGCACACGGGGAGTTCGGGCCTCGCCCTGGAGGTCGGACACCTCACGGTCAACCCCGAGGGGAGGCCCTGCCACTGCGGCAGCCGAGGCTGCCTCGACGTCGAGACCGACCCGCTGGCCTTCCTCCTCGCCGCGGGCCGCGACCCCGGCCCCGAGGTCTCGCTCCTCCAGCAGGCCCGCGACCTGCTGCGGACGGACCCGGACGACCCCGGGGTACGGGTGGCCGTCGGCGAACTGATCGACCGCCTCGGCCTCGGTCTCGCCGGCCTCGTGAACATCCTCAACCCGGACCGGATCATCCTCGGCGGGCTCCACCGCGAACTCCTCGACGCCGACCCCGAGCGCCTGCGCGCGGTCGTCGCCGACCGCAGCCTGTGGGGCCGCAGCGGAGGCGTACCGATCCTGCCGTGCACCCTGGACCACAACAGCCTCGTCGGCGCGGCGGAACTCGCCTGGCAGCCGGTCCTCGACGACCCCCTGACCGCCCTCGGCCGCGAACCGGTCTGATCGCCGGCACCGAGCGGTCCCCCTTCCGGGGCCCGGTCGGGGCGGGCGGAAAACCGGTGGGACCGGGCGCACCCGCCCCGTACGCTTCGCCCTCATGATCACTCCCAAGACCGACGCCTCCTCCTCGCTTCCCCCGCGCCTCGGCAGCCTCACCTTCCACGGCCCCCTCTCCGAGGCCCGCGCCGCGCGCATGATCGGACGGCTCGCCGCCACGCGACCCGTCGACGTGCTCGACATCGGCTGCGGCTGGGGCGAGTTGCTCCTGCGCGTGCTGGAACACGCACCGGCCGCCACGGGCGTCGGGATCGACATCAACGCCGAGGACCTGGAACGCGGCCGGGCGCTCGCGGACGAGCGCGGTCTCGGCGGGCGGGTCCTCTTCGTCGAGGAGTCGGCGCTCGGCACCGACCGCGGACCCGTCGACGCGGTCCTCTGCCTCGGGTCGAGCCAGGCGCTCGGAGACCCCGAGCAGCCGTACGACCCCGCAGCCGTCCTGCGCGAGCTGCGGCGCCTGGTCCGCCCGGGTGGCCGGGTCGTGCTCGGCGAGGGCTTCTGGGAGCGCACGCCGACGGACGAGGAGCTGGCCCGGATGTGGCCCGGCGCCCAGGTGGGCGACCACCTCTCGCTCGGCGCCCTCGTGGAGCTCGCGATCGGGGCGGGCTTCCGGCCCGCGTGGATCGAGACGGCGGGCGTCGACGAGTGGGAGGAGTTCGAGTCGGGGTACCGGTACGACACCGAGCTCTGGCTCGCCGCGAACCCCGGCCACCCGCTCGCCGACGAGACCCGCGAGCGCGTCGACCGGCAGCGCTCCTCCTGGCTGAACGGCTACCGGGGAGTCCTCGGCATCGCCTACCTCACCCTGGTCGCCGTGGCCTGATCCCGGCCGCCGGCCCCGCCCCGTACTCCCGCCCCGTACTCCCGCCGTCGTACACGCGAAGCCGCTGACCGTACGACGACCCGCACCCCCTCCTCGCGCGACCGTGGAACCGCGGACATCACCGCACGTCCGCGGCATCGCATCGCATCGAGGAGCTGAACCGTGATGAACACCCGCGCCTCCGCGGGACCCGGCCCGTGGGTCCGCTTCGTGCCGCTCGTCTGGGCCGCCGTCGTCTTCGGGCTCGTCCGTCTGGCCCGCCGTGCCGGGTGGCGCGGGCGCGGCGGCCGGGCCTTCCGCGGCGAAGGCCCGGACGAGCGGTCGCCCATCGCCCTGCTCGGGCACCGCTTCGCCGCCGGGGAGATCGACGAGGACGAGTACTGGCGGCGACTGACCGTCCTGGAGGAGCAGTTCGGCCGTGCCGGCGTGAACAGGGGCAAGAAGTAGCGGAGTCGGCGGTGCGTCAGGAGTGGCGACCGGCGAGAACGGGACGCCCGGCCGTCGACGGCAGGTCGCACTCCGTGAACAGGATCTCGGCCGCGGGGGCGTGCGCCCTTCGGGCGTGCCCTTCGGTCGGGGCGGGCGACGGCGGCGCGGCCAGCGTGAACCACACGACCTTGCCCGCGTCACGGCAGGGGCGCACGCCCCAACTCTCGCTGATCGCACCGACGATGGCGAGGCCGCGGCCGGAGGTGGCGAGCGCCTCGAACGCGTCCGGACCGTCGAGGTCCGCGGCGTCGAGTTCCGTGTCGTCGAAGAGGGTCCCGGCCTCCGGTATTCGGGGGTCGTGGTCCCTGACCGAGACGGTCAGCCGGTCGAGCAGCAGCTCGATCTCGACCGTGCACCGCTTGTCCGGCCGCGCGTGCCGGTGGACGTTGCTCAGGAGCTCGGTGAGCCCCAGCGCGGCGGCGTCGACGAGAGCGTCGAGCCGCCAGTGGCGCAGATGCGCGCTGACGATTCTGCGGATCTGACCGATCCGTGACGGCAGGGCGTGGAGCTCCACCGCGTAGTACCTGCTGGGCTCGCTGATCACGGCTGCGACTCCCCGAAGTAGTCCGGAAGAAGACGAAGATGCGGATCTCCCGACCAGCGTGAACCAGCGGTGACCGAGTCGCAACCCGCGGCGACGCGGCGCAGGTCAGCCGCGCTCGTCCGCCGCACGCTTCAACGCGGCGAAGAACCCCTTCCCGCCCGTCAGCCGGTACCGCGTGCCGTTCACCGTCGCCACCGCCTCGTCCGCCTTCGCGAACCACGGCCGCCCCGCCCGCACGGCGGTCACCGGGGCGCTGTCGATCTCGCTCCCGTAGCTCGTGAGCAGCGCGAGTCTGCCGTCCTCGATCCGGACCTCGCCCGCGCGCGTCAGCGAGCGGGGCCACCGTGCGATCCGTACGCCCCGCGCGCTGAACTCGGGTTCCGCCATGCCGGTCCACCCCTCTCGTCCGCTGCCGACTTACCAGTGTGCCGGGTGGCTCGCAACCGCACCAGCGGCCGGTCCACAAGCAACTCCTATGGAACATCAAAGAGAACGTTTGCCCAGGTGAGAGGGGTATCGTCGAGTGCAGGCGCCCGTGCGAGGACCGGTGCCAGGCAACGAGGAGTGGGACGGATGAGCACCACCGAGAACAGTGTGATCGCGGCGCCGTCGACCGTCGACGTCGACCGCAGCGACGCGGCGTACCGGAGCTGGCTGAAGGAGGCCGTGCGCAAGGTCCAGGCCGACTCCAACCGGTCCGCCGACACACACCTGCTGCGCTTCCCGCTCCCCGAGAAGTGGGGCATCGACCTCTACCTCAAGGACGAGTCCACCCACCCCACCGGCAGCCTGAAGCACCGCCTCGCCCGCTCCCTCTTCCTCTACGGTCTCTGCAACGGCTGGATCCGGCCCGGCAAGCCCGTCATCGAGGCGTCGAGCGGTTCGACCGCCGTCTCCGAGGCCTACTTCGCGAAGCTCGTCGGCGTCCCGTTCATCGCCGTGATGCCCCGTACGACCAGCCCCGAGAAGTGCCGCCTCATCGAGTTCCACGGCGGCGAGTGCCACTTCGTCGACGACTCGCGGACGATGTACGAGGAGGCCGCGGCGCTCGCCGCCCGCACCGGCGGCCACTACATGGACCAGTTCACCTACGCCGAGCGGGCCACCGACTGGCGCGGCAACAACAACATCGCCGAGTCGATGTACCAGCAGCTGCGTCTGGAGCGGTACCCGGAGCCGACCTGGATCGTGGCCACGGCCGGCACCGGCGGCACCTCGGCGACCATCGCCCGCTACGTGCACTACATGCAGCACGACACCCGGATCTGCGTCGCCGACCCGGAGAACTCCTGCTTCTTCGACGGCTGGACCCACGACGACCCGGAGGCGACCGCCGACTGCGGCTCGCGCATCGAGGGCATCGGCCGCCCGCGCATGGAGCCGAGCTTCGTGCCCGGCGCGATCGACCGCATGATGAAGGTCCCCGACGCGGCGAGCGTCGCCGCGGTCCGGGCCCTCGAGGCCGCCATAGGGCGCAAGGCCGGCGGCTCCACCGGCACCGGCCTCTGGAGCGCCTTCAAGATCATCGCCGAGATGGTCGAGCAGGAACGTACCGGCAGCGTCGTCACGCTGATCTGCGACTCGGGCGACCGGTACCTCGACAAGTACTACTCCGACGAGTGGCTCGCGGCCCAGGGCCTCGACATCGCCCCGTACAGCGTGGCTATCGAGCGGTTCCTGGCGACGGGGGTCTGGCCGGAGTGAGCCGCCGGTCCAGGCGTCGCGCCGCGTCCCGGAACGAGAGCCCGAGGCCGGGACCGGCGAGGCGCAGCGCGACCCGGAACGGCGCCGGGCCGTCGACGGCCATGACCCAGCGCAGGCGCGTGCCCTTCCCGGAGGGGGAGAGGGACCACTCCTCGGCCATGGCGGCCACGGCGGGCGCGTTGGTCGCGTCCACCCGGTAGGCGTAGCGGAGACCGGGCTCCGCGGCGAGGACCGTCTCCTCGAAGCGGATCCCGCCCCGCAGGCGGACCGTGCGGCCCGCCCCGTCGCCGGTCGGGACGGCGGAGGAGACGGCGGTGAACCAGGCGGGCATGCTGCCCACCTCGACGGCCACCGCCCGGTAGACGGCCGAAGGGGGCGCGGCGAGCGTCGTCGTGAACGCCAGGCGGACGGGCGCGGACGCGGTGAAGTCGAGCTCCACCGGCCTCAGTCGGCGTGCCATGGACCGGACCTCCCCTGGGACGGCAGCGGAGCAGCACCTTAACTGACGTCATGTCATGAACACAGCGCCGCCCCGGCATCGCGCGCCACCCGGCCGGTTCAGCGCTCCCGCAGCAGCCCGTCCACCGCCCGACCGAACAGGAACCGCCCCGCCCGCGCGAGCAGAGGATCGAAGAGGCGCGGCAGGCCGCGTACGGAGAGCTCCTCCGTCCACACCACCCGCGAGCCGCCGCCGGGCGCCGCCACGACCTCGACCAGGGCCCAACCCCGGACGAGCCGGCCCGACTTCACCAGTCGGCAGGCGCCCGGCCCCCCGGCCTCCGGCGGCTCCCATCGCACGACCTCCATCGGGTCGTCGAAGGCGAGCGGCCCGATCCCGGTCCGCGCGGTGAAACGGGTCCCCGGCCCGTTCGGGCCCGGCGTGAGGACCGTCGTCCGCGTCAGCGGGACCTGGCGGCCGTGCGCCCGCCAGTCCGTGAGCCGCGCCCACGTCTCCTCCGGCGCCCGCGGCGCGGCCCGCTCGACCCGGAACAGCGTCACCTCGCCGGCTCCTCGCCCGCCACCACCAGCTCGGCCACGTGCTCCGCGACCTCGGCCCGCACGCCCTCGTCCATGCCCCGGTCCGTCACCCAGGTGTCCACCTCGGTAAGGTCGGCGAAGGAACTCAGGCCCACCGTCCCCCACTTGGTGTGGTCGGCGGCCACCACGACCCGGCGCGCGGAGCGCATCAGGCAGTGGTTGGTCTCCGCCTCCGCCAGGTTCGGCGTCGAGAGCCCCGCCTCGGCCGAGATGCCGTGCACCCCGAGGAAGAGCAGGTCGAAGTGGAGCGAGCGGATCGCCCGGTCCGCGACCGGACCGACGAGCGCGTCCGACGGCGTCCGCATGCCGCCCGTGAGGACGACGGTCGCCGCCCCGCGCCGCGCCTCGCCCCCGCCGCCCGCCAGTTGGGCCTCGTGGAAGACGTCCGCGACCCGCACCGAGTTCGTCACGACGGTCAGCTCCGGCACGTCCAGCAGGTGCCGGGCGAGCGCGTAGGTCGTCGTCCCGCCCGACAGGGCGATGGCCGAACCGGGCGCGACGAGCGCCGCGGCCGCGCGGGCGATGTCGTCCTTGGCGCTCGGTTCGAGCGCCGACTTGGCCTCGAAACCGGGCTCGTGCGTGCTCGCCTCGACCACCGGCACGGCCCCGCCGTGCACCTTCTCCAGGACGCCCTGCCGGGCGAGCGCGTCGAGGTCGCGACGGATCGTCATGTCCGAGACGTTGAGCCGCCGGGTCAGCTCGTTGACCCGCACGCCGCCGCGCCGCCGGACCTCGTCGAGGATCAGGGCGCGCCGCTGTTCCGCGAGGAGGTTCTGGTTGTCAGTCACCGCCGGGGCCGGTCCTTCCGCAGGGAGCGAGGGGAGAAGTCGGACCGGAATCGGCGAGGGCGGTGCGCGTGCGACCACCGTCCGCGATCCTGGTCCCGACTCCGCATCCTCCCATCCAGAGAGGAAGTCCCCTAAGTGTCCCCTGCCACACCCGCCCCGCAGTCCGCGGGCGCGGCGCTCGAACTCCTCGTCCACGGCGTCGGCGGGGCCACCCCGCAGTCCATGCTGGACGCCCCGAGCACCGTCCGCGTCACCGGCGACGCCACCGCCGCCGTGCACCGCCGCACCGAGGACGTCGACGCCGAGGACCACCCCGAGCGGTACGCGGCGGGGCCGGTCCCGGAGGCGTACTGCTGGTCCCACCTCACCTCCGGCGACGGCGCCCGCGCGCTCTGGCTGCTGCTCCTGCCCTTCATGGTCGCCAACCTGGCCCACTGGATGCGCCCGCCCGCCCCCGGCCGTCCGGTCCTCGTCCGGCTGTACGGGGTCCTCGTCCGGCTCGTCGCCCTCACCCTGACCGTGCTGCTCACCGCCGCCGCCTGCGAGGTCGCGCTCGACCTGACCGCCTGGCAGTGCGCCGGTACGGCCGCGTGCGCCGAGGGCTCGCCCTGGCTGGGATTCCTCGCGGCCGACCGGGGCGGCTGGTGGTCCGCGCCGGGCCGCCGCCTCGCGCTCGCCGCCCTCGTGCCGACGGCGCTCGTCGGACTGCTCTGGTACCTCTCCACCCGGACCTGGAGCGCGTACGAGGCCCAGCGTCCGCCCACCGGCGCCGGGGCCTCCGCCGCACCCGCCGCCACGGCGCCCGCCGACCCCCGCCCCGCCCTCGGCCGCCCCGGCTTCTGGTACGGGCGCCGGCTCGTCGCCCGCCTGCGCGCCGCGCACACCGCCGCCGGGTTCCTCACCGTCGCCGCCGCCCTCGCCTCCGCCACCGCCCGCCACGACACCGGCGTCCTCGCCGTCCTCGGGCTCGGCCTGCTGACGGCCGCCGCCGGCCTCGGGCTCGTGGTCCTGTGGGTCGTCTGCCGCCGGGGCCGCAGCGAGCGCCGCGTCGACCTGCGGGTCGGGCGCGTCGTCGCCGTGCTGCCCGCCACCTCGCTCGCCCTGCTCGCCGCCACCGTCGTGCACACGGCGTGGTCCCGCCCCGGCCGGGTCTCGTCCGGCACCCTCCCCGGCGACGCCGCCTTCGGCACCCTCACCCTCGCCCAGGGCGTCCTGGTCCTCGCCCTCGGCGTGGTGGCCCTGCTCCTCGGGCGCGCCGACGCGGACCCCCGTACCGCCCTGCGCGGACTCGGCGGGCCCGCCGTCGCCATGCTCGCCTGCGCCCTCGCCGGCGTCATGTCCGGCGGCGTCGCCCAGTGGGTCGCCGACTGGCTCGACACCGCCGACGGCCCCGGGGCGGGAGCCGGCATCGCCCCGCCGGTCCTCCTCAGCTGGCAGGCGTCGGTCATTCCCGTCCTGCTCCTCCTCCTGCTCGTCCCCGCCGCCCTGCTCGTCGTCCGGACCCTGCTCGCCGCGCGACGGCTCGGCCCCGTCGTCGAGGCCGAGTACGGCGCCGCGGACGCGCCCGACCCCGTCCGCACCGCGCAGATCGCGTCCGGCCGGGCCCGCGCGGGCCTCACCGACTCCGCGCCCGTCCTGGTCGGCGTGGTCTCCGGCGCCACCCTGCTCCTCGGCGCCGCGGCCGTCGCCGGAGCCTGGGCCAGCGGAAACGTTCCTGGCAGGGCCTTCGACGGGGCCCACCCCGCCGTCGCCTCCGCGGCCTCCGCCGCCCAGGCCCTCGGCTCCTGGCTCGTCGGCGTCGGCTTCCTGCTCTTCGTCACCTGGGGCCGCCGCGCCTACAAGGACGCCTCCGCACGCCGCACCATCGGCATCCTCTGGGACGTCGGCACCTTCTGGCCGCGCGCCGCCCACCCCTTCGCCCCGCCCTGCTACGCCGAACGGGCCGTCCCCGACCTCACCTGGCGCATGAGCTCCTGGACCCGCACGACCGGCGGCCGGCTCGTCATCTCCGGCCACTCCCAGGGCAGCGTCCTCGCCGCCGCGGCCGTCTGGCAGCTGCCGCCCGCCACCCGCGGCCGGGTCGCGCTCCTCACCTACGGGTCACCGCTGGAGCGGCTCTACGGCCGCTGGTTCCCCGCCTACTTCGGCCCCGACGCGCTGCGCGCCCTGCACCGCACGGTCGACTGCTGGTCGAACCTGTACCGCGCGACCGACCCCATCGGCGGACCGGTCCGCGTCCCCGCCGAGGACGGCCGGCCGGACGTCGACGGGGCCGTGCTGCTCGACCCGGTCGCCTACGGCCGCACCCACGAGCACCCGCTTCCCGAACCGCTCCTGGGCCACTCCGACTACCAGGCGGACCCCGAGTTCGCCCGGCGCCGCGCCACCCTCCTCGACGGACTCCTGCCCGCCGTGCCGAGCCCGCGCGACCCCGACGGGCGGGAACGTCAGGGGAGTTCGGGGAGGTCCTCCGGGTAGAGCAGCGTCAGGTCGTCCGTGCTCGGCTCGGTGAGCGCGGCGGCCCGGCCCGCGTGCCGCTCCACCATCGACTCGAACGTCTGGCGCGCCGTACGGCCGTTGCCGAAGGCCGGGCCCTTCGGCAGCTTCTCGAAGTACGTGTGCAGGGCCTCGTCGAGACCCGGGGCGAGCCGGTACTCGTGCTCGTCGGCCTGCTGGCCGACGATCCGCACCAGCTCCTCCGGCACGTAGTCGGCGAAGCTGATGGTGCGGGAGAAACGGGACGCCACACCGGGGTTGACCGTGAGGAAGCGCTCCATCTCCGCCGTGTACCCGGCGACGATCACCACGACCGCGTCCCGGTGGTCCTCCATCAGCTTCACCAGCGTGTCGATCGCCTCACGGCCGAAGTCGCGCCCCGAGTCCTCCGGCGACAGCGCGTACGCCTCGTCGACGAACAGGACCCCGCCGCGCGCCCGGTCGAAGGCCTCCTGCGTCCGGATCGCGGTCGAGCCGATGTGCTCGCCGACCAGGTCCACCCGGGAGACCTCGACCAGGTGCCCGCGCTCCAGGACGCCCAGGGCGGCGAGGATCTCCCCGTACAGCCGGGCGACGGTCGTCTTGCCGGTGCCGGGGTTCCCGGTGAAGACGAGGTGGCGGCGGACCGGCGCCGCCTTGAGCCCCGCCTCCTGACGGCGGCGGCCCACCTCGATCATGTTCGTCAGCGTCCGCACCTCGTGCTTGACGCTCTCCAGGCCCACCAGCGCGTCCAGTTCGCCCAGCACGTCCTGGGAGGAGCGGGCCTCGGCGGCGGTCTCCGCGACCACCGGCGCGACGGCGACGGCGGGGGCGGTACGCGGCACGGGAACCGCCCCGAGCACCGTCGGGGCGGCCTGCGTCGCCGTGAGGACCGTGCCGCCCTCCGGCACGGACGAGCGGACCGCGCTCTCGTCGCTGGTGCACCCCTCCGCGACGGCGCCCTCCTCCGGGAACTCGTACCCGCCGCGCGCGCACCGCTCCGTACGGCACCTCCGGAGCTGCGTCCGGCAGCCGTCCGTCACGTGGAAGCCGTACCCGCCGCTGCCCGAGACCCGGCAGCCGTGGAAGGAGCCGCGGCCCTCGGCGGAGACGTAGAAACCGGCCTCGGCGGGCCCGGTGACCGTGCACCGCTCGATCGTCGGGTCGGCCCCCTTGGTGACGATGACCCCGGTCTGCACCGCGTCGATCGTGCATCCGGCGAGCGTGCCGCCGCTGCCGTGGTCCCGGAACCAGGCGCCCGTCGACGCCTCCCGGATGCGGCAGTCGTCGAGCTGGGCCGTCGCCCCGTCACTGACCGACACCGCCGTGTTCCGCACCTGCGACAGGTCGCTGTCGACCACGTCGACCCGCGAACCCCGGTCGAGCACGAAGAGCGCGTCCGGCACGTCGTGCACCCGGCAGGAGTCGAGCACCGCGGTCGCCCCGTCGCTCACCCACACCGCCGGGTAGTCGCCCGTGCTGTCGTGGATCTCGCACTGGTTGGCGTCCACCCGCGTCCCGGGGTCCCACACCGACAGTCCGTTGCGGCCGAAGCGGCGGACCGTCGAACGGGTCAGCGTGAGGACCGAGCGCGAGCGCAGGTCGACCGCGTTCTCCGGCACGTCGTGGATGTCGCAGTCCGAGAGCGTCAGGACCGCGTCCGTGTCGAGCGTGATGCCGTCCGCCGACGTGCGGTGCACCGAGGAGTCGGTGAGGTGCGCGGTCCCGCGGGCCGCGATCTGCAGGCCGGCGCCCTTGATCTCGTACACCTCGCAGCCCACCCCCTCCAGGCCGCTGCCCTCGCCGGAGACGGCGATCCCGGCGCCGGAGGCGTGGTGCACCCGGCAGCGCTCCAGGCGCGGGTGCGCCCCGCCGCGCACCGAGACGCCCGCCTGCCCGGCGGAGACCACCTCGCACTCCTCGAAGACCCCGCCCGCGCCGTCGACGACGGCGATGCCGACCCCGGCCGGGTTGTCGACCGTGCAGCGGCGGACCGTCGGCCGGGCCGAGCCCCGCACCTCGATCCCGGCGGCCGAGCGGGTCATGATCCGCAGGTCGAGGAGTTCGGGGGTGCCGTCCTCGACGAGCAGCGCGGGAGCCGCGACGTCCTGTCCCTCGATGTGCAGGTCCTGGATCGTGACCGAGGCCCGTACGGTCAGGGGTACGCCGTCGGGCGGCGCGATCCGCACCGAGCCGAGCCCGCCCTCCGGGCCGCGCAGGGTGACCGCGCGCCGCACGACGAGGTTCTCCCGGTAGGTGCCGGGCGCGACCGTCAGGACGTCGCCCTCGCTCGCGGCCTCCAGGGCGGCGGCGAGCGTGGCGTACTCGCCCGTGCGGCGCCGCCACCGCGATGTGCCGGTGTGCGTCACCTGGACCGTGCCCTGTGCCATGGGTGTGCCCTGCCCCCGCCTCGCGCCTAGCCGTTGAACCGATGTCCCACCGTAGCGCGCGCGGGGCCCGGGGGTTGACGGGTCGCGGGGGCTGACCCGTACGGGTGGGGGCGCGGGAATCCGGTCGGATCAGCTGCCGGTGTCCGCGCGGCCCCAGTCGGGGCCGACCGACGCCCACGCGCGGTCCAGGCGCGCGTACCGCCGCAGCACCAGGCGGCGCACGGCGAGACGGCGGACCGTGTCGACGAGGAGGGCGGCGAGCACGGCGACCGTCACGCCGACGACCGCCGCGTGCGCCTTGGCCGTGCCCGACCGCATCGGCGCCGCCGCGGGGCGCCCCTCCCGGTCGGTCCAGAGGGTGAAGGTGTCGCCGGGGCGCGGCTCCTCACGGACGGCGGACACCGTGCCCGTACGGCTCGTGCCGTCCGGAGCGGTCCAGCGCGCCACGACGGACGCGCGCAGCCGCTCCTCGCCGAGGGCCCCGGCGGTGGAACCGCCCCGCGTGGGCGTCTCGTCGCGGCGCACCACCTGGGCCGTCGTCGGCTGCCGCTGCTCCTGCTGGGCGCTGACGGCGCGCTGGAGGGAGGCGTGCGCGGTGGAACCGGCCGCCCAGCCGGCCAGCGGCACCAGGACGCAGAGCAGGCCTATCGAGGCGAGGCCGACCCAGGCCTCTATGAGGTCGGTGGTGCGGCGCAGGGGATTGCGCCGCCAACGCCAGACTCCGGTCGCTGCGGGCACGGCAAGACCCCCTCGTTGATCGCCACTGCTCCAACGAGTGTGCACCGGGCGACCGTTCCCCGCCCGTCGGGCGAGTCGGCGTGGCGGCCGGGAGATGCCGGCGGCGGGGACGGCCGGAGGGGCACGCGCGCGTGCGACGGGATGTCAGTCGAGGATCTTCACGGGGTCGCCGACGCGGACCGTGCCGCGGTGCTCGGGGACGAGCAGCTGGCCGAAGATGGTCCGCCGGTTGACCGTGCGGTGCCGGGCGAGGGTGCGCAGCGGTTCCTTTCCGCGTGCGGCGGTGTCCTGGTCGGTCGTGGTGACGACGCAGCGGCCGCAGTCGCGGGCGACGCGGAAGGTGACCTCGCCGACGGAGAGCCGGGTCCAGCCGTCCTCGGCCCAGGCCTCGGTCCCGTCGACGACCAGGTTGGGGCGGAAGCGGGACATCGGCAGGGGGCCCTCGTGGGCGTGGTCGCCCTGGGCGATGAGCGCGTTGAGGGCGTCGAGGGAGGCGGAGGTGGCGACGAGCACCGGATAGCCGTCGGCGAAGGTCACGGTCTCGCCGGGCAGCGCGTACTTCGGGGCGACCGGACGGCGGTGCTCGGGGGCGTCCATGTGGACGAGGCGGGCGTCGATCCCCAGGTAGGCGGAGACCCAGGCGGCGGCCTCGGGTCCGGCGGGGACGGCCTCGACGAGGTCCTCGAAGACCTCCGTGGTGATCGTCCCCAGGGCGGCGTCGGGCACCCCGACCTCCAGAGAGGGGTGCCCGGGCGCGGACAGCACGACACCGCCGTCCGCCGTCGGCTCCGCCGAGGCCAGCGCGAGCCGCGGGTGCTTGCGCTGGGTCACGATCTTGCCCGCGCCGTCGACGACGGTCCATCGACGGTCGTGGGCGAGCCCCCAGGGCTGCACCTCGGCATCCGTGCGCGACAGCGCGCGCATGGCCTTCACGGGGTGGATGTGGACGGAGCGGAGTACAGGTATGGACATGCGGTCATCCTGCCAGCCGCTCCGGCCTGCTGACGCCCGTTCGGCACGTGCCGTTCGTCGTGCCGTTCGTCGTGCGGGTCGCCGTGGGGATCGCCGTGGGGATCGCCGTGCGGGTCAGTAACCCCCGCCCTGGTAGGGGCGGTTGTACGGGTCGTCGTACGGAGAGGGCGCCGGAACCTGGGCCGGTACGGGCCGCGGGGCGGCCGGGCGCATCGCCTCGTATCCGGCGGCGGCCGGGCGGGGCTGCTGCGGGTACGGCGAGCCCTGGTAGCCGCGCGGGGCCACCGGCTGCTGCGGGATGTACGGGCCGGGGGCCTGCTGGAGCGGCGCCGGGGCCATCTGCGGGGCGGGCTGCGGGTAGCCGTAACCGCCGCCGTAGACGGGAGCGTGCTGCTGCTGGACGGGCGCGGCCGGGAGGGCGGGCAGTGCCGAGGGGAGCGCCGGCAGGTAGGAGCCGCCCGCGGGGGCGGGGAAGCCGCCGGTGTCGTAGGCGGAGGGCACTCGGATCGGGGCGATCTGAGGCGTACCCCGTTCCGCGACCAAGGAGTCGTAGATGGGGGTGTCCGGGAAGGACGGCGCGGTGTGGAAACCGCCTCCATAGGTGGCACGGGGGGAGGTCATGGCACATAAGTTAAGCCCACGATGTGCCGGTTGGGGAGTCCCCATCTTCGGCCGATCCGATTTACGCGGGTTTTGCCGCCCTGACCTGCCGAAACATTGATAAAGACTGTGTTAACAACGAGGGATTTCCTGTGCGCGGAAGGTGAAGTGAACGTGCCGTCCGCCCGCTCGTGCGCGGGCGGACGGCATTCGCTCCCGCGCGTTCGAAACGCAGGATTATCGAGGGGATACCGTCAGTAACTGCAACCCCCGGAAAAGGCCTTTTGATCGATCACTCCGATCGATCAGAGGCTCGGGCGGGTGCTCCAGGGCCGCACGGCCTCGATCGCGGTGGCCACCCGGAAGACGCTCGTGTCGTCGTAGGTGCGGCCGACGACCTGGACGCCCGTCGGGACGCCGTTCGACGCGAGACCGGAGGGCACGCTCAGGACGGGGCAGCGGCTGGCGATGTTGAAGACCGTCGTCATCGCGGCCTCGATGTAGGAGTCGAGCTCGACGCCGTTGATCACGACCTTCGTCGACAGGTAGTCGTCGTCGGCCTTGAGTGCCGGGATGGCGGTGGTGGGGCAGAGCAGCACGTCGTACCGGTCGAGGAGGAGACCCAGCGTCGCCTGTATACGCGCCTCGATCTCCAGACCGCGCATGATGCTGCCCGGCGCGCTCGCGGCCTCGGCGGTCGTCCGGGCGAACTCCAGCGCGTACCCGGTCAGCAGGTCGCCGTGCTCGGCGGCGACCGAGGTGACGTACGGGCCGAAGATGGAGCCGAAGTGGATGTTCGCCGCCTCCATGACGTCGGCGCGGCGGATCGGCACCTCCACCTCCTCGACGATCGCCCCCGCCGCCCGCAGGGCGCCGGCGACGGCGCGCGTGTTCGCCTCGACGTCGGGGTCGACCGGCCAGTCCCCGAGCGTCACCGAGAGTGCCACCCGCATGCCCTCGACGCCCTCGAACCGCTCCGGCAGCGTGAACTTGGGGCGCAGGGAGACCGCGTCGAGCGGGTGCGGGCCCGCGATCACGTTCTGGAGCAGCGCGACGTCGGCGACGGACCGCGCCATCGGGCCGTCGTGGCAGTACGTGTCGAGGTTGAACGGCGCCATCGCCGGCACCCGGCCGTACGGCGGCTTGTAGCCGACCGTGCCGGTGAAGGAGGCCGGGATGCGGATGGAGCCGCCGATGTCCGAGCCGGTAGCGAGCGTCGTCTCGCCCGCCGCGAGCGCGGCGCCGGCGCCGCCGGAGGAACCGCCTGGGCTGAACTCCGGGTTCCACGGGTTGCGCGTCACGCCCCACAGCCGCGACTGCGTGAAGGCCGCGCAGCTGAACTCCGGCGTCGTCGTCCGCGCGTGCACGATGCCGCCCGCGGCCTGGACGCGGTCGACCACCGGGTGCGTCTCCTCGGCGATCTCGTCGCGGAAGGCCAGCGAACCGTCCGTGGCGCTGCGGCCCGCGATCGGCTGCTCCTCCTTCGTCGCGACCGCGAGCCCCTCCAGGGCGCGGGGCGCCTCGCCCTTGCCGGCGTACCGCGCCTCGGCCGCGCGCGCGGCGGCGAGCGCCTCCTCGAAGGTCCGCTCCGCGAGGGCGTTCACCTTGGACTCGACCGCCTCGGCGCGCTCGATGACGGCGGTCATCAGCTCGACCGGGGAGAGCGAGCGGTCGCGGAAGCGGGCGAGGGCCTCGGAGGCCGGCATGTAGGCGAGGTCGCCGGGGTCGGTCATGGCAGGTGCCTTCCTGGAGCGGGGGTACGTGTCGCGGGCGGTCGGCCGCCGCGCTGGCAGCATCGAACCGCCGCCCCCGTCGAGGGTCAACGGCGTTGACGTAAGCCCCGGGGATGCGGGCCGGACGATCCGAGGCCGTGGCCCCGCCCGCCGACCGACCGCTACTCGGCGCCCCCGCCCAACCGCTGCTCCGCGCCCCGCGTCGCCCCCGGCGCCGCGTACGTCCGCCCCTTCCACGCCGCACCCCTGCCCCGGTAGTGCAGGACGGCGGAGTCCACCGTCATCAGGAGGTAGAGGAACGCGGTGAACGGCAGCAGCGGCGCGAGCGCGAGGGGCTGCCGGTAGTAGCGGAGCATGGGCAGGTACGTCCCCGTCATCACCGCCCAGGCCGCCGCCCCCGCCCACGCCGCGGGGGCGTCACCCGCCACCACGCCGACGACCAGCGCCACCGGCGGCAGCAGGTAGACCAGCACCAGACCCGCGACCGTGCCCGCGAGCAGCAGCGGGTTGTGCCGCAGCTGCGCGTACGCGCTCCGCGACACCATCCGCCACAGCTCCCCGAGCCCCGGGTACGGGCGGACGCTGTCCACGTGGTCCGCGAGCCCCAGCCAGATCCGCCCGCCCACCCGGCGCACGGCCCGCGCGAGGGACACGTCGTCGATCACCGCCCGGCGGATCACCTCGGGCACCCCGGCCGCCACCGCCGTCTCCGTCCGCAGCAGTACGCAGCCGCCCGCCGCCGCCGTCACCCGGCCGCCCGGCCGGTTGATCCGGCGGAAGGGGTAGAGCTGAGCGAAGAAGTAGACGAACGCCGGCACGACCAGCCGCTCCCACGGGCTCACCGCCCGCAGCCGGGCCATCTGCGATACCAGGTCGAGCCCGTTCCCCCGGGCCGCCGCCACCAGCAGCCGCAGACTGTCCGGCTCGTGGGCGATGTCCGCGTCCGTCAGGAGCAGGAACTCCGGCCCACGCGCGCGTGCGAGCGCGATGCCGTGCCGCAGCGCCCACAGCTTCCCCGTCCAGCCCGGCTCCGGCTCGCCCGGCGACACGACGGTGAGCGGCAGCCCCCCGCCGCGCCCCGGGGCCCCGGCCGCCAGTTCCGCGGCCACCCGGCCCGTACCGTCCGTGCTCCCGTCGTCCACGAGCACGACCTCCGCCTCGCCCGGGTAGTCCTGTGCGAGCAGCGAGGGCAGGCTGAGGGGGAGCACCCCGGCCTCGTCCCGGGCCGGCACGACGATCACCACGCGCGGCCAGCCGTCCGGCGGTGCGGAGGGCGCGGGCGGCAGACGCTGGTCCGTGCGCCAGAAGAAGCCCTGGCCGAACAGCAGCCAGACCCAGACGGCCAGGGAGACGGACGCGCACCAGGCGAGGGTGGTCATTCGTCGCAGTCTGCCCCAGTTCGCCGGGGTGGAGAGGCCCATCGGCTAGGGTGACCGGGTGAAGATCGCGCTCATGGACTCCGGAATCGGCCTGCTCCCGGCGGCTGCCGCGACGCGCCGGCTGCGGCCGGACGCGGATCTGCTCATCTCCAACGACCCCGACGGCATGCCCTGGGGGCCCCGTACCCCCGAGGACCTGACCGCGCGCGCCCTCGCCGTCGCCCTCGCCGCCGCCGACCACCGGCCGGACGCCCTCGTCGTGGCCTGCAACACCGCGAGCGTGCACGCCCTCCCGGCCCTGCGCGCCGCCCTCGAACCCGAGATCCCGGTCATCGGCACCGTCCCCGCCGTCAAGCCCGCCGCCGCGGGCGGCGGCAAGATCGCCATCTGGGCCACCCCCGCCACCACCGGCAGCGCCTACCAGCGCGGGCTCATCCGCGACTTCGCCGACGGCGCCGAGGTCACCGAGGTGCCGTGCCCGGGACTCGCCGACGCCGTCGAGCACGCCGACCCCGAGGCCGTCGACCTGGCCGTCGCCGCCGCGGCCGCCCTCACCTCCGACGACGTCCGCGCGGTCGTCCTCGGCTGCACCCACTACGAGCTCGTCGAGGACCGCATCCTCGCCGCCCTCGAAGCGCGCGGCCGCGCCGCCGGACTCCCGCGGGTCGTCTTCCACGGCTCCGCCGAGGCCGTCGCCGCGCAGGCGCTGCGCCGCATCGGCGCCGAGCCCGCGCCCGACGCCGAGCCCACCGGCCGCCTCTCCGTCCTCCTCAGCGGACGGCCCGGCACGCTCCCCGCCGCCGCCCTCACCTACCCCGAGGCGCGCATCCTGGGAGCCGCGGCCACCGCTCACTGACCGTGGGTGCGTGATCGCTCTCCGGCGCGCTGCCCCGGAGGAACGCGGGTACCGTTCTCGGTATGAGGGAGCACTCCCGGGACCCCTCCCGGGGCCGCGCGCACCACGGCGGGCACAGGCCGACCGTGTGGGCCGGGCGCGCCACCAACCGCTTCCAGTGGCTCGCCGCCGTCGCGGGCGCCGCGTTCATGGCCCTCGGCATCACGCTGGCCGTCGAGTCGGCGTGGACCTCCGGCATCACCGCCCTGGTCATGGCGGTCGTCGGCTGCCTGGCGGCCGGACTGCTCGTCCTCTTCGGCACACTCGCCTTCGTCCACGTGGCGGTCAAGGTCGACGACCGCGCCATGGAGGTCCGCTGCGGCCACGTGGGGCTGCCGCGCCGCCGCATTCCCCTCGCCCGGGTCACCGGGGTCGCCCACGTGCCGAGCGTCACGCCCCGGCACTGGGGCGGCTGGGGCTACCGCTGGCGCCCCGACCACGGCACCGGCGTGATCGTCCGCGGCGGCGAGGGCCTCGTCCTGCGGCTCGACGACGGCCGTACGTTCACGGTCACCGTGGACGACGCCGCCGCGGCGGTACGGGTCATCGAGGAGCTCCTGCGCGCGCGGCCGCCCGTGCCGCCGCCCGCGTCCGGCCCCGCCGAGTCCGGCCCCGCCACCTCCGGTCCCGCCGCGCCGCCCGCGCCCACGGGCGCCTGAGCGTCGGCGCCCGCGCGGGTGTGGCCGGATCCGATCGGTCCACGGCGCAGCCGCACGGGCCGTCGCACCCGGCGGGTGAGACCCGCGCGGGGCGTGCAGGTCCCGCCTTCTGGCCCACAGGGGCGCGACGTAGACTCCGCAAGGTGAGCGCCACCATCACCCCAGTCGACGAACCCGGACCCGACGGCGAGCCCACGCCCGCGAGCGCGGGCGCGCCCGCCGCGGAAGCGGAAGCCGGGAGCAAGCCCTCCGCGGGCTCCCGGCTGCGGCGGTTCGTGCGGCCCGGAGCGGCCCTGCTGTCCGGAATCCTGCTCTTCCTGAGCTTCCCGCCGCGTCCCCTGTGGTGGCTCGCGCTGCCCGCCTTCGGCCTGCTCGGCTGGGCCCTCAGGGGCCGTCGGCCGAGGGCCGGTTTCGGCCTCGGCTACCTGGCCGGGCTCGGCTTCATGCTGCCGCTCCTCGTCTGGACCGGCGAGGAGGTGGGCCCCGGTCCGTGGATCGCCCTCGCCGCCGTCGAGGCGCTCTTCGTCGCCGCCGTCGGTCTCGGCGTCGCCGCCGTCTCCCGCCTGCCCGCGTGGCCGTTCCTCGCGGCCGGGGTGTGGGTCCTCGGCGAGGCGGCACGCGCGCGCGTGCCGTTCGGCGGCTTCCCCTGGGGCAAGATCGCCTTCGGCCAGGCCGACGGCGTCTTCCTCCCGCTCGCCGCCGTCGGCGGCACCCCGGTGCTCGGCTTCGCCGTCGCCCTCTGCGGCTTCGGCCTCTACGAGACGTACCGGCAGGTCCGCGCCCACCGCGCCACCGGCACCGTCCCGCGCGGCCCGCTCGCGGCCGCCGCGCTCGCCGTGCTCGTCCCGGTCACCGGCGCCGTCGCGGCCCTGCCGCTCGTCGACGACTCCGCCGAGGACGGCACCGCCACCGTCGCCGCCGTCCAGGGCAACGTGCCCCGCCTCGGCCTCGACTTCAACGCCCAGCGCCGCGCCGTCCTCGACAACCACGCCGCCCGCACCCGCGAGCTCGCCGCGGCCGTCAAGGAGGGCCGCGAACCGCAGCCGGACTTCGTCCTGTGGCCGGAGAACTCCTCGGACATCGACCCGTACGCCAACCCCGACGCCGCCGAGGTCATCAGCGAGGCCGTGCGGGCCGTCGACGCGCCCACGGTCATCGGCGCCGTCATCTCGCCGCCGACCGGCAAGCTCCGCAACACGCTGATCCAGTGGGAGCCGGGGAAGGGCCCGGTCGCCACGTACGACAAGCGGCACGTCCAGCCCTTCGGCGAGTACATCCCGATGCGGTCGTTCGTCCGCCTCTTCAACAGCAACGTCGACCGGGTCAGCCGCGACTTCGGCCCCGGCACGAAGGTCGGCGTCTTCGACCTCGCGGGCACCAAGGTCGGCCTCGCCACCTGCTACGAGGCCGCCTTCGACTGGGCCGTGCGCGACACCGTCACCGACGGGGCACAGCTCATCACCGTGCCCAGCAACAACGCCACCTTCGGCCGCAGCGAGATGACCTACCAGCAGCTCGCGATGTCGCGGGTGCGGGCGGTCGAGCACAGCCGGTCCGTGGTCGTGCCCGTCACCAGCGGCGTCAGCGCCGTCATCCGGCCCGACGGCGAGATCGTCGCCCAGACGAAGATGTTCACCCCGGACGTCCTCGTCGAGAAGGTGCCGCTGCGGTCCTCGCTGACCCCGGCGACCCGCATGGGCACCCTGCCCGAGGCGCTGCTCACGGCCCTCGCCGTGGCCGGTCTCGGCTGGGCGGGAGCCCGCGCGGTACGTGCCCGGCGCACGCCGGCGGAGTGAGCGTGCGGCGCTGACACGTCCTGCGGCGACGAGCCCGTGGCCCCGACCCGGAGATGACCTAGGGTCGGGGCCATGGCTACTCCTGACTTCATCCGCGAACTGCGCCGGACGGCCGGCCACCAGCTGCTCTTCCTGCCGGGCGTCAGCGCGGTCGTCTTCGACGACCGGGGCCGGGTCCTGCTCGGCAAGCGGTCCGACAACGGGATGTGGGCGGTCATCGGGGGGATCGTCGAGCCGGGGGAGCAGCCCGCCGACTGCGCCGTGCGCGAGGTCTTCGAGGAGACGGCCGTGCGGTGCGTGCCCGAGCGGATCCTCCTCGTCGAGACCCTGTCCAAGCCCATCACGTACCCCAACGGCGACACCTGCCAGTACATGGACGTGACCTTCCACTGCCGGGCCGTCGGGGGCGAGGCGCGGGTGAACGACGACGAGTCGACCGAGGTCGGCTGGTTCGACGTGGACGACCTTCCGGAGATGAAGCGCTTCTCGAACCGGCGGATCGAGAAGGCGCTGGTCGACGAACCCACATGGTTCCGGCCCACAGCCACCGTTTGAACTATGGGCCCGCCGCACATGTGTGGGGGAGGGGGCCGTTCATAGGGTGCGGAGCATGAGCGCCCCCACTCCCGAGCCCGGCACCGGCTCTCCCGCCGGTACCGCCATCGCCCTCGACCTCACCGGCCGCACCGCGCTCGTCACCGGCGCGGCCGGCGGCATCGGACGCGCCTGCGCGCTGCGGCTCGCCGCGGCAGGGGCGCGGGTGAGGGCCGTCGACCGGGCGGCCGACGGGCTCGCCGCCCTGGCCGAGGAGGCCGCCGCGATCCCCGGCCTCCCCGGGACCGTCGTGCCGGAGACGCTCGACCTCACCGACCTGGACGCCGCCGAGGCCGTCGCCGCGGGCACCGACATCCTCGTGAACAACGCCGGGATCCAGCTCGTCCGCCCCCTCGAGGAGTTCCCGCCGGAGGTCTTCCACACCGTCCTCACCGTGATGCTGGAGGCGCCCTTCCGGCTCATCAGGGGCGCCCTGCCCCACATGTACGCCCAGGGCTGGGGCCGGATCGTCAACATCTCCTCCGTCCACGGCCTGCGCGCCTCCCCCTACAAGTCCGCCTACGTGGCCGCCAAACACGGTCTGGAGGGCCTCTCCAAGACCGCCGCCCTCGAAGGCGCGCCCCACGGCGTCACCTCGAACTGTGTGTGCCCCGGCTATGTGCGGACGCCCCTGGTGGAGCGGCAGATCGCCGATCAGGCCGCCGCCCACGGCCTCCCCGAGGACCGGGTCCTCACCGAGGTCCTCCTCAGGGACTCGGCGCTCAAGCGACTCATCGAGCCGGCGGAGGTCGCCGAGGCCGTCCTCTACCTGTGCACTCCGGGGGCCGCCTTCGTCACCGGCACCTCGCTCACCCTGGACGGCGGCTGGACCGCCCACTGAGCTGCGCCGCCGGGCGCCGACGCGGTTGTCCACAGGCAGGCACGAGGGGGCTGGTGCGATCCCGCCCCGGCCAGGTATCCCTAGGTCCATGTCCCACGAACACGTCTCCTACCTGGAACTCCTCGCCCGAGGAGCCGCCACGGAGGCCTACGACCGGCCCGTGCTCCTGGCCCGTGCGACCGGCGCGGGCCCCGAGGAGCTGGCCGCGCTCGAAGAGGCCAGGGCGCTCGCCCTGAGCGTCCGCGCCGACCTCGAAGGGCGACGCCGGCGCGAGGCCGAGCTGTCCGCGCTCTTCGAGACCGCCCACGACCTCGCGGGCCTCCGCGACCTCGACGCGGTGCTCCGCGCCATCGTCCAGCGCGCCCGCTCGCTCCTCGGCACCGAGGTCGCCTACCTCAGCCTCAACGACCCCGACGCCGGGGACACGTACATGCGCGTCACCGAGGGCTCCGTCTCCGCCCGCTTCCAGCAGGTGCGACTCGGCATGGGCGAGGGACTCGGCGGCCTCGTCGCCCAGACCGCCCGGCCCTACGTCACCGCCGACTACTTCGGCGACGCCCGCTTCCAGCACACCCGCACCATCGACACGGCCGTACGGGACGAGGGCCTCGTCGCCATCCTCGGCGTGCCGCTGAGCCTCGGCAGCCAGGTCATCGGCGTCCTCTTCGCCGCCGACCGCAGGTCGAGGGTCTTCGAGCGCGAGCAGGTCTCCCTGCTCTGCTCGTTCGCCGCGCACGCCGCCGTCGCCATCGACACGGCCAACCTCCTCGCCGAGACCCGCGCGGCCCTCGCCGGCCTGGAGCGTGCCAACGGCATCATCCGCGAGCACAGCGCGGTCATCGAGCGGGCCTCCGAGGTCCACGACCG
Organism: Streptomyces sp. NPDC020807; assembly: GCF_040641575.1. NCBI lineage: Bacteria > Bacillati > Actinomycetota > Actinomycetes > Kitasatosporales > Streptomycetaceae > Streptomyces > Streptomyces sp. NPDC020807. Next base: position 156,742 of record NZ_JBFADU010000014.1, read on the forward strand.
GCTCTCCGAGCTCGTGCTGCACGGCGGCGGTGTCCACGACGTGGCCGACGCCGTCTCCGAGGTCATCGGCGGCACCGTCGAGTTCACCGAGGCGGACGCCGGATCCGCGCGCCGCGCCGACGGCCACGTGGTCCGCGAGGACGACGACTGGGTGGCCGCCGTGTCCGTCGGGGGCGAGACGCTCGGCGCCCTCGTCCTGCGCGGCCGGCCCGAGCTCGACCCCGTCGACCAGCGGACCCTGGAGCGGGCCGCCCTCGTCACCTCCCTGCTGCTGCTCGCCCGCCGCTCGGCGGGCGAGGCCGAGCAGCGGGTCCGGGGCGAGCTCCTCGACGACCTGCTCGACGCCCCCGACCGCGACCGCCGCCTCCTGCGCGAGCGGGCCGCCCGGCTCCGCGCCGACAGCGACGCGCCCCACGTGGTGCTCGCCGCCCGCGTCGACCGGGCCGACGGCGCCACCGAGGCCGACGCCGGCCGCAGGGAGGGAGCCGACCGCCGCCGCCTCGGCGCCGCCGCCTCGCACCTCGCCGCCACCCGCCGCGGCCTCGCCTCCGTACGCGACGGGGGCACGGTCCTGCTGCTGCCGCTCGGCCCCGGCGAGACCGCCGCCGAACTAGCCCGCCAGACCGCCCGCCACCTCGGCGGCACCCTCCGCGAACCGGTCACCGTCGGCGCCTCCGCGCCCGTACCGGAGCACCTCGACCACGCGGACCGGGTCTCCGTCGCGTACGCCGAGGCCCGCCGCTGCCTGGAGACCCTCCGCCTGCTGCACCGCTCCGGCGAGGGCGCCGCAGCCGAGGACCTCGGCTTCCTCGGCCTGCTGCTCGCCGACAGCCGCGACATCGGCGGCTTCGTCGACCGGACGATCGGCCAGGTCGTCGCGTACGACCACCGCAGGGGCACCGACCTCGTCCGCACCCTGGACGCCTACTTCGCCAGCGGCATGAGCCCCGCCCGCACCAAGGACGACCTCCACGTCCACGTCAACACGGTCGCCCAGCGGCTCGAACGCGTCGGCCGTCTCCTGGGCGCGGACTGGCAGTCCCCCGCCCGCGCCCTGGAGATCCAGCTCGCCCTGCGGCTGCACGCCCTGTCGACGGCGGCGCCCGGGGCCTGAGCGTCCGTCAGGCCGTACCGTCCGGGTCCCGGTCGCGGGGGAGCAGGAGCGCCCCCGCCGCGGCGACCGCCGAGACGACGGCGGCGAGCACGAACGCGGCGGCGCCGCCGGTCGCGCCGACGAAGGGACCGGCGACCGCCGTGCCGACCGCGTACCCCAGCCAGAGCATGCTGTTCAGCCACGCGAAGGACTCGGTGCGCAGCGCGGCCGGGGCGTGGTCGGCGACCAGGACCTGTTCGAGCGAGCCGCGGGAGCCCTCCACGAAGCCGAAGAGGGCGAGGAGCGCGGCGAGCGCCCCGAGCCCCGGGGACCAGGCCGCCGCGAGGCAGGTGACCGCCCCGGCCAGGCAGAGACGGACGAGCAGGCGCCGCCGGGAGGCGCGCGGCCGTCGCCCGAACCAGAGCGCGCCCGCGACGGCGCCCACGGAGAGGGCCACGAGGAGGAGCCCCGACCGGTCCTCGTGCCCGGTGGCCCCCGCGTCGGCGACGACCCCGAGGCGCAGCGCCCCGTACGTGGCGGTGGCGAGACCGGCGACGGCGAGCAGGACGGCCGTCGGCCGGTGGGAGAAGGGCCCCGCGAGGGCCTTCCACCGCGAGACCGCGGTGCCCGAGGGCGGCTCCTGCGGAGGCCGGAGGAGCGTCTCCCGGGCGGGCCGCGGGGTCAGCAGCAGGGCGGTGCCGCCGGTCACCAGGGCGGCCCCCGCGACGGCAATGGCGAGTTCGGCCGTCATCCACCGCTCGGCCACGGTGACGAGCAGGGGACCGGCGACGAACATCATCTCGTTCGTGAGGTTGTCCAGGGCGTAGACGGCGTGCAGCGACTCGGCGTCGACGAGTCGCGGCCAGGCCGAGCGGACGACCGCGCTGAACGGCGGGGCGGTCGCGCCGAGCAGTCCCGCCCCGACGGCCACCGCCGCGGGCGCCGGTCCCGGCGACCAGAGAAGCGTCAGGAGGACGACGTAGGCGAGGGCGTGGGCCAGCAGGTACCCGGTCAGCACCCGGTCCGGCCGGTACCGGCCCGCCACCCGTCCCGACAGGCCCCCGGCCAGCGCCTGGGAGGCCCCGTGCACGGCGCCCACGAGTCCGGCCACGGCGTACGAGCCGAACTTCCCGGCGGTCGCGAGGATCAGCGCCAGGCTCAGCACCGGCGTGGCGAGCCGGGTGCAGAGCAGCGCCACGAGCGTGCGGGTGACCACGGGCGTGCCGAGCACCCGCCGGTACGCGCCGGACGCGGATCCGGTGTCGGACGCGGATCCGGCACCGGACGCGGATCCGGTGTCGGCGGGGGAGCGGGCGCCGGGTGGGGAGGTGCGGCCGGAACGGCCTCGGACGGGGACACGGAGGGACGGGCGTGAACGCATGACGTGCAGATCTACCACACGTGCCATGTGAAATTGCAGTCCTGTGTCGCGAGGCTGTCACCTTCAAGTCGCCCCGGCGAAAGTCGAGTTCGCTCCCGCGCCGGAGGACGGGATGGCGGCATAGTGATCCCGACGGCATCCGGCGACACGTGAGGTGATCCGCGTTGGTGAACGACCGCTACGGCCACGCCCTTCACGAGGCGACCGCGGAAGGGGCCGGCCACCTGGACCGGGCCGTCGAGGCGCTGCTCTTCTTCCGGCCCGACGTGGGCCCGGCCGTCGAGGAACTCCTCCTCGCCGACCCCGCCTCGCCCGTCGGGCAGGCCTTCGCGGCCTACCTGGGCGTGCTCGGCACCGAGCCCGCGGACGCCGCCGCCGCGCGACGACGCTTCGACGCGTACGCCTCGGGCCTCGACCGTACGGCGCTGCCGCCGCGCGAGCGCCTGCACACCGCCGCCGCCGAGGCGCTCCTCGCGGGCGACCTCGGACGGGCCTCCGGCGTGCTGGAGGAGCTCACCCTCGCGTACCCGCGCGACGCGCTCGCCCTCTTCGTCGGGCACCAGCTCGACTTCCTCACCGGGGACGCCCCGCGCCTGCGCGACCGGATCGGCGGCGCGCTCTCCGCCTGGGACGCGGACGACCCCCACCGGGGCCCGCTGCTCGGCATGTACGCCTTCGGCCTGGAGGAGTCGGGGCAGTACGACCGCGCCGAGGCCGTCGGCCAGGAGGCCGTGGACCGCAACCCCCGCGACGTGTGGGCCATCCACGCGGTCGTCCACACCCACGAGATGCGCGGCCGGTTCGACGACGGCGTCGCCTATCTCGACGCGCGCACCGCCGACTGGACCGACGGCAACTTCCTCAGCGTCCACAACTGGTGGCACTACGCGCTCTTCGCGCTCGAAACCGGCGACACCGCCACCGCCCTGCGGGTCCACGACACGTCCCTGCACCCGTCCGAGTCCGCCGGTCTCGCCATGCAACTCCTCGACGCCTCGGCCCTGCTGTGGCGGCTCCATCTGGCCGGCGCCGAGCAGACCGCACGCTGGGAGGCGCTCGCCGACGCCTGGGCCCTGCGGGACGACCCCGCCTTCTACGCCTTCAACGACGTGCACGCCGTCATGGCCTACGTCGGCGCCGGACGCCCCGCCGCCGCCGAACGGCTCATCGCCGAGCGGGAGCGATGGCTGCGAGAGCCGGGCACCCCCGGCGAGTTCACCGTCTCCAACCGCGCCATGACCGCCGACATCGGCCTCCCCGTCTGCCGCGCCCTGCTCGCCCACGCCCGCGGCGACCACGCCGCCGTCGTCGACATCCTCCAACCGATCCGCCGCCGCCTCCACGAGTACGGCGGCAGCCACGCCCAGCGCGACGCCGTCCAGAAGACCCTCCTGGAATCGGCGCTCGCCGCCGGACGCCACGACCTCGCCCGCGCCCTCCTCAGCGAGCGCAGCGGCCTGCGTCCCGACAGCCCCTACAACCGGCTCACCCAGGCCCGTCTGGCCGCCGCACGGGGCACCGGCCCGACGGGGGGTCCCGTCGGGCCGGCACCGATGCGGGGTTGACCTCAGCAGCGGTCGACCCAGTCGTGCGACGAGACGTTGTCGTTCACCCGCTCGCCCCGGCCCGCGCCGGCGCTGAAGAACCGCACGTCGTCGTTGACCAGGTCGGGGAACGAGTCGCCCCGGTGGAGGCAGACCCAGGAACCGGTCCACTCCAGGCCGTAGAACAGCCGGACGTCCTCGCCGCGACCCGGGAAGCCGTTGTTCCAGACGTCCGAGACCTTGTTGCGGCAACCCGCCCAGTTGGCGTTGTCCTCCGTCCAGCGGCAGTGGAAGCCGCCGGCGTGCGGCTGCTCCCAGGCGTAGAGGAAGCCGTCGGGAGCGGGGGCCGACACGGCCGGTGAGGCGGGCGCGGCTCCGGCCGCCCCGGCGCCCGGGCCGGTCACCAGGGCCAGCGCCCCGGCGGTGAGTACGGTGACGAGGGCACGCTTGACGCGCATGAGGGATCTCCTTCTGGGATGGGTGGATCGGCTGGATCGGGTGGATCGGGTGGAGCGACCGCCGGGCGACGTCCGCGCGGCGGGGTCTCGGGGTGGTGTCAGCTCCCGGAGGCGAGGACGAGGCGCGCCCGGGGCAGCGCCGCCGCCCTGAGCCGCTCGCGCGTCTCGACGTCCGCGCGGTACTCGCGGGCCAGGAGCCTCCCGTGCCGGTCGTCGAGCTCTCGCGCCGTCCGGGCGAGCCCCGACTCCGCGCCGCACCGCACCTCGGCGAGCGCGAGGGCGACCTCCCGCCGCTCGCCGAGCGGGCGTACGGGGGAGAGCGCGGCGTCGCGGGCGTCGGCCGGGGCGGCGTACGGGTGCCCGGCGCGCCGCATGCACACGCGCCAGGCGTCGAGCCGGGCGCCGTAGACGGCCTCCGCCGTGACGCGGCCGCGCCGGAGCTGCTCCAGGGCCTCGACCCGGTTCGACGCACGGAACCAGGCGCCACCGTCCCCGTACAGCAGCCGCCGCGACTCGGCGACGCAGCCGCGGTCGCTGCGACGGACCGTTCCGCCGCCCGGGAGCCGCACCGTCAGGCCGTCCGGGGAGGGCCCGTTGGCGGCCACCAGGGCCGCCGCCTTGCGGGCGGCCGGCAGCGCGGCGAAGTAGGCGCGGTTCGGGTCGGTCCGGGCGAGCTCCCGTTGCCGCCGGCGCAGCTCGGAGCCGTAGCCGTGCCTCCCGGCCCAGGCCGCGTCGTCGAGCACGTACGCGAAGGTCCTCGCCTCCGGCACGTCGTCGAGCGGGAAGACGCGGTACACGAAGCCGTGCCGGGCCATGCAGTCGCGGAGCAGGCGTTGTTCCGCGTCGTGCAGGAGGCGGTCCTCCGCCGTCGCCGGCCCGGTCGCGCGGGGGAGGGGCGGGGGCGGACGTTCGTCCGCCGGTCCGTCCGGGCCGGCCAGGAGCGCCAGCGCGGTGAGGGCGGGGAGCACGACGAGTGCGGAGAGCGCGGTCGCGGTGAGGACGCGGGCACGGGGGTGCCTGGGCATGGGACTCCTCGCGGAGAGAGGTGGGGGAGGGGGGCCGAGGTACCGGAGACGGCCCGACGTCCGCAGCATGCGGGGGCCGGGAACACGACCGCAAGCGTGTCCCGGGCGGTCCCGGCAAGTCGGGATCCCGCCCCCTCCGACCTGCGGGGACGGGCGCGTCCCGGGACGGGGGACGGCGGGGACGGAGGCGCGCTCGCACCACAACGCGTCGCCGTCGCGGTCGTTGTCCCGGTGCGCCCGCGCGACAGGCCCGCGGGCGCCCGACGGTGAGGAGTGAGTGTGGTCGTGCCCCACGGCAGCGGACGGAAGCGCGGACCCCTGCGGCGAAGGGTCCTCGCGGCCCTCGTACTGGGCGCGGCCTCATGCGTCGCGGCCGTGCCGGTCGGCGCCGCCCCCGCCCCCACCGCCGCGCCCCCCGCCGGGCCCCCGGCCCCCGTCCTCGACCAGGACTTCGCCGACCCCGACGTCGTCCGGGCGGCCGACGGCCTCTTCCACGCCTACGCCACCAACGCCCACGGCCGCAACGTCCAGCACGCCACCTCCGCCGACCTCGTCCACTGGACCGTCGACCCGGCCGACGTGCTGCCGACCGTCGGAGCCTGGGTCACCCTCGACCCGCCCGGGCACGTCTGGGCGCCCGAGGTCTTCGACAACGGCGACGGCTTCACCCTCCTCTACACGGCCCGCGACCGCGCCGGCGGACGCCAGTGCGTCGGCGCAGCGCTGTCCGCCACCCCCGGCGGCCCGTTCCGCCCGACCGGGGACGGTCCGCTCGTCTGCCCGACCGAGGCGGGCGGCGCCATCGACGCGTCGACGTACAGCGAGCACGGCACCCGGTACCTGCTCTGGAAGAGCGACGGCAACTGCTGCGAGCTGGACACCTGGCTCCACCTCCAGCCGGTCACCCGGGACGGCAGCCGCGTCACCGGCGAGGCGGTGCGGCTCGTGCGGCAGGACCGCCCCTGGGAGAACGGACTCGTCGAGGCGCCCACACTCGTGAAGCGCCACGGCCGGTACGTCCTGCTGTACTCGGCAGGCGACTACCGCGGTGACGGGTACGCGACGGGCTGGGCCACCGCCGACGCGCTCACCGGCCCGTACACGAAGGGCGACGCACCCCTCATGACCACCGATTCCTGGGCGGACGCCGTGGGCGGACCCGGCGGACAGGACGTCGTCACGGGACCCGACGGCCGGGACCGGATCCTCTTCCACGGGTACGTCGGCCCCGAACGCTCCCGACGGGTGCTGTACGCCGCCGAGCTCACCTTCGAGGACGGCCGCCCGTACGTCTCCGGCAACAGGGTCACGTACGAGGCGGAGCTCGCCCGGATCCACCGGGCGACCGTCCGTCAGGCCAGGGACGCCTGGGGCGACCGGGCCGTCGGCCACATCGACGACCCCGACAGCTTCGTCGAGTTCCGCGTCTTCGCCACCGACGCGGGCCGGCACACCCTGAGCGTCCGTCACGGCAACGGATCCCTCGACGCCGCCGGGGCTCCGGCGCCCGCCACCCACTTCCTCACGGTGAACGGGACCTCGGCGGGCGTCGTCGACTACCCGTACACCGGCTGGGACGCGTGGCGCTCCCGCGAGGTCCCGGTCGACCTGGTCGGGGGATGGAACACCGTCCGCCTCACGAAGGGGGAGCGGTACGCGGAGCTGGACGCCGTGCGGGTCGGGCCGGCCGGCTAAGGCGTGTGTCGAAAGTGGCGCCTGCCCGGCGGCGCCACTTTCGACACACGCCCTAACCCCACTGCTGACGGACCGACCGGTCGCACGGGATCGCGCGCAGGCCCTCCGTGCCGTCGTCCAGGCAGAGCGCGGAGGTCGCACTCCGCACCTCCACCGCCGTGTCGTCCCGTGCGGTCACGGTCCACCGCTGGCTCGCGGCCGTGCCGCAGTCCCGGGCCGACGGGCCATCGGGGGTGAGGTCGAGGCACCGGCCCGTCGCGTGGTTCCGCAGCTCCAGCCCGCCGTCCGCCGTGGTGTGCACCGTCCAGCGCTGGTACGACATGCCGTTGCACGCGTAGGAACGGGTGCCCTTGTCGAGACTGTCGTCGAGGCAGGAGCCCGTCGCGCGGCTCACGAAGATCCGGTGGACGTCGGAGGCGGCGGAACCGGACCTCCCGGCGCTCGGTGGCGCCTTGTCGCCGGCGGACGGCGAAAGCGGGGTCCCCGGCCGGACGACGAGCGCCGTGCCCGTGATGCCGACCGCGAGACCGAGCACCGCCCCGGCCAGCCCCCAGGCCACGCGCCCCCTACGCACCGGCGGCGCCTCCGGTGCCCGCCCTTCCTCCGGCCCCTGCGACACCTCGGATCCCAGCGACACCTCGGATCCCCGCGTTTCCTCGGGTCCCCGCGTCTCCGAGGGTCCCCGCGTCTCCTCCGGCGCCTGCGCGGGCGCCGCCCCGTCCCGCTGCCCGCCCTCCGCAGCCAGCCACAGGTGCCGGTACGCCGACGGGTCGCCGTCCAGCGCCCGGCACAGGTCGCGCACGGTCTCCCACGGCGGCACCGTCGTCCCCCGGAAGTACCGGGAGAGCGAGGAGTCGCTGATGAGGACCTTCTCCTCCAGGTCCTTCAGCGTGCACCCGGAGCGGCGTTGGAGGTCGCGCAGCGCTCTGCCGAGCGCGCGGGCGGGTCGGTCTTCGTCGCGCGGGTCGGCAGCCATGACGGCGCCCTTCTGTCCTGAGGTGATGAGCGTTTCAGCAGGTCAGAACGGTAGGGCGCGGTGGATCACGCTGGCAAACACGTTCACCCTTCCGAGGGGCGCGCGCAGGGCGCCCCTCGGAAGGGCCCGTGTCGTGAGGGCGTGTCAGAGACCCAGGACCCGGATCGCGTTCTCCTTCAGGATCAGCGGACGGACCTCGGGCTTGATGTCGAGCGTGTCGAAGTCGCGCAGCCAGCGGTCCGGCGTGACCACGGGGTAGTCCGAACCGAACAGCACCTTGTGCCTGAGGAAGGAGCCGGCGGCGCGGACGAGCTGCGGCGGGAAGTACTTCGGGGACCAGCCCGACAGGTCGATGAACACGTTCGCCTTGTGCGTGGCGATCGAGATCGCCTCGTCCTGCCACGGCACCGACGGGTGCGCCAGGACGACCGTCAGGCCGGGGAAGTCGGCGGCGACGTCGTCGAGGAGCATCGGGTCCGAGTAGCGCAGCTTGATGCCGCGCCCGCCCGGGAGACCCGCGCCGATGCCGGACTGGCCGGTGTGGAAGAGGGCCGGGACGCCCAGCTCCTGGAGCGCCTCGTACAGCGGGTAGTACGCCGTGTCGTTCGGCGCGAAGGCCTGGAGGCTCGGGTGGAACTTGAAGCCGCGCACGCCGTGGTCGCGGACGAGCGAGCGGGCCCGCTCGACTGCGTCCGGGCGGTGCGGGTCGACGGAGCCGAACGGGATGAGCACGTCCGGGTGGTCGGCCGCCGCCCGCGCGATCTCCTCGCTGGACAGGGCCGGGTGGCCGAGGCCCGTCGTGGCGTCCACCGTGAAGATCACGGCCGCCATGTTCCGCTCGCGGTAGTGCTCGGCGAGCCGCTCGACGGTCGGGGTGCGGTCCTGGCCGGACTTGAAGTACGCGGCCGACGCGTCCATCAGCTCGGCGTCGAGCGCGAGGTGGCCGTGGGCGTCCTGCTCCACGTGGACGTGGAAGTCGATCGCCGTCAGGCCGCTGGTGTTCAGGGTGGTCATCGGGGGCTCACAGGTGCTCGGTCCGGTTCTTGGCTTCGATGAGGTGGGTCAGCAGGGCGTCCCGCTCGGCGACCAGCGACTCCACGCCGGTCCCGGCCAGCTCCTCCGCGACCTGATCGGTGATCCGGTGCGCGAGCTCCGGCGTCAGGCTCGGCGCACCGAGGTCGGCCCACCACTCCTCCATCGGCGGGCCGAGGTGCTCCAGGACGTGCGCGATGCCGCCCGCGCCGCCCGAGAGGTGCTGGTTGAGGAACGGGCCGAGCAGCGCCCAGCGCAGCCCGGGCCCGTGGGCGATGGCGGTGTCGATGTCGGAGACGGTCGCCGCGCCCCGGTCCACCAGGGAGTACGCCTCCCGCCACAGCGCCGCCTGGAGCCGGTTGGCGACGTGCCCCGGAAGCTCCTGACGCAGCCGGATCGGCTTGCGGCCCAGGCTGCGGTAGAAGGCCATGGCCGCCTCGACGGCCGGCTCGCCGGTCCGCTCGCCGGGCACGACCTCGACCAGCGGGATGAGGTGCGGCGGGTTGAACGGGTGCCCGACGAGCACCCGCTCGGGGTGGGCCCCGCACGCCTGCTGGATCCGGGAGGGGAGCAGCCCGGAGGAGCTGCTCGCCAGGACCGTCTCCGGCGGGGCGGCCGCGTCGAGCGCGGCGAAGAGCCCGTCCTTGAGCTCGGGCCGCTCGGGCCCGTTCTCCTGGACGAACCCGGCGTCCGCGACGGCCTCCTCGACGTCGGCCGTGAACGTCAGCAGGGTCTGGTCGCCCGTGACGGCCGCCCGCAGCCGGTCCTCGGCGCCCGGCGCGGGGTCGGTGGCGACGACCTCGTGCCCGTACCGGAGGAAGAGCGTCGTCCAGGAGGCGCCGATGACGCCGCTGCCGACGACGGCGACCTTCACGACGCGCTCCCGGCGGTGCTACCGGTGGCGTTCGCGGCGGTGGCCGCGCGCTCGGCGGCGTACGCGACGAAGCTGTCCAGCGAGCGCGGGTCGGCGAGGACGTCCTTGCTCGCGACGGACTCGGGGGTCGAGCCGAGGAGGATCCGCTTCACCGGGACCTCCAGCTTCTTGCCCGTGCGGTTGCGCGGGATCAGCGGCACCCGGGCCACGACGTCGGGGACGTGGCGCGGCGAGAGGGCGGTGCGGAGCGCGACGGCGATCTTCTTGCGGAGCGCGTCGTCGAGCTCGGCCGGGCCCGAGACGAACAGCAGCAGCTCGCCGTTGCCGCCCTCCGGGTCCTCGATGTGGACGACGAGGCTGTCCTCGATCTCCGGCAGGTCCTCGACGACGGCGTAGAACTCCGCCGTGCCGAGGCGGACGCCGCCCCGGTTGAGGGTGGCGTCGGAGCGGCCCGCGACGACGCAGTGGCCCTCCTCGGCGAACCGCACCCAGTCGCCGTGGCGCCACACGCCGGGGAACTCCTCGAAGTACGCGGCACGGTAGCGCGCCCCGTCGGTGTCGCCCCAGAAGCCGACCGGCATCGACGGCATCGGCTCGGTGATCACCAGCTCGCCCAGCTCGCCGACGACCCGCTCGCCCTTGCTGTCGAAGGCGTACGCGGCGACGCCGAGGCACGGGCCGGAGATCTCGCCGGCGCGCACGGTCTGGAGCGGGCTGCCCTGGAGGATGCCGGTGCACACGTCCGTACCGCCGCAGCCGACGTTCAGGAGCACCTGGTCGCCGAACTGCTCGGCCACCCAGCGGAAGCCCTCGGCGGCCAGCGGGCTGCCGGCCGCGCCGAGCTGCCGCAGGCGCGAGAGGTCGAACTCCTCGGCGGGGCGGACGCCGGCCTTGCGGCAGGCCATCAGGTAGCCGGGGCTGACGCCCATGAGGGTCGCGCCCGTCTCCTCCGCTATGCGCCACTGCGCGCGCAGGTCGGGGTGGACGGGGTTGCCGTCGATCATGACGATCGAGGCGCGGACGAGGAGCGACGAGACCAGCGTGTTCCACAGCATCCAGGCCGTGGTGCTGAACCACAGCATCCGGTCGCCCGGCTTGAGGTCCCAGCTCAGCGCGTTGTTCTTCAGGTGTTCGAGCAGGATCCCGCCGTGGCGGTGGACGATCGCCTTCGGGATGCCGGTGGTGCCGGAGGAGAACAGCACGAACAGCGGGTGGTCGAACGGTACGGGCTCGAACACGGCGGCGCCGGGCTCGGCGAGCAGCTCGCCCCAGCCGAGCGTGTCGGGCAGCTCGTTCGCGCCGTACGGCACGTGGACGACGTGCTGGACGGTCGGCAGCTGCGCCGCGATCTCGGCGACCTCGGCACGGCGGTCGACGTCCTTCTCGCCGAAGCGGTACCCGGCGACGGTGAGCAGCACCTTCGGTTCGAGCTGGGCGAAGCGGTCGACGACGCTGCGCGGGCCGAACTCCGGCGCACAGGCCGCCCAGATCGCGCCGATGCTCGCGGTGGCGAGGAAGGCGACGAGCGTCTCGGGGATGTTCGGGAGGTACGCGACGACCCGGTCGCCCTTGCGGACGCCGAGGCGCAGCAGACCGGCCCGCGCCCGGCCGACCTGCTCGCGCAGCTCGCCGAAGGTGAGCTCGACGGGCTCGCGGGTCTGCGAGTGGGCGACGACGGCGACGTCGGAGTCGTCGTGCTCGGTGCCGTCGGCGCCGATGCGGCGGAGGGCGTGCTCGGCGTAGTTGAGGGTCGAGCCCGGGAACCACTCGGTGTCCGGCATCGAGCGGCGGCCGAGGGTCGCGGTGGGCTCGGTGTGCGGGCGGACGTCGAAGAACTCCCAGACCGCCGACCAGAAGCCTTCGAGGTCCGTCACGGACCACTGCCACAGGCCGTCGTAGTCGGAGAACGTCAGCCCGCGCTCGGCGGCGAGCCAGGCGATGAAGCGGCCGATCTCGGACTCGTCGAGGACGCCGGGGCCGGGGACGCTGAGGACCTCGCCGTCGGGCGCGTCGGCGGAGGGGGTCCGGGGGGTGCTCTCGCTCATCGGGTGACCTTTCCGGCGCGGCCGTCGAGGAACGCCCGCATCCTCTCCTGGGCTTCGGCGCTGCCGGCGGCGACGGAGGACATCAGGGATTCGAGCAGCATGCCGCCGGCCGGGGAGGCCTCGGCGATGCGGGGGAGCGCCTGGAGGACCGCGAAGTTGGTGAGCGGCGCGTTGGTCGCGATCCGCTCGGCCAGCTCGATCGCCTTGGCCCGGGCGCCGCCCTCCTCGGTGAGGTAGTGGGAGAGGCCGAAGGCCTGGCCCTCGTCGGCGCTCAGGACACGGCCGGTGAGCATCATGTCCGCCATGCGGTGCGCGCCGATGAGCCGGGGGACGCGGACCGAGCCGCCGCCGCCGACGAACAGGCCGCGCTGGCCCTCGGGGAGCGCGTAGAACGTGGAGGGTTCGGCGACGCGGATGTGCGCGGTGGCGGCGAGCTCCAGGCCGCCGCCGATGACGGCGCCCTTCAGAGCGGCGACGACGGGTACGCGCCCGCCCTCGATCGTGTCGAAGACCCGGTGCCACATCAGCGAGTGCTCGAGGGCCTCGCCGGTGGTCCGCTCGGTCAGCTCACCGAGGTCGAGGCCGGCCGAGAAGTGGTCACCCTCGGCGTCCAGGACGACCGCGCGGACGTCGGCACCCGGCTTGCGGAAGAACTCCTCGATCGCCAGAACGGTGGCGTCGTCGAGGGCGTTGCGCTTGGCCGGGCGGCAGAGCGTCAGGATCGCCACTCCGTCGCGGCGGTCGATCGAAAGCGTGCTCAAGAAGGACTCCTCAAATATCAGGAATCCTGAGTATCGGCAGCGATGCCGCCGCTGGACAAGGGGGTTGGGCTAGAATTTTCGACAGGATTCCTGATGGTGGCGCGAGGAGGGGGAGGGATAGTGACGGAGGCCACGGTGCCGTCCATGCTGTACTCGGTGAAGCAGGTCGAACTGGCCACCCGGGCGAGGCTCGACGAGCTGCTCAAGCCCTCGGGGGTCACGGCCCTCCAGTACACGGCGCTGACGGTGCTCGAACGCCGGGACGGCATGTCGTCCGCGGAGCTCGCCCGCAACTCCTTCGTCACCCCCCAGTCGATGTCCGACCTGGTCGGAGCGCTGGAGCGGCGCGGCCTCATCGCGAAGTGCCCCGACCCGCTCAGCAAGCGGCGCCAGGTCATCGGCCTCACCGACGAGGGCCGCGCGCTGCTCGACCGCCACGCCCCCGCCGTCCAGGCGCTGGAGGACGAGATGCTCACGGGCTTCACGGCCCGCGAACGGTCGGCCTTCCGCGACTACCTGAACCGCTCGCGCGCGGCGCTCGGCTGAGACCGCTCGCGTCCGACGCTCGGCCGAGGCGCCCCCGGTGTCCCGCGGGCGCCTCTCGGCAGATCCGCCCCCGGTGTCCCGCGGGCGGCTCTCAGCTGATCCGCTCCAGGACGAAGACCGGGATCTCCCGGTCCGTCTTCCGCTGGTAGTCGGCGTAGTCGGGGAACGCCTCGACGGCCCGCTCCCACCAGGCCTGCCGCTCCTCGCCCGTGGCGACGCGGGCCTTCATGTCCCACTTCTCGGTCCTGTCGCGCAGTTCGACCAGCGGCGAGGCGACGAGGTTGTGGTACCAGACGGGGTGGGCGACCGCGCCGCCGTTCGACGCCACGAGCGCGTACGCGCCCTCGTGCTCCACGCGCATGAGGGGCGTCTTGCGGAGCTTGCCGCTGCGGGCGCCGACGCTCGTCACGAGCACGACGGGCAGGTCCCGCATCGTCGTGCCCTCCGTGCCGCCGGACGACTCGTACAGCTCGACCTGCTCGCGCACCCACGCCGACGGGCTGGGCTCGTACTCACCTTCGAGGGGCATGGTGTTCCTTTCCTCCGCGGCGGCCTGCACCGGATGCCGGGACCGCCTTCCTCCCGACGCTAACCGATCGTCCCGGGGCGGCGCGGGTGACGTCCCGAGGTGTCACACGGCCGTGGACGGGTGCGGCGTGTTCGGATGACGGTCCATCGGAGAAGGGGAGCGGAGCCGAATGCGGGACATGCGCCAGTGGATCGCCGCGGTCGAGGCCGAATGGGAGGCCGAACTCACCCGCGAACGCCTGGAGGGGGCGACGGCGGCACTGGCGCGGAGGGCGGAGGAACGGGAGCCCGCCGAGACGGGCGGGACGACACGGACCCCGGAGCCGGGCCGCCTGGACTGGCGGACGGCCCGGGCGCGGTCCCGCGACAGTGCGGACGGCCCACTGGAGGCGGTGACGATGGACCTGGGCCTGGGCCTGGACCTGGGCCTGGGCCTGGGCCTGGGCCCGGATCCGGACCTTGACCTGGGCTTGGACCTGGACCTGGACCCGGACTTGGGTCCGGACTTGGATCCGGACCTGGACCCGTACCCGGACCTTGACCCGGACCGGGGCCCGGACGCCCGCCGGCGGCTCGGCCCCGAGCCCGTCGGCGTCCTCGGCCACGTCCTCGCCGAGCCCCTGTTCGCCGTCGTCGACCTCCCGCCGTACGCCACCTCCGCCGTGGACGGCTGGGCGATCTCGGGAGACGGCCCGTGGCGGCTGGACGACGCCGACGGGCCGCCGCCGGACCTCCTCGCCCCCGGCGCCGCCGTGGCCGTCGCCGCGGGCGCCCGCCTCCCCGACGGCACGACCGCCGTCCTGCGCCGGGAGGACGGCGGCGCGGGACCGCCGCCGGGCGGCCTCCTGCGGGCCGCGCCCGGCAACCTCGGCCCCGGTGGTCACGTGCGGCCGCGAGGACAGGAGTGCCGCGCCGGGGAGTGCCTCGTTCCGGCGGGTACGGCGATGACCCCGGCGATCCTGGGCCTCGCGACGACGGCAGGCCACCACAGCGCGGCCGTCCACCGCCGCCCCTTCGTGGAACTGCTCGTCTTCGAGAGGGCCCGGCCGGAGCCCGATCCGCACCGCGCGGCCCTCGGCGCCGCCCTGGCCCCGTGGCTGCGCGCCGCGGGCGCCGAGGTGGCCGTGCGCCGGCGCGGCGCGGACGCCCCCGGTGCGGTGCTGAGGAGGAGGCGCTGGAGGGCGTCGAGTACCGCGAGTCGCTCAAGCCGCTCCTGGAGGACTTGCCGCCCCGGGAGAAGCGGATCCTGCTGCTGCGGTTCTT